>CAXIAS010000009.1:0-47999 GCA_964022195.1 uncultured Roseobacteraceae bacterium
AGAGCTAGAGATTGAAAACGCATCGACGATGCGCAAAGGCGATATGATGTTCGCTATTTTGAAGGAGCGTGCCGACGAAGAATGGTTGATCGGCGGCGATGGGGTTTTGGAAGTCGTCAAAGACGGGTTTGGTTTTTTGCGATCGCCTGAAGCGAACTATCTACCTGGTCCTGATGATATCTATGTTTCACCTGATATGATCCGTAAACATTCGTTGCGCACTGGTGACACTGTGCAAGGCGTGATGAAAGAGCCAAGCGATACAGAGCGTTATTTCGCGCTGACCACGGTTGAATCCATTAATTTTGAAGAACCTGAAAAGGCCAAGCACAAGGTTGCATTTGATAACCTTACCCCGCTTTACCCTGATGAGCGCCTGAAGATGGAGATTGAAGATCCTACGATTAAGGATCGATCGGCGCGGATTATTGATTTGGTGTCGCCAATCGGTAAGGGACAGCGGTCACTGATCGTGGCGCCGCCGCGGACGGGTAAAACAGTTCTGTTGCAAAATATTGCCCATTCGATCGAGCGGAATCACCCTGAATGTTATTTGATCGTCTTGTTGATCGACGAACGCCCTGAAGAGGTCACCGACATGCAAAGGTCGGTCAAAGGGGAAGTCGTATCGTCAACATTTGACGAACCTGCCGAACGGCACGTGGCTGTGTCCGAGATGGTCATTGAAAAGGCTAAACGTCTGGTCGAACACAAGCGGGATGTTGTTATCTTGCTGGATTCGATCACGCGACTGGGACGTGCGTTTAACACAACGGTTCCGTCCTCTGGTAAGGTTCTGACCGGTGGTGTGGATGCGAATGCCCTACAGCGGCCCAAGCGTTTCTTTGGTGCGGCTCGGAATATCGAAGAAGGTGGTTCCTTGACGATTATTGCGACGGCATTGATTGATACCGGTAGCCGGATGGATGAAGTGATCTTTGAAGAATTCAAAGGCACAGGTAACAGCGAAATTGTTTTGGATCGTAAGGTGGCCGACAAGCGTGTGTTCCCTGCCATGGATATTCTGAAGTCTGGTACGCGTAAGGAAGAGTTGCTTGTCGATAAGATCGATTTGCAGAAGACCTATGTCTTGCGACGCATTCTGAACCCGATGGGCACGACGGATGCGATTGAATTCTTGATTGGTAAGCTCAAACAAACCAAGTCGAATTCTGACTTCTTCGATTCGATGAACACGTAACTAATTGTTATAAAACAATCGGTTAAAAGTATGGATACGATATTTGCCCTTGCAACGGCCCAAGGGCGGGCCGGCGTTGCCGTGGTTCGGATTTCCGGACCACATGCCCGTGCTATTGCCGGTTTGTTGATGGCGGATGTGCCGACGGGACGCGGGTTGCGGCAATTGCGAAACCGTGTAGGCGAGCCGTTGGATGAGGCGCTTGTCCTGAGTTTCGAGAAAGGGGCCAGTTTTACCGGCGAAGAGGTTGTCGAACTGCATTTGCACGGATCGGTTGCGGTTGTGTCTGCGGTCTTGCGGGAATTGTCCGAAGCCCCGAATGCGCGTACGGCAGATGCTGGTGAATTTACCCGCCGTGCGCTTGAGAACGGCCAGCTTGATTTGTCTCAAGTCGAGGGTCTGGCTGATTTGATTGATGCCGAGACCGAAGGCCAACGCCGCCAAGCGCTTCGAGTATTGTCCGGGGCCTTGGGTGATCTGGCGGAGAGTTGGCGCAGCAAATTATTGCGGGCCGCTGCGTTGATAGAAGCAACAATCGATTTTGCAGATGAGGATGTTCCTGTCGACGTAACCCCTGAGGTGCGCGAGCTGTTGACCCAGACGAAAGAGGAGTTGGACAAACAGGTGCAGGGTGTTGCGATTGCTGAACGGATACGTTCGGGATTCGAGATCGCAATTGTGGGCGCTCCGAATGTGGGAAAGTCGACTTTGTTGAATTTTCTAGCTGGTCGGGATGCCGCAATTACGTCCGAGATAGCCGGAACAACGCGTGACGTGATCGAAGTAAGAATGGAGCTGGGCGGTCTGCCAGTTACGTTTTTGGACACTGCCGGGTTGCGGGAAACAGATGATAAAATTGAAGAAATCGGGGTTCAGAAGGCGATTAGGCGAGCTAGTGAATCGGATTTGATTATCTATATGTTGGGTACGGATGAAGAGGCGCTACTAGATATTCGAGAAAGCGATATCGTTGTTGTGCCCAAAGACGATGTTGGAAGTAGTGCCGGTTTTGGTATTTCTGGGGTCACGGGTTATGGTGTCGATCGTCTGGTTTCAGAGATTCAGGATCGATTATCAGAGCGTGTCGATGGTGTTGGTGCGGCAATACGAGAGCGTCATCGGGTAGCGATGATCAGGTGTTCCGAACGGTTGGATACCGTGCTATCCGATATCGATGTTCCTGATTATCTAGCGGATGTGGCTGCTGAAGACTTGCGTGATGGGATCCGCGCTATTGATAGTCTGGTAGGGCGAATTGACGTCGAGGATCTCTTGGGCGAGATCTTTTCGAGTTTCTGTATCGGCAAGTAGGAGATGTTTCACGTGAAACAATTTGATGTCTTGGTCGTTGGTGGTGGCCACGCGGGTTGCGAGGCAGCGCTAGCTGCGGCCCGTATGGGCGCGAGAACTGCACTCTTGACGATCTCGCGGTCCAGCATTGGTGTGATGTCCTGCAATCCTGCAATTGGTGGTTTGGGAAAAGGTCATTTGGTCCGTGAAATCGATGCGCTAGATGGCGCCATGGGTCGGGTGGCTGATGCAGCAGGGATCCAATTCCGTTTATTGAACCGCAAAAAGGGACCGGCCGTTCAAGGTCCGCGGGCGCAGACGGATAGACTCTTATACAAAACGTCGATGCAAGCAGAGATTGGGTCTAGTCCGCGGCTGCAAGTCATTGAAGGCGAAGCCGTGGATTTGATCCAGCACCAGGATTTTGTTTGCGGCGTCGTGTTGGCTGATAACTCGGAGATCCATGCAACCACTACAATTTTGACGACGGGTACATTTTTGCGGGGTGTTATCCATATTGGTGACGTGTCCAGACCCGGTGGACGGATGGGGGAACAACCGTCAGTAAAAATGGCAGATCGGCTCTTGTCGTATGACCTACCGATTGGACGGCTGAAAACCGGCACGCCGCCACGTTTGGACGGTCGGACTATTGACTGGACAAAGTTGGAGTCCCAACCCGGTGATACTGATCCGACTATGTTTTCCTTTTTGTCTGACAAACCACGGGCTAGACAAATTTCTTGTGGAATTACACATACTAATCCGCAAACTCATGAAATTATTGAAAAGAATCTAGCGCGTTCTGCAATGTATGGCGGCCAGATCGAGGGCGTAGGTCCGCGGTATTGCCCGTCAATTGAGGACAAAATTGTTCGATTTGCAGATAAGGAATCGCATCAAATATTCCTAGAGCCCGAAGGATTGAGCGACAGCACAGTTTATCCGAATGGAATTTCGACATCACTCCCTGAAGACGTTCAAGAGGCTTATGTGCGGTCTATCGTGGGGCTCGAAAATGCACAAATTGTGCAGCCTGGGTATGCGATCGAGTATGACTACGTTGATCCACGTGCGCTTCGAAATACCTTTGAATTGCGTCTAATCCCGGGATTGTATTTGGCTGGGCAAATTAACGGAACAACCGGCTACGAAGAGGCGGCAGCCCAAGGTTTGGTTGCCGGCCTAAACGCGGCGCTAAAGGCAATGGGCCGTGAACCTGCGGAATTCCATCGCCGAACCTCTTATATCGGGGTGATGATCGATGATTTGATCACCAGAGGCGTCACTGAACCCTATAGGATGTTCACATCCCGTGCAGAGTTTCGTCTATCTCTACGTGCAGACAACGCAGATCAACGCCTGACTCCGTTGGGCCGTAAATTGGGCTCGATTGGTGAGGAACGATGGAATGCCTATTCGTCTAAGATCGCAAGTATCGAAAAGCTTAAGTCCGAATTGGATCAAATGTCTTTGTCGGCACGTGATATCCATAATCTGGGGGTTCGATTGGCGCCGGATGGGCCAAAACGTTCTGGAACTGAGGCGTTGTCTCTAAGTGATTTTGAATTTTCTCATTTGGAGCAGTTGAACGGTTCTGAGTTTGAGTTCGCGGCAACAGTTAAACAGCAAGTAAAAAATGACGCATTGTATTCCAATTATATTGCGCGTCAGGAAAAGGATATTGCTGCAATGGAGCGGGATGAATCGCTCCTTATCCCTGAGAATTTTCCATTTGGGGACATTGATGGGCTGTCGTCTGAGATGGTCCAAAAGATGTCAGCAGTTCGACCATCCAATATAGCCCAGGCCGCGCGAATTGATGGCGTTACACCATCGGCATTGATGTTGCTGGTTGCTCGTATTAAGCGAGATATGCGATTGAAAACAGGAACTTAAGAATTGACGAAAAGCTCACTCAACAATGTTTCACGTGAAACATCCACAATCTTATCAGGTTTCGAACAGCTTGTGAGTAAGTGGACAAAACACATAAACCTTATAGCTCCAAACTCACTACATGAAATACGCGAAAGACACACTGTAGATTCTGCTCAGCTATTTCAGTTCGCTCCAAAATCGACGAAACATTGGGTGGATTTAGGTAGCGGCGGCGGCTTTCCTGGAATTGTCCTGGCCGCCATAGCCAAAGATCAAAGCCCGAAAACCAGATTTACACTCGTAGAATCGGATCAACGAAAGTCAACGTTTCTACGCGCGGCCATTCGAGAATTTGACCTCAATGCCACGGTCATCAGCGAAAGGATCGAAGAAGCCACACCACAGCATGCCGACGTAATTACCGCGCGCGCGCTAAGCCCACTGACACAGTTGCTGGGCCAAACCATGCGTCACATAGCGCCTACCGGTCGTGCAATTATCCCTAAGGGCCGCAATTACAACGAAGAAATCAATGACGCCCGGAAAAAATGGTCCTTTGAATTAACGGAAGTTCCCAGTATTACAGCAACTGACGCGCGAATACTTATCGTAGAGGACATCAAACGTGAGCGACCTTAGCCGCAGACCACAGCCGCGGATAATATCCGTCGCAAACCAAAAAGGTGGCGTGGGCAAAACAACCACTACGATAAACTTGGGCGCGGCACTGGCGGAACAGGGTTGTCGAATCTTAATGGTCGACCTTGACCCGCAAGGTAATGCATCAACAGGTCTAGGCATTGATCACGATAAACGCAAACACACCACATATGATTTGATCATCGGCGATGCAAATCTGCAGGACGTAATACAGCCAACAACCGTCGAAAATCTTGAGATAATTCCAGCGACCACGGACCTTAGTTCCGCCGACATCGACTTGATATCAAACGAAAAACGCAGCTTTCTATTAAGAGACGCCCTCCGGCAACAGATGATCGATGCCTACGCCTATGACTATATACTAATCGACTGCCCGCCATCGTTGAATATTCTAACAGTCAACGCGATGGTTGCATCCGATAGCGTGGTTGTCCCGCTACAAACCGAATTTTTCGCCCTCGAAGGCCTGTCACAACTTATGCTGACAATCCGGGACGTCCGCGAAACCGCAAATCCGGATCTTCGCATTGAGGGCGTTGCGCTGACCATGTTCGACAAGCGAAACAACTTGTCCCAACAAGTAGAAGAAGACGCCCGCGCCAATCTAGGAGAGATGGTCTTTGCGACAGTCATTCCGCGCAATGTCCGACTTAGCGAGGCACCATCGTTTGCCGCACCTGTCTTGTCGTATGACCCAAATTCAAAAGGCAGTACGGCGTACCGAAATTTGGCACGAGAAATATTGAACAAGCATAACTGGAAAAGGGTCGCGTAAATGGCAAAGCCTACCAACAAGTCCCGCGGCCTGGGCCGTGGACTATCTGCACTGATGGCCGACGTGACGCCAGAAACAGCATCTGCTGATGCTTCTACTAGTCGCCGAGCGGATATGTTTGTCCCGATTGAAAATATTTACCCAAACCCAGACCAGCCTCGTCGCGCATTTGACGATACGGCATTGAATGAACTTGCCCAATCGATAGCAGAAAAAGGTATCATCCAGCCTCTGATCGTTCGGAAACACCACACAAAAACAAACGCTTATGAAATTGTAGCCGGCGAACGTCGATGGCGCGCGTCACAAATTGCCAAACTTCATCAGGCACCCGTTGTTATCCGTGACTATTCCGATACCGAGGTCCTAGAGGTCGCGATTATTGAGAATATTCAACGTGCCGATCTGAATCCCATCGATGAAGCGGCGGGCTATCGCCAACTGATGGATAAGTTTGGTCATACACAAGATCAACTTGCGGTAGCTCTTGGGAAAAGCCGGAGCCACATCGCAAATCACGTTCGGCTCTTGTCACTTCCATCAAGCGTTGTGTCCTATCTCGAGACAGGACAGCTGAGCGCTGGACACGCACGAGCGCTTGTTGGGCATGACGATGCGACAAAACTGGCAGACCACATTGTCGCCAGAGGATTGTCCGTGCGTGACACAGAAAAACTGGCCAAGACTGGTTTGGCGCCGAAACAAAGCCGCAAAGCAACACGGCAATCGCAAGAAAAAGATGCAGACACAAAGATGATCGAATCTGAATTGTCCGCAGCATTAAGAATGCGAGTGGCAATCGATCACGACACGTCCGGTGAAGGCGGGAAAATGACGATTAACTACAAGACGCTTGAACAATTGGATGACCTATTGCGCGCCCTGTCCGGGGGCTAACCGTTTATCAACTTGTCTAGAACGGCATTTAGCAATGGACGCCCCAACGGTGTAACCTGCAAGGTATCGACATTGGATTTCACCATACCCATATCAATTAACTGATTGATATTATTTGATAAACTATCCAAACCCAACGACCGCAATCGGGCCAGTTGCACGCCATTTTTCAGACGTAATCCCATCAACAAGCTTTCGGTCAACTGATCGGAACTACTTAATTCCGACCGGTCCAACTCCCCATTACCGGTCTTCTCTACTTGCGCCTTCCATAAACCAGGCGCATTAGGCGCTACAGTTGCAAATTTGCGATCATCGATAGTGACCCGACCATGGGCGCCGGGACCAATTCCAATGTAGTCGCCGTAGTTCCAATAGATCAGATTGTGGATACTCTCGGCTCCATTTTTGGCATGATTAGACACTTCATAACTCGGAAACCCATGTGCTTCACATATCTCTTGCGTCGCAGCGAACATGTCCGCAGATAAATCTTCACTAGGTAGATCCCGAAGTCTCCCCGCAGCATATCGGTCACCAAATGCCGTCCCATTCTCAATCGTCAACTGATACAATGAAAGATGATCAATCGCCAAACCTAGCGCTTGACGAAGCTCAGACTTCCACGCGTCGAGACCCTGACCTTGGCGCGCATAAATCAGGTCAAAACTGACCCGATCAAAATGCGTTCGGGCAATATCAAACGCCTCAAGAGCTTCTTTTGCCGAATGCAGACGCCCCAATGCCTTCAGATCTACGTCGTTCAATGCTTGCGCACCCATCGACACCCGATTAACCCCCGCCCCGCGGTATCCGGCAAAACGCCCTGCTTCGATAGATGTCGGGTTTGCCTCTAGCGTTATCTCAACGTCATTCGCCAACGACCATGTTGCGCGAACAGCGGTCAGAATCGTGTCGACGGTCTCAGGCGTCATCAGGCTTGGCGTACCGCCGCCAAAGAAAACCGACTTTAGGATACGCCCCTGCGTTTCCGCACCCGTGCGGGCAATTTCGGACACATAGGCTCGCGCCCATGCCGCTTGGTCTACAGACGCCACAACATGAGAGTTGAAATCACAATAGGGGCATTTGGCCTGACAAAACGGCCAGTGGATATACAGGCCAAAGCCGCCTGCGGTCAAATCCTCAGGCAAAACAACCCTTCACGAACAAATCAAAACCTTTTGCTCGGTGGCTTATCTTGTTCTTCTCCCAACGGTCCATTTCGCCAAACGTCACGTCATACCCATCGGGCTGAAAAATGGGGTCATACCCATGGCCATTATCGCCGCGCATCGGCCAGACAATTTGCCCCTCAACCCGACCTTCGAACACCTCGTCATGTCCGTCAGGCCAAGCAATCACAAGTGTGCTACAGAACCGAGCCACCCGCGGATGAGCTGCTTCGCGCTCTTCCAGTTCGCGCCATACGCGGCTCATGGCCATTTCAAAATCACGGCCATGGTCCGTCTCGGCCCAGTCCGCGGTATAAACACCGGGCGCATTGCCTAGCGCCTCGACTTCAACCCCGCTGTCATCCGCAAGTGCCGGCAAACCGGTTGCTTTCGCGGCCGCATGCGCCTTGATCCGCGCATTTCCAACAAAAGTCGTTTCGGTCTCATCGGGTTCAGGCAGGCCATGGTCAGCGTTCGACGATAGTTTTACGTCAAATTTTGACAAAAGATCTGCGATCTCTTCCAGTTTACCAGCGTTATGCGTAGCGACAAGAAGATGATCCCCATTAAACCGGCGCATCTTAAGCAACCGCCGATAGTTGCGCGTCAATCAGTTCGGAAATGCCTTTCTCTGCGAGGTCGAGCAGACCGTCCATTTGGGCGCGCGTATAGGTAGAGCCCTCGGCCGACATTTGCACCTCGATCAGCTTCCCACCGGTCATGACAAAGTTGCCGTCTACGCCCGCCTCGGAATCTTCGGGGTAATCCAAATCCAGAACCTCTTGTCCTGCATAAATCCCACACGAAATAGCGGCCACGGGATCAATTAGCGGATCGGACGTAATCAAACCCGCCTTCATCAATTGTTTCACAGCCAGCTTGAGCGCAACCCAGCCGCCGGTGATCGACGCGCAGCGGGTGCCGCCATCCGCTTGTATCACGTCACAATCCACCACAATCTGACGTTCACCCAGCGCCACGCGGTCCACACCTGCGCGCAATGATCGTCCGATCAGGCGCTGGATCTCTTGTGTTCGGCCGGACTGGCCATTCTTGGCCTCACGACGCATCCGTGTGTTGGTTGCACGCGGCAACATTCCATATTCTGCTGTCACCCAACCCAACCCTGAATTCTTTAGAAACGACGGAACCCGTTCGTCGATCGAAGCGGTACACAAAACATGCGTGTTACCGCATTTGATCAAGCAGGATCCTTCAGCGTGCATTGTTACACCTGTTTCAATCGAAACTGTGCGCATTTCATTTGTCTGACGGCCGGATGGACGCATGGGAACTCTCCTATGGGTGGTTGCGCGACGGGTCTACGCTGCCCATGTAATAAATCCAAGCACGATTGACGTCGATTGCCAAAACGGCTTAATAAACCGACCCCTCTGAGGCGGACCAACATGACCGGCAATGCACCACAATATGACGATATGAACGACCGTTCGCGCGAAGTGTTTCGTCGCGTTGTCGAATCCTATCTGGAAACCGGTGATCCCGTGGGGTCACGCACATTAACCCGCACACTGTCGGAAAAGGTAAGCGCCGCAACAGTCCGCAACGTCATGCAAGACCTTGAATTTCTAGGACTACTCGGCAGTCCACACACTAGCGCAGGGCGCGTTCCGACAGAAATCGGCCTGCGCATGTTCGTCGATGGCATCTTGGAAATCGGTGATGTCGCCGGCGAAGACCGGCGCACAATCGATCAAACCTTTGGAAATACAGAACAGGATGTATCGACCCTGCTCGACCGTGTTGGGTCTGCGTTGTCCGGAATCACCAAAGGTGCCAGTCTTGTTCTAACCCCAAAACAAGAAGCGCCGATAAAACATATCGAATTTGTATCCTTGTCCGTCGACCGTGCATTGGTCGTGTTGGTAACCGCAGATGGGCGGGTCGAGAACCGATTGTTCACGCCCCCGCCCGGACAGACCCCATCATCCATGCGCGAAGCGGCGAACTTTTTAAATGCCATCGCGGCCGGCCATACATTGTCTGAACTTGGGAAAGTCATAACCCGAGAGATCAAGGCGCGGCGCATGGAAATCAATTCCTTGGCGGCGGTCCTGGTCGAACAGGGGTTAGCCTTGTGGGAAAACGAAGGCGAACCGACAGAACGGCTTATAGTGCGCGGCAGAGGCAACTTGTTAACCGAAACCGAGGCCGATCTTGATCGTATTCGCACATTGTTTGATGATCTGGAACGCAAGCGCGACATCGCGAATTTTCTAGAGCTGGCCGATGACGCAGACGGTGTTCGAATTTTTATTGGCTCTGAAAACAAACTTTTCTCACTTTCGGGTTCCTCTTTGGTCGTTTCTCCTTATATGAACGCCGATCAGAAGATTGTGGGCGCGGTCGGTGTTATCGGCCCCACCCGATTGAACTACGGGCGCATTGTGCCCATCGTAAATTATACAGCGCAACTGGTTGGCAAAATGGTCGCCGACCGGACGGAAAGGACCTAATCGATGTCGGACGAAAACATGGAACCTCAAAGCCTTGATGACCTCGCCGCTGAGGGCGATATGGCAGATGATATGCTGGGCAAGCTTGCAGACGTTGAGGCCGAGCGCGACGAGTTTCGTGACAAATGGATGCGCGCCCTTGCCGATGCCGAGAATATGCGCAAACGGTCCGATCGGGATCGCAAAGAGGCCGAGAACTACGGCGGGTCCAAACTCGCCCGTGATGTGCTGCCTGTCTATGACAACCTCAAGCGTGCGTTGCAGTCCTCGGCCGACGCCGAAAAAGACGCAAACAAAGCCCTGCTAGAAGGTGTTGAGCTGACATTGCGCGAGTTGCTGTCGGTCTTCAAACGCCACGGGATTGAACCGATTGTCCCCGAAGTTGGCGATAAATTCGATCCACAGTTGCACCAAGCGATGTTCGAAGCCCCGTTGCCTGACACCAAGGCGGGTGACATCATTCAGGTTTCTGCTGAAGGGTTCATGCTGCATGATCGATTGCTGCGGCCCGCACAAGTTGGTGTATCGTCCAACCCTGCGTAGAAACCGGTCCCACAAAACCTGCGCCTAAGCCTCTGGTCGCCCAGCGAAATAGAAACGCGGCTCAGTCGAGTTCAGATCGAAGTTCATACAACAGATCGAGCGCCTCTTTCGGGGTTAGCTCGTCTGGAAGGATTGCTTTCAGTTTTTCCTCTACGACAGAGGCTGGCGCGTTGACTGTCGCGGGCGCTGGTGTCGCTGCAAATAGCGGCAGGTCGTCGATCACGGCCTTTTGTCCGCCGTCCCGTTCGCCCTTTTCCAAAGCCTCTAGCACGACTTTGGCGCGCTCGACCACAACCGGCGGAAGCCCCGCCAGCCGTGCGACTTGAACGCCATAGCTGCGGTCGGCTGTGCCCTGTTTGACCTCGTGCAGGAAAATGACGTCGCCGTCCCATTCCTTGACAGTGACCGTCGCGTTGTCGACCCCGTCCAGTTTGTCCGAAAGCGTGCACATTTCGTGATAGTGGGTCGCAAACAGGGCGCGGCATCGATTGATGTCGTGCAGGTGTTCTAGCGTTGCCCAGGCGATGGATAGGCCATCGTAAGTTGCAGTTCCCCTCCCGATCTCGTCCAGAATAACGAGCGCTCTATCATCCGCCTGATTTAGAATCGCGGCAGTTTCAACCATTTCAACCATAAATGTTGAACGTCCCCGCGCCAGATCATCCGAGGCCCCGACCCTGCTAAAAATCTGAGTAACGATCCCGATATGCGCTGATTTTGCCGGCACGTAGCTGCCCATCTGAGCGAGGATCGCGATCAGCGCGTTTTGGCGCAAGAACGTCGATTTACCCGCCATGTTCGGCCCGGTTAGCAGCCAGATATTGCTAGCGGACAAATTGCAGTCATTCGCCACAAACGGATCACCCGATCTTTGCAGCGCGGCCTCGACCACCGGATGGCGGCCGCCTTTGATTGAAAAGGACCGACTGTCGTCCAACTTTGGGGCGGACCAGTTCTCTGATTTGGCAAGCTGCGCCAATCCTTGGGCGACATCTATAATTGCGATAGCGCGGGCCAACGACCCTAGGGGCCCTGATTGTGCCAAAATCGCACTAGTCAGATTAGAATATAGCCGCTTTTCAATGTCTAAGGCGCGACCGCCGGCGTTCAGGATACGCGTCTCAATCTCGCTTAGTTCGACAGTGGTAAACCGGACCTGATTGGCTGTGGTTTGCCGATGAATGAACATTTCATTCAACGGTGCCGCCATCATCTTTTCCGCATGGGTTGCGGTGGTTTCGATAAAGTATCCTAGAACATTGTTGTGCTTGATCTTGAGGGCGCTGATCCCCGTCTTTTCGATGAATTCGGCCTGCATGTTTGCAATGACACTACGTCCTTCGTCACGCAGGGTGCGTGCATCGTCAAGATCGGGGTCGTAATCCGGTGCGATAAACCCGCCATCCCGTGCCAAAAGTGGTGGTTCCGCCACGAGCGCATCGTCGAGCAAGTTTAGCAGACCCTCGTGTCCGACCAAATCAGGTAGAACCAGAGACAGTTCAACAGGCAAGGCCCCTGTTAGAATACGGTGCAGATCTGCGGCTTGGGCCAGTGTGTTACGGATTGCGGCCATATCGCGCGGCCCACCACGATCCAAGGCAAGTCGGGACAATGCCCGTTCCAGATCGTGCATTTGACCCAGTGTATCAACCGCATCAGAGCCGGCCCGCGGGTTGTCCAAGAAATGCCGAACCGACGCTTGCCTATCGGTGATCTGGTTTACGCTACATGCGGGGCTAGATAGTCTGCGTTCCAACAGTCGCGCGCCGCCTGACGTCGCAGTTCGATCAATTGCAGCCAAGAGTGACCCTGCCCGCCCCCCTGACATTGCCGTCGTAAGTTCGAGAGACCTGCGGGTCGCAGCGTCGATTTGCATCGTGCTGGCCTGCCCTTCGATTACAGGCGGTCGAAGCAACGGCAGGTTCCCCTTTTGGGTGACGTGCAAATATTCGGCCACGGCTGACATTGCGGAAACTTGCGCGCGATCAAAACTGCCGTAGGCATCCAGCGTGTCGACCTTGAACAGATCTCTTAGCCGCTTTTCGCCTGCCGTGCTGTCAAACGCAGCCCCTCCCAAACTACTAAGAGAAACCGCAGTTTCAGACACTAATTCGACGTAATTGCCCTCATCCCCGTCCAGAACAACAAGTTCCTTTGGCATCAAACGCGCAAGTTCGGGTCCGAGCGTCACACGCGGACAGGTCATCACGTGAAACGCACCTGTTGAGATATCGACCCACGCAAGCGCCCCCTCGCCCCGAACATCTGCGTAGGCTGCAAGATAATTGTGCCGCCGCGCGTCAAGCAGACTGTCTTCGGTCAATGTGCCGGGTGTAACCAAACGCACAACCTCACGCCGCACCACGGCTTTGTAGCCGCGCTTTTTCGCTTCGGCCGGGGTTTCCATCTGCTCGCAGACAGCAACTCGAAATCCTTTGCGGATCAGGGTTAGAAAATACCCTTCGGCGGCATGATGTGGCACGCCACACATCGGGATTTCGGATCCTTCGTGTTTGCCGCGTTTGGTCAATGCGATATCAAGGGCCGCCGCTGCGGCCACAGCGTCGTCAAAGAACATCTCATAAAAATCGCCCATCCTGTAGAACAGCAATGCGTCTGGATAGCCTGCCTTTAGCTCTAGATATTGGGCTATCATCGGTGTTGTGGACGCAGTCATCAAATCCCCCCGGATTGGTTGGCCCGACAATACCCGCGACATCATGCCTACGAAACCCAAAAAGTCGGGCGTTGCCCCCTTGGTTGCAAACCCGCTATGTCTAGGGAAATCGAACTGAAAGACAGTCATGCCAAAGCAAAAATTTACCCGCGAAGACGCGCTTGCGTTTCACATGGACCCAACCCCCGGCAAGTGGGAGATCAATGCAACCGTCCCGATGACCACGCAGCGCGATTTGTCGCTGGCCTATTCCCCGGGCGTCGCTGTCCCATGTGAGGATATCGCCGCCAATCCAGAACTGGCATATGATTACACCAACAAGGGCAATCTGGTCGCTGTGATTTCGAACGGCACGGCTGTTTTAGGTCTTGGCAATCTCGGTGCGCTGGGCAGTAAACCAGTGATGGAGGGCAAGTCGGTCCTGTTCAAACGCTTTGCGGATGTGAATTCGATTGATATCGAACTGGACACCGAAGACCCCGACGCGTTCTGCAATGCGGTCCGTTTGATGGGTCCGACATTTGGCGGCATCAACCTTGAGGACATCAAAGCACCCGAATGTTTCATTATCGAACAGCGGCTAAAGGAAGAAATGGACATTCCAGTGTTCCACGACGACCAGCACGGCACGGCTGTTATTTGTGCGGCGGGTCTGCTGAATGCCTTGCAGATTTCGGGCAAAAAGATCGAGGATGTTAAGATCGTTTTGAACGGTGCGGGCGCCGCTGGGATCGCTTGTCTTGAACTTCTCAAGGCGATGGGTGCTAGTCACGACAACTGCATCATGTGCGATACCAAGGGCGTAATCTACCAAGGCCGCACCGAAGGCATGAACCAGTGGAAATCGGCTCATGCCGCCAACACCGACACCCGCACCTTGGCCGAGGCGATGCAGGGTTGTGACGTATTCTTGGGCGTGTCCGCCAAGGGCGCTGTGACCCAAGACATGGTGATGTCCATGTCCGAGAACGCGGTCATCTTTGCAATGGCCAACCCCGACCCCGAAATTACGCCCGAAGAAGTCCACGCCGTGCGAGACGACGTCATCGTGGCAACCGGTCGGTCCGACTATCCTAACCAGGTCAATAATGTGTTGGGCTTTCCCTATCTGTTCCGTGGTGCACTGGATATTCACGCCCGGGCAATCAACAACGAAATGAAAATCGCCTGTGCCCAAGCCCTAGCTGATCTAGCGCGTGAGGACGTCCCCGACGAGGTCGCAATGGCCTACGGCAAAAAGCTGACGTTTGGTCGTGACTACATCATTCCGACCCCGTTTGATCCACGATTGATTTATCGCATTCCAACGGCCGTTGCCCGCGCCGGAATGGACACCGGTGTTGCCCGTCGTCCTATCGTCGATATGGAAACCTACGAGAATAACCTCAAGGCGCGGATGGACCCGACTGCCAGCATGTTGCGAAGCCTGAACGTCCGCGCCCGCGCAAACCAATCGCAGGTGGTGTTTGCCGAGGGTGATGATCCGCGCGTGTTGCGCGCAGCGGTTCAATATCAACGTTCCGGTTTGGGCAAGTCATTGGTTGTCGGACGTGAAAGCGACGTGCGCGAAAAGTTGACAGCCGAAGGGTTAGCGGATGCTGTGGATGAGCTGACGGTGGTCAATGCCGCCAATACGCCGCACCTCGCGACCTACAAATCGTTCCTCTATGATCGTTTGCAACGCAAGGGTTTTGACACTCATGACATTCACCGGCTTGCCGCGCGGGATCGTCACGTATTTTCTTCCCTTATGGTCGCGCATGGGCACGCGGACGGAATGGTCACGGGTGCCACACGCAAATCTGCTCATGTGCTGGAACTGATCAACCATGTATTTGACGCTCAGCCACATGATGGCGCCATTGGCGTTTCGGCCTTGCTCCACAAAGGGCGGATTGTCCTAATTGCCGATACTTTGGTGCATGAATGGCCAGATGAAAATGACTTGGCGGATATTGCGGAACGCGGTGCCGCAGTGGCCCGTGACCTAGGTCTGGATCCGCGTGTGGCGTTCGTTTCGTTCTCAACTTTTGGCTACCCCGTGTCCGAGCGGGCGGAAAAGATGCATATCGCACCCCAAGTTCTGGCCGACCGCGGCGTCGATTTCGAATTTGAGGGCGAGATGACCGTCGATGTTGCCTTGAATCCGGCCGCAATGGAGGCCTATCCGTTTTCGCGTCTGACCGGACCGGCCAACGTATTGGTTGTGCCGGCTCGCCACTCGGCATCTATCAGCGTAAAGCTGATGCAGGAAATGGCGGGTGCGACCGTCATTGGCCCAATTCTGTCGGGCATTGGCAAACCGGTTCAAATTTGTTCGACCGGCTCGACGGTTAATGACATCATGAACATGGCCGTAATTGCGGCGTGTAAGGTGGGCTAAATGGCGGTCTGGAACCTCGGCTCGATCAATATCGATAACGTTTATTCTGTGCCGCATATCCCTGCGCCGGGTGAAACATTGGCCGCGACGGATCGGGCAGAATTTCTAGGCGGTAAGGGTGCGAATATGTCCGTTGCCATCGCGCGGGCGGGTAGCCGGGTCAACCATATCGGGGCCATTGGCCACGATGGCTCTTGGACGGGAGAACGGCTGTTGGAATACGGTGTCGAAACCGGTCATGTCGCGCAGCTAAACACCAAAACCAGCCAAGCCATTATTGCGGTCGACGAAGGTGGTGAAAATGCGATCATTCTGGTGCCAGGCGCCAGCGGTGAAATCCCCCACGCAGTGCTGCAAAATGCCCTTTCCGAAGCACAGACCGGCGATTGGTTCATCACGCAAAACGAAACCAACCTACAGCGAACTGGCGCCGAATTGGCCCGCAAAATGGGGTTGCGTGTAGGCTATGCTGCGGCGCCATTTGATGCAGAGCGGGTTCAAGCCGTTTTGCCGTCGTTGGATTTTCTGATCCTGAACGAGGTCGAGGCGCAGCAATTGCGCGATGCAACAGGCAAAGGCCCTGACGCGCTGGGCGTGGCCGATGTTATCGTTACTTTGGGCGGTGATGGCGCGGATTGGTATGGGCCCGAGGGGCACCAGCATTTCGATGCTATTCCCGTGACACCTGTCGACACGACGGGGGCAGGGGACACGTTCACAGGCTATGTCATTGCGGGTCTGGATCAAGGTATGCCAATGGGTCAAGCGATCCGGATGGCGACCAAAGCAGGTGCGCTAATGGTCACTCGCCACGGCACCGCGGACGTGATCCCAGATCTATCAGAAGTGCGCGATTTCAGTGGTTGATAAACGGCGCGTTTGCGCCCCATAGCTGCCTGACCCGTTGATCGCGCCCACAGGCATCGCGATAGAATTTATAAGCATCCGCTTTGGTTTTGATTCCTCGACGGGTGATCACGCGTTCACTGCTTTTGTAATAGTTCTGATGATAATCTTCTGCCTCGTAGAACGGGGCTGCATTGATGATAGGGGTGACAATTGTCTGGCCCAACGCGGATTGCGCTGCAGATTTCGCGGCCTGGGCTGTTGACCTTTCTCCTGTGTTAGACACAAAAACCGCCGTACGGTATGTGTCACCACGATCGCAAAATTGACCGCCTGCATCGGTCGGATCAACAGACCGAAAGAACAAATCCAGTAGCTGACGATAGCTGACTTGATCGGCGTCATATGTGATCTGGACCACTTCGTAGTGGCCCGAGCCTTTTAGGGTGTCATAGGTCGGATTTACGGTCGAACCACCCGAATACCCAGAGACAACTTCGGTAACCCCGTTGACCCGCTCAAAGTCGCTCTCGATGCACCAAAAACACCCGCCCGCGACGACCATTGTTTTGATATCCCGGGCCTCTGCACGGCTGGCGAGCATTAGCGCACCAAGGGCAATGAGTAGCGCCAGCGCGGCGGTTTTGATCGAACGGGACGGAATGGACATTTTTGTGATCTCCTTTGATCGAATTCAGCCACGGGCCGAAGTGGAAAGCAATTCACGCCAAAGTGAGATAACGCGCAGTTTACCTCTTGGAACATTTCACCGGTCGCCGTAGCGTCACCTCAACAGGAGGATCCGATGCAAGACCACGTCTCTACTCACCAAGCCCAAGATGATATCCGCAATCGCGATATCAAAATCTATGTTGATGGCAAAATCGTACATCGCGATCAGGCCGTTGTCAGCGTTTACGACAGCGGGTTTATGCTGGGCGACGGAGTATGGGAGGGGCTGCGCCTGTATAACAACAAATGGGCATTTCTGGACGAACATATGGACCGCCTGTTCGAGGCCGCAAAGGCAATCGACCTAGACATCGGCATGGATCGAAAATCTGTCATTTCCGCTTTGTTAGAGACGCAAAAAGCCAATGGAATGACTGAGAATGCCCATGCTCGATTGATGATAACGCGCGGTGTTAAGGTATTACCATTCCAACACCCCAGCCTGTCCCAATCCGGTCCGACATTTGTGATTATCATGGAGCATTCACGCCCCAAAATTCCGCGCCCGATCACGCTTGCTACCGTGCCGCATTTGCGGGGCCTGCCGATGACCCAAGATCCCAAGTTGAACAGTCATTCCAAACTGAATTGCATCCTCGCATGTATCGCGGCGCAAAAGGCGGGCGCGGATGAGGCGTTGATGTTGGACGTAAACGGGTTCGTAAATACGACCAACGCTTGTAACTTTTTCATTGTGCGCAAAGGGACGGTTTGGACCAGTACGGGGGATTACTGCATGAACGGGATCACTCGGCAAAAGGTGATTGATTTGTGTCGCGCCAATGACATCCCTGTTTTTGAGCGGAATTTCAGTCTTGTTGACACCTATGGGGCGGATGAGGCGTTTTTGACCGGAACCTTTGGGGCGCAAACGCCGGTTGGATCACTTGATGGTCGCGTGATCGGCACGGGTGAATTGGGGCCAGTTACCATGCGGCTTCGGGATCTTTATAAAGACTTGATCAAGCAGGAGTGTGTCTGATGCGGATTGCGATGTGGTCGGGCCCGCGAAATCTGTCAACGGCGATGATGTATGCCTTTGAAAACCGTTCTGATTTTGCCGTTTGGGATGAGCCGTTCTATGCGCCCTATCTGGCGATGACGGGCAAAGATCACCCGATGGCGGCTGAAATTCAGGCTGCTCATGAAACCGACCCACATAAGGTTGCGGCGCGTTGTTTAGGGTCTATTCCAGCGCAAAAGCCGCATTTTTATATGAAACACATGCCGCATCACATGATCGATGGTGTTCCGCTGGATTGGGCGGACGAGTGTGTGAATATCCATCTGATCCGGCACCCCGCCCGTGTGATCGCAAGTTACGGGGCCAAACGCGACAGTGTGACCCAATACGACATTGGCTTTCAGGCTCAGGCGGATCTATTTGCGAAGATAGGGGGTCTGGTAATCGATAGCGCGGACATTCGTGCCAATCCCGAAGGTATGCTGCGTAAATTATGCGCGGCGATTGATTTGCAGTTTGACGACGCGATGCTGAACTGGAATGCGGGCCCACGGGAATCTGATGGGATATGGGCGTCGCATTGGTATAACGCAGTCCATAAATCAACCGGGTTTGCGGGGGCCGAAGGGCCGTTGCCGGAACTGGACGTTGAGCAAGGACACCTATTGGAGGGTGCGCTGCCATTCTATAAAAAGTTGGCAGCGCATAAGATTTAGGATTTGGTGCGCTTTTCCCGCGCTGCCAGCAGCTTGAGGCGCAGTGCGTTCAATTGAATGAACCCTTGTGCGTCTGTCTGATCATAGGCGCCCGCATCTTCTTCGAATGTGACGTGTGCCTCTGAGTACAAGCTGTGATCGGACCAACGAGCGACCGTGGTGGCCGACCCTTTGTAGAGCTTGATTTTGACGGTGCCTGTCACGTGCTCTTGGGATTTGTCGATCAGGGCTTGCAGCATTTCGCGCTCGGGCGAGAACCAGAAGCCGTTATAAATCAGCTCAGCATATTTTGGCATGATGCTGTCTTTGAGGTGCCCAGCGCCGCTATCAAGCGTGATCTGCTCGATGCCGCGATGCGCCTCTAGCAGGACCGTGCCGCCGGGGGTTTCATAGATACCGCGGGATTTCATGCCGACGAAACGGTTTTCAACCAGATCAAGACGGCCAACGCCGTGTTTGCCGCCCAGTTCGTTCAGCTTGGTCAGGATCGTAGCGGGGGTCATCACTTCACCGTTGATAGACACGGCATCGCCGCGCTCGAACCCGATCTCAACGAATTCGGGTTCATTCGGAGCGTCCTCGGGGGACACGGTGCGCTGATAGACGTATTCGGGTGCTTCAATGGCAGGGTCTTCTAGCACTTTACCCTCAGACGATGTGTGCAGCAGGTTTGCGTCGACGCTGAACGGGGCTTCACCGCGTTTGTCCTTAGCCACAGGAATCTGGTGCTGCTCTGCAAATTCGATCAGCTTGGTGCGGCTGGTCAAATCCCATTCACGCCATGGCGCTATGACTTTGATTTCTGGGTCTAGCGCATATGCCGCGACTTCGAACCGAACCTGATCGTTGCCTTTGCCGGTGGCGCCGTGGGATACCGCATCGGCGCCTTCAGCGGCTGCGATTTCAACCAGACGTTTGGAAATCAGCGGACGCGCGATGGATGTGCCGAGTAGGTACAACCCCTCATATAGGGCATTGGCGCGGAACATCGGAAACACAAAGTCGCGCACAAATTCTTCGCGCAGATCTTCGATATAGATGCTGGATGCACCCATCATCTCGGCCTTGGCGCGGGCTGGCTCCAGCTCTTCGCCTTGACCCAGATCGGCGGTGAACGTGATCACTTCGCAGTTATATTCAGTCTGCAACCATTTCAGAATGATCGACGTATCCAGACCACCAGAATAGGCGAGAACGACTTTTTTAGGAGCGGACATTAGCACGATACCTTTTCAAATGCGTGTTTTTCAGCGCGATAACGGGTTTTGGGGGGTCACGCAAGGCTAGGACGTTGACCGCCAAGGATAGGGGTGTAACCTATAGCCAAACGAAAGCATGGAGATATTGGCAATGGCTTGGCAGATCGTGAAACACGCGTTCTTGATGATCTTTAACAATTTTGGTCAGGCGGTGCGGGTGTCGTTGGTTCCGTCGGTTTTGATGATCCTCGGATGGGTTGTTTTGATGGCAGTTGCGGGGATACCAATTTTCGGGCTTGATGGGGCTGCGGGTTTGACAATGGGCGAAGATGGGCTCGCCAACTTCGGCCTTCTGCCGCTCTTGCTGTTGATCGTGGCGATTGCACTGTCCATGTTCGTTGCGGGATGGGTCGCGGTGTCTTGGCACCGGTTTATCCTGCTAGAAGAGTATTCAGGTTTTCTTCCTGCTACAGAAGGCCGCCCGATTTGGGGCTATGTCGGCAAGAGCCTTTTGTTGGGTCTTTTAATCGCACTGGCGGCGATCCCGTTGTCATTTATCGTTGGGTTTTTGTTCGCGGGAATGATCACTGTCTCGGGTCAGTTACCGGTTTTTCCAACGTTGCTCGCTGGTTTGATGTTGGGAACTGCAATTGGTTACCTTTGGTTTCGCATGGCCATTTGCCTGCCCGCCAAAGCGGTCCACGACGACCTGACATTTGGCGCAGCGTGGGGGGCCACTGCGGATCTAAGTGGAACAATATTTGGCGTGACCGTGATCATTGTCGCGCTGAATGTTTTCGTGGGCGCGGCTCTTGGCCTTGCGGTTTCCGGTGCTCCGCTGCTGTCTGCGATCCTAGAGGTTGCGATAAACTGGCTATCGACGATGGTTGGAATTTCGGTGCTTACCACTTTGTATGGTCACTTGATCGAGGGGCGACCACTAGTCGAATAAGCCATTGAATTTCTTTGTCGTTTGCTAAGGCCAGCCGCGGCGTGATGACCCGTTGCTGCGCTGTGCGGCCGGCAAAGGTGCGGCTATGTCGTTAGCGAAGAAAATCATTCCAGCCTGCCAACATTTCACTGTCCCCGTCGTTTGCCAATTTCGCGATGGCCTCGAGCGGGTCGAGCCAGACATCGGTGTGACCGTCTTCGGTGGGGTTACCCAGTCGTAGAACCGGACGTGCAATGTAGATGTGACACAGCTTTTCCGCGTGCATATCGTATTCTGGCATATAGACGAATCTGCGAAACACCCCTAGCTTGCGCGGGGTTGATATCCGCCATCCTGTTTCTTCAAACACTTCGCGGTGAAGGGCTTGGATCGGGCTTTCGCCCGGGTCGATTCCGCCACCGGGCAGTTGGAATTCATAATGCGGCGCGGCCTGATATGTTACCAAGATGCGCTCGTCCCGAGGCAAAATTGCATATGCCCCGGGTCGTGGTTGATAGCGTTGCCCTGTTTTGGGGCTGTTTCCGAACCGCCTGATCATTGTTTACCCCTTTTAGAATTGGTTGCCCCACCTATATAGGCGCGGTATGCCCGTTCCGCACAAGTAAGGAAATTCGATGACCGTAGGCAAGATCGCCTGGGACGACACCGTCCTGCCGTTTCAATTGGACCGCTCTGACATTCGCGGCCGCGTTGCCCGTCTGGACACCGCGTTCGAGGAAATTTTGGCCCAACACGACTATCCCGACCTGATCGAAGGCTTGGTTGCTGAGATGGCCTTGTTGACGGCGATGATCGGTCAGTCGATGAAAACCCGTTGGAAGCTGTCGTTGCAAGTCCGCGGCGATGGGCCCGCCCGCTTGATTGCGACAGACTATTACGCGCCAACCGCAGACGGCGAACCGGCACGTATTCGTGCATATGCATCCTATGACGCCGAGCGTTTGGACGAAAAGGCCGATCCGTTCAGCCAGATCGGCAAAGGTTATTTTGCGATCCTGATCGATCAAGGCAAGGACATGACGCCCTATCAAGGCATCACCCCTATCGCGGGCGGTTCCCTGTCGGCCTGTGCGCAGACCTATTTTAGCCAGTCCGAGCAATTGCCAACCCGGTTCGAGCTGTCCTTTGGCCGCAGCCAACTACGTGGTGAGGACGAACACTGGCGCGCTGGTGGCGTTATGTTGCAGCATATGCCCAAGGCCAGCCCGCATGTAGCAGGCGAAGGTGGCAGCGGTGAGGACGGGCTATTAGAGGCCAAAGATATCCTGAATGACGACGAGTCCGAAAACTGGACCCGCGCCAATGCCTTGCTCGACACTGTCGAAGCGCTCGAAATGATCGGCCCAACAGTCACCCCGACCGAATTGTTGCTACGCCTGTTCCACGAAGAAGAACCGCGCGTTTTCGACCCTCAACCTGTCAAATTCGGCTGCACCTGTTCTGCGGATCGCGTGCGTCAATCGTTGTCGATCTATTCGGCCAAGGACCTGACGCATATGACCAAAGATGACGGTACCTTGACCGCTGATTGTCAATTCTGCGGGGCGCATTACGTATTCGACCCGAAAACCGTTGGCTTCGAGGCGGACGGTGACGGGGCCTGATCTGCACCAAACCTTGATGAGTGCGCTGTCCGTTGCGGGCGGCGCATCGTCGGACTTTGACCTGAACCCTGACGTGTCACGACCACAAGGGCGGGTTTTACGGGATGCTGGTGTCTTGGTTGCGGTGCGGGCCGATACGGGCAGCTTAATCCTGACCAAGCGATCCGCGCGACTGAAACATCACCCCGGCCAGATCGCCTTTGCTGGCGGCAAGGTGGATGCGGGCGACAACGACGCGATTGCCGCAGCTCTACGCGAGGCGCATGAGGAAATTGGTCTACCGACACAACAGGTCGAAGTGTTGGGTACGATGGCGTCACATGAAACAGTAACTGCCTTCAATGTAACACCTGTCATCGCCTTGGTGCATGGACGATTTGATCCGGTGCCCGAGGCTGGCGAGGTCGCAGAGGTATTTGAGGTGCCTTTGGCCCATGTCACGAATCCTGCAAATTTCCGGATTGAAGGGCGGCAGTGGCAAGGCCGCAAACGGCAATATTACACCGTTCCCTTTGGCCCGTATTATATCTGGGGCGCGACTGCGCGTATCTTGCGCGGGCTTGCGGATCGGATGTCATGATGCGTATCGATGCCCCTTGGCTGCGTGGTCCTTCGCGTTGCATTTTGACAATGTTGTCGGACGCAGATTTTCAGGCTTGGTATGTTGGCGGGTGCGTGCGCAATGCATTGCTGGGTACGTCTGCGTCGGATCTGGATGTCACAACAGATGCCTTGCCTGAACAGGTGATTGCACTGGCCGAGGCGGCGGGGCTAAAGGCCATTCCTACAGGGATCGACCACGGTACCGTCACCATCGTTGTCGAGGGCGAGACGTTTGAAGTCACCACGTTTCGCCGCGACGTGGCCACAGATGGCCGTCGTGCAGTGGTCGCGTTTTCGGATACGATCAAAGATGACGCCCGCCGTCGGGATTTCACTGTGAACGCGCTATATTGCGACGTCGATGGGTTGGTCGCGGACCCATTGGGTGGCTTGCCTGATCTAGAAACCGGTCAGATCCGTTTTATTGATGATCCCGTTCAGCGTATCCAAGAAGACTATTTGCGCATAATGCGGTTCTTCCGGTTCACGGCTTGGTATGGCGGTGACGGGATCGACCCAGAAGGCTTGGCCGCATGTGGGGCGCACGTGGACGGTTTGGATGGGCTGTCTGCCGAACGGGTAACGTCAGAACTGCTCAAGCTGTTGGCCGCGCCTGACCCCGCGCCCGCTGTCGCGGCAATGGATCATAGCGGCGTGCTGATGCGTGTTCTGCCGGGGGCCGCACCGGATGTCCTGACCGTTTTGGTTCATCTCGAGCAAGATCAGAACCTGCCACCCGATCCGATGCGGCGACTTGTGGCCTTGGGTGGTGATTTTGGCCGCCTACGGTTGTCCAAAGTCCAGCAAAGGCGCATTGATCAGATCCGTTCTGATGTGCCCCAATTAGAGCAAGCAAATCGCTACGGATTTGAAATCGCCAGAGATCGGTATTTGATCGAAAACGCGAGTCTAACGCAGGCCATATCTGCAGAAAAACTGAACCGGCTAGAGTGGGCCGCAAAACAGATTCTGCCGGTGCGGGCGGCCGACTTTATGCCTGAAAAATCGGGTGCCGCGCTGGGCGAGACCCTAAGAGATGCCCAAGACCGCTGGATCGCCTCGGGCTTTACCCTGACAAGGGAAGACCTGCTTGGCTGATTTGTTGCCTTTGATTGGGTTCGTGTTCTTTGGTTTGTTTTCACCGGGTCCGAATGTGATCCTGATTACCACGTCAGGCGCGCGATTTGGCTTTGCCGCAACGGGTCCGCATATTGTCGGCGTTGCATTGGGTGTTGGCGTTGTAGCCGGAGCTGTAGGATTGGGGCTGGGCGCAATTGTGACGACTTGGCCGGTACTGACGGTTGGGTTGAAACTGGTTGCCGGTGCTTGGATCGGTTGGATGGCGTGGGGGTTGTGGCAGGCCAAACCGGCCAGCAAACAGGCAGCAGATCGACCGTTTACGTTTCTAGAAGCGGTCATGTTCCAATGGGTGAACCCGAAAATCTGGGCGGTCTCGATCAGTGCGCTTGCTTATGTCGCCGACAGAGACCTGTATGGACAGGCCGTCATTTTGGCGCTGACGTTTACATCAACCAATATCTTCGTCTGCCTTTTCTGGGCATGGGCCGGATCGTGGTTGTCGTTTTTGACCAGCACACCGAATGCTTGGCGCATGTTCATGCGCGCGATGGCCGTGGGTCTAATGTTTTTCTCGCTGGCTGTTTTCCTTTGATGGCAATCAGGTTATGTCTGTCCTATTAATTTAAGGCAGACAATCGTGTTTCGGTTATTTGAAAACCTCGTCGATCCCTACGCCCCTTATCAGGAGACCGACACACCGCCAAAAAGGCTGGTTCCGTTCTTGCGTGACTACGCGGGACCGTTTCGTGCGGTTTTTTGGGTTGCGGGGTCTCTATCTGTATTCGTAGCAATCGTCGAAGTCTGGTTGTTCTTTTACATGGGTCGGTTGGTGGATTATTTGTCCGGCTCAACACCTGCAACGTTCTGGGATACTTACGGAATTGAGCTGACGACTGCCGCAATCCTGATCCTTGTCGCGCGCCCGTTTGTGATGATCATTCAGGTCGCCTTGTTGAACAATACGATCCTGCCCAACTTTGGCACGATCGTGCGCTGGCGGGCGCATCGTCATGTGCTGCGTCAGTCCATTGGCTGGTTCGAGGACGACTTTGCCGGTCGTATTGCCAACCGGATAATGCAAACCCCCCCAGCCGCAGGCGAGGCGGTGTTTCAAGTCTTTGATGCGATTTCTTTTGCTATTGCCTATCTGATTGGTGCTGCGGTCCTGCTGGCGGATGCGGACCCTAGAATGTTGATACCTGTTTTGTGCTGGTTTCTACCCTACATGCTGCTGCTGCGATGGGTTATTCGCCGGATTGGCCCTGCATCCAAGGCCGCGTCGGATGCGCGGTCTGCAGTGACCGGTCGGGTTGTCGATAGCTACACCAATATCCATTCCGTTAAAATGTTCGCCCATCATGACCAAGAGGTGGATTACGCCAAAGAGGCGATCGAGACCGCCCGTCAGACGTTCCAGAAGGAAATGCGTCTTTATACCATTATGGATCTGGCCTTGGTCGTATTGAACGGTGTTCTGGTTGTGGGTGTCGTGGGGTGGGGCGTTTCATTGTGGATGACCGATGCCGCGACGGTTGGCGTCGTTGCGGCCGCGACCGCGCTGACATTGCGGCTGAACGGAATGAGCGGCTGGATTATGTGGGCAGTGTCAAACCTGTTCCAGAACCTTGGCGTTGTCCAAGAAGGGATGGAAACCATCGCCCAACCGATTACCTTGCTTGATAAACCCGACGCCGCACCGTTGGTGGTCGAACGCGCAGCGATTGATATCGTTGATTTGTCCCATCACTACGGGCGCACAGCGGGCGGGATTAGCCACATCAGCCTGTCGATAAATCCAGGTGAGAAGGTGGGCTTGGTCGGTCAGTCCGGCGCGGGGAAATCGACCCTCGTTAAGCTGCTGTTGCGGTTTTATGACGCCGAGGCAGGGCACATCGAAATTGACGGTCAGGATATCTCGACGGTCACACAAAGCAGCTTGCGTCAAGCAATTGGCATGGTTCAACAGGACAGTTCGCTATTGCATAGGACCGTTGCCGAAAATATCACATATGGCCGACCTGACGCGACCGAGGCGCAGATGATCGCTGCCGCGCGCAAGGCCGAGGCGCACGATTTTATCCTCGATCTGGAAGACAGCGAGGGCAACAAGGGTTACGCCGCCCGCGTCGGCGAGCGGGGCGTCAAGCTATCGGGGGGGCAGCGGCAGCGTATCGCACTGGCCCGCGTGATCCTAAAGGACGCGCCGGTCCTGCTGTTGGACGAAGCCACGAGCGCTCTGGACAGCGAGGTCGAGGCCGCCATCCAGAAGACACTATACGGCATGATGGAGGGCAAGACCGTCGTCGCCATCGCCCACCGCTTGTCTACTATTGCTCAAATGGACCGGATCATTGTTATGGACCAAGGTCGCGTGATCGAAGACGGCAGCCATGACGAATTGCTTGCGGTTGACGGTCAATATGCGCGGTTCTGGGCCCGACAGTCCGGTGGATTTTTAGGGCAGGAAACAGGCACATGATACGTAATCCTTCGACTTGGATCGACGCATTTTCCCCTGCCAAAGGTCCCTTGCCCGGAACCTTGATGGCGTTTTTGATCTGGGCCTTTCGGGGTAGTTTCCGATTCATGGCGCTGGGCGGCTTTGTTTCGGTCATCGCCGGCGTTTTAGAGGTGCTGACTGCGCTGATCTTGGGGCGGCTGATTGATGTCGCATTGGCCACGTCGCCTGACAGTTTCTTTGGATCGAATTCGGCAATGTTATTGGGTGTTGTTGTGTTCTTTTTGATCCTAAGGCCATTGGTTTTTGGCCTAAGCGGAATGATGAACTCGGTGGTTGTGGCACCCCCGATCGTGATTATGGCAATGGCGCGGATGCACCGTTACACGCTGGGCCAATCTGTCGATTTCTTTGACAACGATTTTGCCGGACGCATCGCACAAAAGATGGGTCAAGCGGCGCGGGCAGGCGCCGAGTTGTTCATCGAATTTATCCATACGGTTGTTTTTGCGACCGCGTCCTTAGTCGCCTCGATCGTTTTGATGCTGTCGATTGACGGGCGCACGGGCGCCTTGTTGGCGGGTTGGACTGTGTGTTACGTGTTCCTGATCCGGTTTTTTATTCCCAAAGTCCGTGTCGCGTCCAAGGCCCGCGCCGCCAGCCGTGCGATGGTCACGGGGCAAATTGTTGACACGGTGACCAATGTCAAAACGGTCAAGTTGTTTGCCCACGACAAATTCGAGGATCAGACCGCCTTGGAAGCCATGGAAGAAATGCGCCTGACAGCCGTCAAATTCGGTTGGATTTCTGCCAGTTTCCGGTTCTGCCTCATGACCCTTGCGGGGATGTTGCCGTTGATCATCGTTGGCGCGACGCTTTATTTCTGGGTTAACGGAACAGCGACCGCTGGCGATATCGTCGCGGCGGGTTCGGTTAGCCTGCGACTGGCGCAAATGACCGGTTGGGTCAGCTTCACGTTGTTGGGCATGTATGCGAATGTGGGCGAGGTCGAGGACGCGATCCGCACTTTGTCGCCGGCACATAGTTTGGTTGATGCGCCTGATGCGAGCCAGTTGTCAGTCAGCGATGCGCGGATCGAATTTTCTGATGTGACCTTTACCTATGGCGGTGGTCCCGGTGGGGTCGAAAGCGTTGGTTTGACAATCCATCCCGGCGAAAAGCTGGGTGTCGTCGGGGCGTCGGGTGCTGGCAAATCGACCCTCGTGTCGTTACTGTTGCGCATGTATGATGCCGAGCAGGGTGAGGTGTTGATCGACGGACAGAACGTGTCGCGCGTCACCCAAGAAAGCCTGCGCCGCCAAATCGGGATGGTCACGCAGGAAACCGCGATGTTCAACCGGTCGGCCCGTGACAACATTGCCTATGGCCGACCCAATGCAACCAACGCCGAAATCGACGCTGCCGCCCGCAAGGCAGAGGCCTACGACTTTATTCAGACGTTGGCAGATTTCAAAGGCAGACAGGGATACGAGGCCTATCTGGGCGAGCGTGGCGTCAAGCTATCAGGCGGCCAACGCCAGCGTATCGCCATTGCCCGTGCGATCCTAAAGGACGCCCCGATTTTGGTTTTGGACGAGGCGACCAGTGCGCTTGATAGTGAGGTCGAAGCCTCAATTCAGGCTGCGTTAGAAACTGTGATGGAGGGCAAAACCGTCATCGCCATTGCCCACAGGTTGTCGACATTGTCGCGGATGGACCGGATCATCGTGCTTGACGCGGGGAAAATTGTGGAACAAGGCACCCATGCGGATTTGTTAGCGCAAGACGGGCTATATGCGCGTTATTGGAACCGACAATCTGGCGGATTTATAACGGTCGAAGACGCGGCGGAATAATACCATGGGCATGATTGAAGGTCTTACACATCTGGGAATGGGCAAGCTGGATGACGGGCGCAGCCTGTTGCCAAGGGTCTTGCCCGGTGAAGAGGTGAGCGTCGATCAGGACGGCACCGTTCGGATTATTACGCCTAGCCCAGATCGCGTTGCAGCCCCTTGTAAGCATTTCAAGTCATGTGGTGGTTGTGCGATGCAACACGCCAGCGACGCGTTTGTTGCCACGTGGAAACAAGAGATCGTTCAACGCGCCATCGCAGCTCAGCGCATTGAAACGACGTTCCGGCCTGTCATCACATCGCCGGCCCATTCGCGGCGCCGCGCCAAACTATCGGGTAAGCGCACCAAGAGCGGCGCGATGTTGGGGTTTCATGCGCGCGCGTCTGGGACTGTCACGGCGGTGCCAAATTGCCAGCTGCTGACCCCTGCGTTGATGACGGCATTTCCGGCCCTAGAGGCATTGGTCGTTATCGCTGCATCGCGCAAAGCAGAAATCGGCCTGACCGTGACCGAAACAGTGGCCGGCCTTGATATTCTGGTTGATACCGAAAAACAGCTGACCTCGGAATTGCGGGTTGAACTGGCAACATTTGCGCAAACCCACGATATCGCCCGTCTGGTTTGGCAAGACGAGCCGGTGGTCACGATGCACCCGCCTGTTCAGTCTTTTGGCGCGGCCAAAGTGGTGCCGCCTGCCGGCTCGTTTCTGCAGGCTACGCTGGATGGCGAAGCCGCGTTGTTGGACGCAGTGCAGGAGATAACCAAAGGCGCTGACCGGATCGTGGATCTGTTTGCTGGCTGTGGCACCTTTGCCCTGCCTTTGGCATCGGATGCCGAAATCCACGCCGTCGAGGGCGAGGCTGATATGATCAAAGCCCTAGACCGTGGCTGGCGCGAAGCAAAAGGCCTAAAGCGCGTCACATCCGAGACCCGCGATCTGTTCCGGCGCCCGTTGGAGCCCGACGAGTTGCGCAAATTTGACGCCGCTGTAATTGACCCGCCTCGTGCAGGCGCCGAGGCACAGATCGAAACCTTGGCCAAGTCGGACCTAAAAGTCGTCGCGATGGTGTCTTGCAATCCTGTTACCTTTGCGCGGGACGCAGCGACTCTGATTGACGCCGGGTTCAACTGTGATTGGGTACAGGTCGTGGACCAGTTCCGGTGGTCGACCCATGTCGAGGTGATCGGTAGCTTCACGCGGACATAGGGTCGCCGGAGCCAAAATTGTTCGTCGATCGCCAAATCTGTGTTAAGAGCAGTTTAAACGGCACTAGACCGAGGGCAGTAATATGTTTTCCAGAAGAGCGATCCTAGCGGGTGCAAGCCTGCTTCTTGCGGCCTGCGCCAGCAAGTTTAAACCCTACGACGGGCCCAAAGTGACCCGAATTCAGGTATTTAAAGAAGGAAGGGTTCTGCAGTTGATACACAACAAGACGTTGCTGCGGAGCTATTCGTTCGAGTTGGGTTTCACACCGGTTGGCCACAAAGAAATCGAAGGTGACGGAAAAACACCCGAGGGTGTCTATTATATAGATCGCAAAAACCCGAACAGCCGGTTTCACTTGTCTATCGGGATTTCATATCCGAATGCGCGCGACTACCGTCGCGCCGCAGCGCTGGGCAAACGCCCGGGAGGGGATATTTTTATCCACGGAACACCAACCAATTTCTTGGGTCAGGATGATTGGACTTGGGGCTGTATTGCTGTCACCAACAAGGAGATGGAAGAGATCTATTCGATGGTAACCGAACGCACACCAATCGTGATTTATCCCTAAAGGGTCCCTAACTGAAATCCCGAGGCTGATCCGGTGTCGTTGGATTGGCGCATAATCCCGTCAGGGGCGCCGACGCTAGGTGTCGTGCCCATGTTCAACGTCCACCAGATTTTGCCCTGAGATTCCTGAAGCCACGCAAAACCCATACGGCGTGCGTTGCGATCAAGGATGACCGCGCGGGTGTTCTCTTGCTGCATCCAAGCGGCAAGTGTCTCAAGCTCGGTCTCGAAACTCTCGGAGATGTTTTCGCCCAAGAACCGACCACGGAAGCCCGCGCGCTTTGCTCGATCCAATGGTGACGATCCGTCAGAACCGAACAGCCATGGCCGGTTCTGTAGCGCCATATCGCGCGCGTGGGTTGCGGCCGCTGCGGTCAGATTCGCATCCAGTTGGATCGCGGGCACACCAGCCGCGCTGCGTAGGCTGTTGATGCTATCGAGCATCCGGAACTGGATATCATCCTCGTCACCCGGTTTGATATTATAGACCTGTTGAACCGGCAAACCGTCAAGGCCGATCCGTGCCGTATCGTTGGTGCAGGCGGCTAAACCAATGGCCCCGAGGCCGATCAACATCTCACGTCTTAGCATTTTGGGCCCTTTTCACAGTGCTTTTGTCCTCTTAGCGCCAATATGGTCACACATCAAATGATGATGCGCGGTGCCTCGCTGATCTGACGATTGTTTGAATTGCATGGTGCATTCTGGCACCGTAGACATCAAATCAAAGAGCTGCAGCAAGCAGATGGAGTGAAGTGATGAGCAAGAAAATTTATGGTGCGCTAACCCGGCGCGGGTTTTTGGCCGCAACAGCGGCGACTGTTGGTACCGGCGCATTTGCCCAGCAAACCGCGAACAGCACCGAAATTGAACAGGATCTAAGCAAGGGCGTTGTGCGCAACATCGCGTCTTTTCGAACGTTGGACTGGCAGCCGTATTTCAAGGCTTTGGGCAATGGTGCGATCCTTGTGGATATCGAAAGCCGCGCATTGCATTACTGGTCGGGGGATGAAAGTGTCTACAAACTTTACCCGACATCAGTCCCGCTTACTGATGATTTGACCCGCAAAGGGCGCACCGAAGTTGTCCGCAAAGTCGAGGGCCCCAGCTGGCGCCCGACGCCATCGATGCGCGAGCGCAATCCCGAATGGCCGGAGTTTATTGGCCCTGGACCGGATAATCCGTTGGGCACTCATGCGTTGTATCTGTCGTGGCAATACTACCGTATCCACGGCACCCACGATACGCGCAAGATCGGGCGCCGGTCGTCGAACGGGTGCATAGGGTTGTATAACGAACATATTGCCGAGCTATTTGGCATGGCGAAAACAGGCACGCAGGTTCTGCTGATTTGAGGGGGCCATGGGCTAAAGCCCATGGTAACACAAGATACGAAGGAGGCGGGCCATGCGCCCGCCTTTGTTGTTAGACGAATACAAAATCGCTGGCGGTCAGGTCGGCAATGCTAACCTGCAAAAGCGTAATCGTATCGCCATCGCCGTAATTGATTATTGCATTCAATCCGTCTTGGATGAACGTCAAATCATTCACGCCAGCGGCTTCGATCCTGATCCGATCAGCGCCATCGGTGAAATCGGTAATTGTGTCCGCTCCGTCACCGCTTACAAATACGAATGTGTCCCGACCGGCGCCGCCGGTCATGGTGTCGTTGCCCTCACCGCCGACCAGCACATCGTGGTACCGACCGCCTGACATTAGATCGTTACCGCGGCCACCAGACAGGTTATCACGGCCATTGCCGCCTGACATGGTATCGTTGCCGTTGCCGCCGGACAGGTTGTCGTTGCCAGAGTTACCGTTCAATTCGTCGTGGCCATTGCCGCCATACAAGCGATCATTGCCACTGTGCCCGAATAAAACGTCATCGCCGCTGCCTCCGCGCATCAGGTCGTGACCGCCGCCGCCGAACAACCGATCGCTGCCGGAATAGCCAGCAAGGATGTCATCGCCAGCGTTCCCCAAAACGATATCGTCACCGGTGTTGCCCTGAATGCGATCATTGCCATTGCCGCCAGCCAACCGGTCGTCGCCCGCACCTCCGTTCAGTCGATCATCGCCCGCGCCACCGACAAGATAGTCGGCCCCGACGCCGCCGATGATGTGATCGCGACCTGACCCGCCATACATGCGATCGTCACCCGCGCCACCAAACAGAGCGTCATTGTCATCGCCGCCATCGATTATGTCGTTGCCGTTGGCGCCAATCAAACGGTCCTGACCGACACCGCCGTATAGTTTGTCTATGCCATTGCCGCCATTCAGCAGATCATCCCCTTCGCCACCGGTTAGTTCGTCGTGGCCGTTGCCACCAAACAAACGGTCATTGCCCGCGCCGCCATACATACGGTCGTTGCCTGCTTCTCCACGCGCGGTGTCATCGCCGCCGTACAAGTAGACGCGGTCGTTGCCGCCACCAGCTGTGACGTTATCGTTCCCGTCGCCGAGAGCGCTTCCGAATTCGTTGACAAAAGTATCGTCCAACACATCCGCCGCGTCCGTGCCCTCAAAGATCAGGCCGCTAGGCAAGCTGGAAATGAAATCATCAATGTTCCCACCAATGATGTCGATGTTAACCGTAAGGCTCGTATAAACACCGTAACCGCCATGCCCCTGAAAATTCAATGTGATGGTGTTGCCGTGGATCTGTGGTTGCGCCAAAGAACTCACAAACGGCCCCGTCAGGCGTGGGTCATAAGGTCCGTCGATGTCATCAAGAATGGCAGGTAGATCATTCTCAAATGCGACGCCCGCTGCTATCAACGCCTCAAGCCGTTCGCTTGTCAAATAGGATCCTTGATAAAACAACCGATCCTCGCCGATAGCAAAGTCCTGTATATTATATGTTGAGACCAACGAATTCAGGCTACCTTCTGAACCAGTATCCAGAGAGTGTTGAATGTCAAACGTGTCGCGACCCTCGCCCCCATAGAAGTCAAAAAACACGGTGTCCAATGAGCTAAGGTCAATGTTTCCGACTAAGATGTCATCGCCAGCTCCGCCATATCCGCGGCCGAACCCAGAGGATACTCGGATTTCGTCCTGACCAAGACCACCGTAGACATCAAAATCGGCAAAAAGGTATTGGTCATCAATTTCTATGAGTTCATTCCCGGCCTCGCCGTGGAAAAGAATATGAGAATAGTCAGCCGTCTCGCCAGGTGCCCACTCATAAATCAGGTGATCGTCACCGTCGCCTGCGAAGATCGTCAAGACTTCGGGGCTATCAACCACGTAGCTGGGGAAATCGGGGTGAACTACCGGATAATCATTGGCCCAAAATGACTCGAGCGTCACGAAACCGCTCGTGGCTGCACGGTTTGGATTGTTGGTAATTTGGTCCGCACTATTGGATGCAGTGTAAGTTGCTTGATGAATTTCGGTCATATTGTTGCGCCCTTTGCTACAATCCAAATGAATTCGAGGGATTGTTGTAATTTTAGTCAAATAATGGTGAGTTTCCCTAATAAAGCTGTATTTTTCACAACTTAGGGTGTCGGCCGCTTGCGCGCCAATCAACTCAGTTCAGCCGATCGCTCAATTGAATTCTCGCTAGAGGCGAGTTACACGGTTTTGTTGTTTTCGAAACCTGGTCACCATGGGCCTGGGCCCAAGGCAACGAACGACGTTTAGGCGTTTACCCAGCCCGCCAGATTGGCGTCAATCACACCGCATAGCGCCGCAATATGCGCTGGGTCATCATTCAGGCAGGGCACATATGTAAACGACGTGCCGCCTGCTTCTTCAAAGCTCTCTTTGATCTCTTCGTTGATCTCTTCAAGCGTTTCAATGCAGTCGGCCGAAAATGCGGGCGCGCAGACGGCGATGTTCGTGATCCCGTCTTCGCGGGCAAGACGTGCGACCTCTTCTACGGTATAGGGCTTTAGCCACTCTTCGGGTCCGAATTTTGATTGAAACGTTGTCATGATTTCAGTTTCTGCCCAGCCTAGCCGCTCGCGTAGCAGCCGCGTCGTTTTCTGGCATTGGCAATGATATGGGTCGCCTTCGCGCAGGTACCGTTCAGGGACCCCGTGATACGAACAGATCAGTTTCTGTGGCCGCGCATCGGCCGCGGCATAGGCACGTTCAATCGACTGGGCAAGCGCGTCGATATAGGCGGGATCCTCGAAATAGGGATCCACGATCCGGGCTGTCGGTTGCCACGTTTCCTTCATCAACGCACGAAAGAATTGGTCGTTAGCGGTGGCGGAAGTTGGCCCCGCGTAATGCGGGTAAAGCGGAAAGAACAGGATCTTAGTGCAGCCCGCCTCGACCATTTCGCGCACTTTGGACGGTGTCGACGGATTGCCGTAGCGCATGCAGAAATCGACAATTACATCGTCGCCATAGCGATCGGCCATTTGCGCGCGGATCGCGTCGGTTTGCTGTCTGGTAATGGTCATTAGCGGGCTTTCGTCCGCGTCCGTGTTCCAGATCGACCGATAGGCAGCGCCCGAGGTAAAGGGCCGTTTGCTCAAGATAATCCCTTGCAGGATCGGTTGCCATTTCCATGCGGGATAGTCGACGACCCGTTTGTCGGACAAAAATTCGGACAAATAGCGCCGCATCGACCAATAGCCAGTGTCGTCTGGTGTGCCCAGATTGGCAATTAGGACCCCGACGCGGGCGGGTTTGACCGCGGGGTGATCCTCGGGAGCATGGGCAAGGCAGGTGGCTTTGGTCATAGATCGTATCCTTTGTCCCGTCATACCTAGCGGTATCGCGGAAATCGTCAAATCATTCCGGCTTGAGCGGTTTTTCTTGGGTGCCCAGTGCATCAGCCAGCCGTGTCGTTGCGGACCCCGGCCTTAGCGGCTGCGGTTGGCTGTCGGCGGGTGCCCAGCCGGTCAGGGTGATCAGCTCAAACGTGGCGTCGACGCGGCCGTCAGCGTTCGTGAAATGTTCGGCATATAGTGTTGCGGTTTCAGTCAGGACGTTACGCATGGTGAAACTGCGGGGTCGGTGCATTAGCGCGTTACCCTCGCCCATTTGACGCAGCTCGTGCATCAAGTGAAAGGCGTTTTCATAGCTTACCGTTAGTGGCGTTCCATCCGCGACAGGCAAAGCAAGACCAGCCCGCTGAAGCAGACCTCCGAGGTCCCTGATTTCGCCCATAGGCGCGATGCGCGGGGACAGACCACCGGCAACAACGGCCTCGGCTTCGGCCAAGGCGCTGCGCAATTCATGCAAGGTTTGCCCGCCAAAGCAGATCGCCAGCATCAGCCCGTCCGGACGCAACGCGTTGCGGCATTGGACCAGCTGCCCGACGGGGTCATTGGCCCAGTGCAAGGCCATCATATGCAACACCAGATCATAGTTGCGCGGCGCAAGATCCAAAACCTCTTCGTCACTAACAACGGTCGCGTTGGGGAACTGATCTGCCCAGAAAGTGGGCTGTCCGGTCACAATGGCTATGTCCGGAAAGGTTCTGTTAACCTCTTTCAGTCTCTCATGGACCTCGTCGGCGGCGACTTGGTGTAGGAACAACGCGTCGGGGGTGGCCCTGCGGCGGTTACGACCTAGGGCCGCGCGATCGGTTAATGTGGCTGTGGTGTCCATAGCCCCCATTTAGGCTGCATTTATGCGGATGCAAAGCATCATTCACGCGGTTTACCCGCCTCAATGCGTCGCATGTGACGCGGCTGCGATGGCGGATAACGGGCTGTGCGGTCTGTGTTGGGCCGAGACGCAGTTCATTGGCGGCACAATTTGCGACACCTGCGGCGCGCCGCTGCTGGGTGATGATTTCGATGAAATCGCGCAATGCGACGACTGCATGACGATTGCGCGCCCTTGGAATAAGGGTCGTGCAGCGTTGGCGTATTCAGGGATCGGCCGCAAGTTGGTGTTGCGGTTCAAACATGGCGACCGAACTGATCTGGCCAAGCCTTTGGCGCTGTGGATGGCGACGCGCGCTGAACCTTTGATAAAGGAAGACACGGTGATCGTGCCGGTCCCGCTGCACTGGGTGCGCCTGTTGTCACGTCGCTATAACCAAGCCGCTGAATTGGCCCGCGCACTGGGGCCTGTTCTTGGGGTGGATGTTTGCCCCGATGCGCTGACCCGTCCTCGACGGACACCACAAATGAAACGTCAAAGCCGCGCCGACAGGTTTGCCGCACTTGCGCAATCTATGGCGCCCAACCCCAAACGCGCGGCGCAATTGTCCGGTCGCTCTGTCCTTTTGGTTGATGATGTGATGACCACTGGCGCCACTCTTGCGGCGGCGACCGAGGCGTGTCTGGCGGCAGGCGCGGATCACGTGAATGTGCTGGCACTGGCACGAGCGGTGAAAGACACATAGATTGGGGTCAACAACTGTCTGAAGGATGCCCCAAAATGCCAACCATCGAGTTATATACAAAGAAAACCTGCGGTTTTTGTCATGCAGCCATGCGCCTGTTGTCCGCCAAGGGGGCCAGCTATGCCGAGGTCGAGCTATTGTCGAACCCTGGCCGTCGTTCCGAAATGATCCAGCGGGCGAACGGCCGCAGCACTGTGCCGCAAATTTTTATCGGCGGGAAACACATTGGCGGGTATGACGATCTGGCGGCGCTTGACCGCACTGGCAAGTTGGATGCGTTGCTGGCCGCATGAAAGCCGGGCTGGTTCAACTGACGTCTGGCGATGATCCAACAGAGAATTTGGTCACAACCCAAGAGATGGTCGCCCAAGCAGCCGCACAAGGCGCGGGATTTGTTCTAACCCCAGAGGCGACGAACTGCGTGTCCAACAGTCGCGCGCGGCAAAACGAGGTGCTGACGCTAGAACAGGACGACCCCACCCTTGCAGCACTTTGTTTGCAAGCGTCTGAGTTGGGGATATGGCTGTCTATTGGATCGCTCGCGCTCAAGACCACCGATGCGGATGGCAGATTTGCCAATCGGTCATTCTTGATTGATCCGGCAGGCACCATCGTTGCCCGTTATGACAAGATCCACATGTTCGACGTGCAAGTCAGCAAAACCGAGAGCTATGCTGAATCCAAAGGGTATCGCCCCGGTGATCAGGCGGTTTTGGCGCAGACGCCGTTTGGCCGCGTTGGCCTCACGGTGTGTTATGATTTGCGGTTTGCTCAGCTACACCGTGCTTTGGCAAAAGCCGGAGCAGATGTATTGCTGGTGCCATCGGCATTTTCACCCGTGACGGGGGCTGCCCACTGGGAACCACTGTTGCGCGCTCGTGCTATTGAAACAGGATGCTATGTTCTGGCGGCTGCACAAACCGGTGATCACGGCGGAGGGCGACGGACCTATGGGCATTCGTTGGCGGTATCCCCATGGGGCGAGGTTCTGGTCGATGGCGGGTGCGATTGTGGTATAACCTATGTTGAACTTGTGCCACATGCAGTGTCTGATGCGCGCAACCGCATTCCGGCACTGACCCATGACCGTCCTTTCAAAGGCCCCTGATGACTGACTCGACCCAAAATCTGGCCGTTACACTGTTTAGTGAAATTCTCGCTGTGGAGCAGCTTGCGCGCAATAACGTAGCCAAGGTGCTGCCCAAAGGTATGGAGCTGTCGCATTTTTCAGTTTTGAACCATTTGGCGCATGCTGGGTCGGAACGGTCTCCGGGGCAGCTTGCGCGTACGTTTCATTTGACCAAAGGGGCGATGACCAACACGCTTGGCAAATTGGAATGGAATGGCTGGATCCATATCCGGCCTGACTGGGAAGATGCGCGCCGTAAAATGGTGGCGATTAGCCCTTCGGGACTGGCTGCCCGCGATGCAGCACTTGCCGCAATCGCGCCGGTTATTGTGGATGTAGTGGATAAGGTTGGATCGGAAAAAGTGCGTGCCGCCTTGCCTGTCTTGCGCGAAATGCGTCAAAGCCTGTCGAAGATTGAATGACACTGCGCACGATTACATTGTCGAGCGAACTGCTGGCCTTGACTGGCATGTCTACGCTCGAGGATTTTGGCCGCTATTGTGTGCAAACAACCCCGCAGGAACCCACCTATTGGGTAGGCAATCAAATTATCATCAAAGATATGGATTTCCCGATATTAGACACTGTTTCAGTGTTTGAAGCCCATTTTCCTGACGCGCGACACAAGTCTATTGTTTGGGATCAGGATGCGATTGACGTGTCACCTATCCGCGCGGCCTTGGCCCCTTTGGGGTTTGAGGTGGACGCGTATGATGCGCTGACCCTGCGGGGTGATTTATGCGACGCAAAAACGCCCGAGGGGATCACATTGCGTGCGCTGGGCGGGGCCGCGGATTGGGAACAGTCCTATCAGTTGCAGTGCGAAATCGGGCAGGAAGACGGTTTTCCTGCAGACAGTCACGCGCCATTTATTGCTCGCCGCAACGCATCCCGTCGTCGGCAGATTGACGATGGGTTGGGGCAGTGGTTCGGAGCGTTCGAAGGCGATTTGATGGTCGCTCAGATGGGGCTGATGCACAACGATGCAATGGCCCGCTACCAATCAGTCGAAACCCGTATGACCCATCGCAGACGCGGCATTTGCTCGGCGTTGTTGCGCCATGTGGGGCTCTGGGCGATGGATCGCGCACCGAAGGCAAAACTGATTATCGTCGCACAAGCCGATGGTGACGCGGGCCGGTTGTATCGCCGGATGGGGTTTGTCCATTCCGAGACCGTCGTGGGCGCACTTAAGTCCGGGTATTGAGCGCGCAAAAGCCTATGGTTTGAGTGCCGCTGTGACGTAGTTCACCGATAGGTCCGTGTCCGAAATAGACCAAGAAAACCGTCCAAAGTTGAAAACGTACCCCTTGCGATCAATTGGGTCGAGACCGGCTTTGCCCATGAGTTCGAATAATTCATCGGGCGTGATGAATTTTGACCAATCATGCGTTCCTTTGGGCAACCAACGCATGACCCATTCGGCGCCGATAATCGCCATGGCAAATGATTTGGGATTGCGATTCAGTGTCGAACACAGGTGTAGGCCACCACTTTTCAAAAGTGTCTGGCAGGCCGTAAGATAGCCGAGCGGGTCCGCAACATGTTCGACCACCTCCATATTCAGTACGACATCGAATTGTTCACCTGCGGCGGCCATTGCCTCGGCTGTTGTGTGACGGTAGACGATCGTCAGGCCGGATTGTTCAGCGTGAATTTGGGCCACGGGAATGTTGCCTGCGGCGGCGTCCACGCCGACCACATCTGCCCCTAGACGAGCCATCGGTTCGCACAAAAGGCCGCCACCGCAGCCGATGTCGGCGATCCGCAACCCTTTGAACGGGGTTGGCCCATTCAAGTCACGTCCGAATTCCGCTGCGATGTTGCGGGTGATATAGTCGAGCCGCACAGGGTTCATCATATGCAGCGGCTTGAACTTGCCTTCCAAGTCCCACCATTCGGCGGCCATTGCCTCGAATTTGGCGACTTCGGCTGGATCGACTGTGTTGGTCATTGTGGCCTCTTGTTTCACATGGTCAGGAGATGCCTGAGGTTATATAGGTCGGATATGGACAAGGTCTTAGGTCAAAAACGCGCAGGTTCGCATCTTTACCCACCAATCGACCCGTTTGACCAGCGGATGCTGGATGTGGGCGACGGCCATCGGATTTATGTCGAGCAGTGTGGCAACCCAAACGGCAAGCCGGTGGTGGTGTTACATGGTGGCCCTGGTGGGGGATGTAGTCCCGCAATGCGCCGGTTTTTCGATCCCGATGCTTATCGCATTGTTCTATTTGATCAGCGTGGTTGCGGCAGGTCCCGACCCCATGCGTCCGTAGACGCGAATACGACATGGCATTTGGTGGCAGACATCGAGTCGATCCGTGACGTGCTGGGCATTGATCGCTGGATTGTGTTCGGCGGCAGCTGGGGCGCAACACTGTCGTTGATTTACGCCCAAGCCCACCCTGATCGAGCATTGGCACTGGTTCTGCGCGGTGTCTTCTTGATGACCCGCACCGAGCTGGACTGGTTTTATGGCGGCGGAGCTAGCAGATTTTGGCCCGACCTATGGCAAGAATTTGCATCCGCCATCCCCAGCGACGAGCGCGGCGATATGATCAGTGCATATAACCGGCGCCTGTTTTCGGGGGACAGATCAGAAGAGGTCCGGTTTGCGCGGTTGTGGGCCGGTTGGGAAAACGCATTGGCGTCGGTCGACAGCAATGGCCAATTGGGCGTCAGCCCTGCGGAATATGCCCGTGCCTTTGCACGACTGGAAAACCACTATTTTGTAAATGCCGGATTCCTGAGTGCGGACCAGCAAATCTTGCCGAATATGGACAAGATCGGACATATTCCCGGATACGTCGTTCAAGGGCGCCTGGATATGATTTGTCCCCCAAAAGCCGCGCATGAACTGGTCAAGAATTGGCCAAACGGACGTCTGAAGATGATTGCGAAAGCAGGCCACGCCATGTCCGAACCCGGCATCAGTGCCGAACTGGTTCGGATTACGGATCAATTGGTTAGATAATAATGCAACAAGTATTTCCGGTTTACAGGTTTACAGACAACGGCCAGTCGTTAATCTAAACATCGAACCAAAAAAGAAAGACTGACTTGAATAGCGTCTTATCTATTATCGCACAGCGCCTAGCCTTGGGTCTGCTAACACTGCTGATCGTCTCGGTCGTGATTTTTGTTGCAGTGAATATGTTACCGGGCGATTTTGCAGAACTAATTCTGGGTCAGGGCGCTACACCTGAATCGGTGGCACAAATCCGGCGTGATCTGGGTTTGGACGAGTCGTTGGTCAGCCGGTATTTCGGCTGGCTGGGTGGTATGATGACCGGGGATCTGGGCACCAGCTTTGCTCAGTTGAACTTTGCCACGAATATGGGCGGGTCCGGCGCTGTGACTGTTGCTGAACAGATCGCACCGCGTTTTGGGAATACAATATTCCTCGCGGGGGTGACTGCGATGATCGCGGTGCCAATTGCGGTCACATTGGGTGTCTTGGCGGCGCTATACCGCAACACGATTTTTGATCGTGCAGCCAACATCTTTACGCTAAGCTCGATCAGCAGCCCTGAATTCTTTATGGCTTATATTCTGATCTTGTTCTTGGCAGTGCTGAATCCGATTTTCCCGTCCCTGTCGAATATCCATCAAGACATGGGCTTTGGTGAACGGTTGGGCAAGACGATGCTGCCTGCGCTAACCCTGACGCTGGTTGTGACCGCGCATATGATGCGTATGACCCGCGCTGCGATCATCAATTTGTTGGCCAGCCCTTACATCGAAATGGCCCGCCTGAAGGGCATGTCACCGATGCGGGTGATTGTGAAGCACGCGTTGCCGAACGCGCTGGCGCCAATCATCAACGTGATTGCGTTGAACCTAGCCTATCTGATCACAGGTGTGGTCGTGGTCGAAGTGGTTTTTGTGTATCCCGGCATCGGACAGATGTTTGTCGATAGCGTCAAGATCCGCGACATCCCCGTTGTCCAAGCCTGCTGCCTGATATTCGCAGCGGCATACATCCTGTTGAATCTGACGGCGGACATTCTGTCGATCCTGTCTAACCCCCGTCTGAGGCACCCGAAATGAGTTGGATCGTTACATTGATTGCGACGCTTGTTGCCATGGCGGCTGTGGCTTGGATCGGGCGCAAGGCGGCTGTGGCAATGATGGGAAATCGTCCGTATTTCCGCGACATGCCGTTCGGAGTTGCCTTTGGCTATGTGCTGGGCGCCGTGGTTCTGGGTTGGTTGGCTTGGGCCTATTTGCAGTCGATGTCTGATGATCAACTCGTTGCGAACAAGTTCTATTTTCTGCAACTGGCCGTAAACGGTATGATCATGTTTGGGATTGCTGCGTGGCTGTTCCGGTTGTTGGGGCGCGCAGTTGGCACCTCTTGGACACGCAAGATGTTTCGCTCGATGCCATTAACCGCATCCTTCGGGATCCTGATGATTCTGATCTATGCGTTTACCGCGATCTTTGCGGGCGTCATCGCGCCCTATGGCCAAGAACAAATCCTGCAAGGCGTCGCAGCCAATATTACACCCGGCGGTGATCCGAAGCTGGGCGGCAATCCTGATTTCCCGCTCGGCACTGATCAAATTGGCCGCGACATCCTAAGCCGTTTGATTTACGGCGCGCAGAACACTGTCGGTATCGCATTTATCACAACGCTGCTTGCGTTTTTCCTAGGCGGTAGCCTCGGGTTTCTGGCGGCGACGCTGGGTGGCTGGCTGGATCAACTGCTAAGCCGCGCGGTTGACGTGTTAATGGCAATCCCGTCGCTGATCTTTGCCTTGTTGTTGATGACAATCGCATCAGTTTGGTCATCTCAACTGGGTATCCCGCTGACGGTGTTTATGGTTCTAATCATCGCCGTGATCGACAGTACACGCGTCTACCGTTTGGCACGGGCGGTTGGTCAGAACATCGTCGTTATGGATTATATCGAAGCCGCCAAATTGCGTGGCGAGGGGTTGGGATATCTGGTGTTCAAAGAAATCTTGCCCAATGCAACGGCCCCGTTGCTTGCGGAATTCGGCTTGCGGTTCTGCTTTGTGTTTCTGACGATCGCGGCGCTGTCGTTTCTTGGTGTTGGTATTCAGCCACCGCTGGCGGATTGGGGCACGATGGTGCGTGATAGTGCTGCGTTCATCAACTACGCGCAAATAGCGCCCAAGGCATCGCTAACGCCGCTATTGGCTGCTGGCTCAATTGCTTTGTTGACCGTGGCCGTAAACTTTGTCGTGGACTGGATGCTGCACAAATCATCGGGGCTAAAAGAATGACGCAACCGCTGGTCACAATTCGCAACCTCTGGCTTGAGGGCCGTTCGGACGAGAAATGGAACCCGATCATCAATGGTGTCGATTTGACACTGCAAAAGGGTGAAGTGCTGGGTCTGATTGGTGAATCTGGCGCGGGTAAATCCACGCTTGGTCTGGCGGCGATGGGGTTTTGTCGTGATGGCGTTCGCATTTCAGACGGGTCGGTTGAATTTGATGGTATCGATCTGTTGTCCGCGTCGGCTGCGGTCAAACGCGGGCTTCTGGGCAAGCGGATCGCCTATGTCGCGCAATCTGCTGCCGCGTCGTTCAACCCTGCACATAAAATCATCGACCAGCATATCGAGGGCCCGACCCAGCACGGTGTGAAGACCAAGGCAGAAAGTATCGCCGACGGGATCGAGCTGTATGAAAAGTTGCGCTTGCCCAATCCTGATGAAATCGGATTCCGTTATCCGCATCAGGTGTCTGGTGGTCAATTGCAACGCGCGATGACCGCGATGGCGATGTCGTGCCGTCCCGATTTGATCATCTTTGACGAACCGACGACAGCGTTGGACGTCACAACCCAGATTGAGGTGTTGGCATCCATTCGCGATATTGTGGAACAATTCGACACTGCCGCAATCTATATTACTCATGACTTGGCCGTGGTTGCCCAAATGGCCGATACGATCAAGGTTTTGCTAAAGGGCGACGAGGTCGAAACCGCGGATACACGCACCATGCTGTCTGCGCCGACCCAAGATTATACAAAATCTCTATGGGCCGTTCGCAGCTTTGAACGACCCGCCAAGCCGGCGATCAGTGCCGGTTCCGTGCCTGTGGTGTCGGTTGAAAATGTCACTGCTGCCTATGGCAAAATCCCGGTTTTGTATGATGTCGGTTTCGACATGCACGAGGGTCGCACGGTTGCCGTGGTTGGCGAATCCGGTTCGGGAAAGTCGACGACTGCCCGGTGTATTACCGGCCTGCTGCCACCTCGACAGGGACAAATCCTGTTTGATGGCGTGCCAGTTCCGGCAGATTATCGCAAACGATCCAAAGACCAGCTGCGTCAGGTGCAGATGATTTACCAGATGGCAGACACTGCGCTGAACCCGCGCATGTCGATCGGGCAGATCATCGGCCGTCCGGTCGAGTTCTATTTGGGCCTAAAGGGCAAGGCAAAACGCCAACGGGTCAATGAGTTGCTAGAGCAGATCGAGTTGGAGCCAGACACATATTTCAACCGTTTGCCGTCCGAATTGTCGGGTGGCCAAAAACAGCGTATCGGTATTGCCAGAGCGTTGGCGGCCGAGCCGAAGTTTATCATTTGTGACGAGGTCACATCGGCTTTGGACCAATTGGTGGCCGAAGGGATACTGCGTCTGTTGGCTGATTTGCAGGACAAATTGGGTCTGTCCTATATGTTTATCACACATGATCTGGCGACTGTGCGCGCCATTTCGGACGAAGTGGTCGTGATGAAAGACGGGCGTGTGGTTGAGGCAGGCCCAAAGGCCGACATGTTCACGCCGCCACACCACCCTTATACTGATCTTTTGCTGTCGTCGGTCCCTGAAATGGACCCCGACTGGCTCACAAATCTGCTGCAGGAACGCGGAGTTGATAACATCGGCGACGCAGCTGTGGGTAAGATGTAACCACGAATCACCGCCAAGAGCGGCGAAAAACCAAGGGCAAACGCCCATACGAGACCAACTAGGGAGAAACACATGTTAAATGGAATTAGCAGACGCGGTTTGATGAAAACCGGTGCAGCTGCAGGCGTTCTTAGCCTGACAGGTATGCCAGCACGAGCCGCAACACGTGGTGGTAAACTGACCGCTGGTCTATCGGGTGCAAACACATCTGACAGCTGGGACGCGCGCACGCATTCGGATCTGTTCATGATCGCGTCCGCCCAAGGTGCGGTATTCGACAGCTTGACCGAGGTCGCAGCGGACGGTTCGCTGGTTGGCGAATTGGCCGAAAGCTGGGAATCTTCGGATGCTCAGACTTGGACGTTCAACCTGCGCCAAGGCGTGTCGTTCCACAACGGCAAATCCTTTGGCGCGGACGACGTGATTGCGTCGCTCAACATGCACTTGGGCGAAGAGTCCAAATCGGCCGCCAAGCCGATTGTTGAGAACATCACTGAGATGAAGAAGATGGGTGAGCATCAGCTGCAGCTGATCCTGAGCGCGCCGAACGCCGACTTCCCTTATTTGATGTCGGACTATCACATCCTAATGTATCCAGCCGGCCAGATCGAAGACGCGATCGCCAACGGCATCGGCACGGGTATGTACAAGGTCAAAGCATTTGATCCAGGTGTGCGTATGGTCGCCACCCGCGTCGATGATCACTACAAGGGCGACGCTGCCGGTTTCTTTGATGAAATCGAATATGTCGCGATCAACGACAACACTGCGCGTATGAATGCGCTGATGACCGGTCAAGTTGATGCGATCAACCGGATTGATTTCAAGACCGAAGCCTTGCTGCGTGCAAACCCTGCGTTGCGCATTCAAGAAGTGACAGGCAACCAGCAATATACGTTCCCGATGCTGACAGATACGTCGCCGTACAACGACGTAAACGTTCGCAAAGCTCTGAAATACGGTGTGAACCGCCAAGAATTGGTCGACAAGATCCTGCTTGGTCACGGTGCTGTTGGTAACGATACGCCAATCGGCCCAGCAAACCAGTTCTATAACGACGAGATGGAGCAGCTGGCCTACGATCCCGACAAGTCCAAGTTCTACCTAAAACAGGCTGGTTTGGACAGCATCGATCTGGACCTGTCTGCGTCCAACGCAGCGTTTGAAGGTGCGGTTGACGCGGCGCAGCTGATGCAGGCCTCAATGGCGGGCACTGGTGTCAACATCAACGTTATCCAAGAGCCTGCCGACGGCTACTGGTCAAACGTCTGGCTCAAAAAGAGCTTTTGTGCGTGTTACTGGTCCGGTCGTGCGACCGAAGACTGGATGTTCGCAACAGCCTATGAGGCCGGTGTGCCGTGGAACGATAGCCAGTGGGACGAGAAAGACAGCGCCCGCTTCCAAGAGTTGCTGGTTATGGCTCGTGCCGAGCTGGACAGCGATACCCGCAAGGCCCAGTACTTCGAAATGCAGCAAATTTTGCGTGACGAAGGCGGCGTGATCATTCCGATGTTCGCCAACTACGTTCAGGCTGTGAACAACCGCATCCATTCGCCTGAAACAGTGGGTAACCTCTGGCAGATGGACAACGGTCGTATGGCCGAGCGTTGGTCGCAGGCGTAAGCCACGCCAAGTGTTTGAGGTAAAGGTCGCCCCGCGAAATGCGGGGCGGCTTTTTCTATTGTGCGCTGCAATTGCAGCGCGCGCCCGTCGCAAGAGGATGACACCGCAAGCGATGCAGGGGTTGCATCACCCGATCACTGGGTCTATATCCCCCATAACAGCGGAGTAAGGGTCCAAACCTTACACCACCGAATTTCCAACGGGCCGCGCGCCCGTTTTTTTGTGCTTGGAACCAAGATGAACGATCTGATTGCCAAAGCGGCCATTGACCGCCGCATCGCCGAGATCATCACCCCCGTCGTGGAAGATATGGGGTATGAAGTCGTGCGTATTCGCCTGATGTCCGGCAAAGAGACAATCTTGCAGGTGATGGCGCAGAAACCCGACGGCACAATCGAGGTTGATGATTGCGGCCAGATTAGCACCGCGATCTCAGCCGTGCTGGACGTCGAAGACCCGATTGTCGATGTCTACAACCTCGAAGTATCCAGCCCGGGGATTGATCGCCCTTTGACACGTCTGAAGGACTTTGACCAATGGCGAGGCTTTGAGGCCAAGATCGAAACCGAGCAATTGATTGATGGCCGTCGCCGTTTCAAGGGCGAGCTGGCCGGTGTGCAAGAAGATGAGGTGTTGATCACCATATCCGAAGGCACAATCGGTTTGAAATTTGAATGGCTGTCAGACGCCAAACTGGTTCTGACAGATGAGTTGATTCGCGACGTATTGCGCGGACGTAAAGATGCGGGCCAAATCGACGAGGCCCAATTTGATGAAATCGAAACCATCATTGATGGCGAGGAGAAAACCTGATGGCAATTACTTCTGCAAACCAGCTAGAGCTGCTGCAAACAGCCGAGGCCGTGGCCCGCGAAAAGAACATCGACGCGAATTTGGTTGTCGAGGCGATGGAAGAATCCCTCGCGCGTGCTGCCAAGTCCCGCTACGGCGCCGAGATGGACATTCGTGTCGCGATCGATCGCAAGACAGGTAAAGCCGAATTTACCCGCGTTCGCACGGTTGTGGCCGAGGAAGAGCTGGAAAATTATCAGGCTGAATTCACTGTCGAGCAAGCTGCTCAATACATGGAAAATCCTGAAATCGGTCAGCAATTGATTGAGATCGTACCGCCGGTCGAACTGGGCCGCATTGCGGCGCAGTCCGCCAAGCAGGTCATTTTGCAAAAAGTCCGCGAAGCCGAGCGTGACAAGCAATATGAAGAGGTCAAAGACAAAGCCGGAACCATCATTAACGCGGCTGTTAAACGCGAAGAGTATG
>CAXIAS010000010.1:0-45725 GCA_964022195.1 uncultured Roseobacteraceae bacterium
GGCGGGTTGCGTCTGCGCCCTGATTACTGGGCGGATATCGGCGGAATGGACGGGTTTTACATTGCGGTGCTGACAAAGCCTGCATGACACGTTAATGTCTGCCGCAATAACAGCGCAAAATGCGCAAGCCAGAGGCAGCAGATTTGGCCAGACCGCAGACATGGCGTGCACGACGCACGCGCTTCATGCATCGTTTTTACGCGCGTGCCGCTGCACGGGCCCGTCCGGCGACGGGATTTGTCAGCCAGCCAGAACCGCGCACCATCGGTCATTTCGCCCGTGGCCGTCAGCTGACCGCGGGCAATTTCCTGTTTTCGGGAACACTGACCGAGGCCAAGGACACGGCCATCTGGGATATCGAGCCTGACAACGACATCGTAGTCGAAGAGTTGCAGGGCTGTTCATGGTTGGACGACCTTGCGGCGGTCGGAGATGCCAAGGCCCGCGCGCGCGCCCAAGCTTGGGTCTGGGACTGGATCGACCGTTATGGCAGCGGGCGCGGCGCAGGATGGACCCCCGACCTGACCGGCCGACGGCTGATCCGCTGGATCCAGCACGGTTTTTTCCTGTTGCGGGGCCGTGAACGCGACGATTCGGAGGCATTCTACCGCTCGGTCGCGCAGCAGACGATTTTCCTGTCCAAACGGTGGCACACAACCGCGCCGGGCTTGCCGCGGTTCGAGGCGTTGACGGGCATGATCTATGCCGGTCTCGCGCTTGAGGGCATGGAGCAGCACGTCGATCCGGCAGTCTCGGCCCTCGCGCGCGAATGCGCGAGCCAGATCGACGACAGCGGCGGTATAGCCACACGTAATCCCGAAGAGCTGCTAGAGGTGCTGACCCTTTTGACATGGGCGTCCCAAGTCCTGACCGAGATGGGTCGCCACCCGCCAGCCCCTATCCTGACCGCCATCGCACGTATTGCCCCGACATTGCGCGCTTTGCGTCATTCGGACGGGGGGCTGTCGCGGTTTCACGGCGGTGGCCGCGGACTGGATGGCCGTCTGGATCACGCGCTGGCGGCGTCAGGCGACAAGACCCGACCGCAAGATGAATTGCATATGGGATATGCCCGACTGGCGGCTGGACGGACATCGATTGTGGTGGATGCAGCACAGCCGCCGACCGGGCCTGCCTCGATCAATGCCCATGCCAGCACGCTGGCGATGGAGGTCACGTCAGGTCGCAGGCAGTTGATTGTGAACTGCGGGTCGGGCCGCACATTCGGAGAAGAATGGCGCCGCGCGGGCCGTGCGACCCCCAGCCATACGACCCTATGTATAGAGGGGTATTCGTCGTCCCGTCTGGGTGAGCCCAGCAAGCTGGCCGCGTCACCGCAAGAAACGCTAGAGGACATCCCGCAGGATGTGCAGTGCCATTTCTCAAGCCTGCATGACGGTCGGAGATTAGAACTAAGCCATGATGGCTACCGACCGACCCACGGGCTAACCCATGCCCGCACGCTGGATCTGTCGACCGATGGGCGCGGCATGGTAGGCGAGGATTTCCTGACCACGCTGGACGACCCCGACAAGCAGTTGTTCGACCGTGCTGTCGATGCCAGCGCATTGCAAGGCGTGCCCTATGCGCTGCGGTTTCATCTGCATCCCGATGTCGATGCGACGATCGATCTGGGCGGCGCGGCCATTTCACTGGCGCTCAAATCAGGTGAAATCTGGATTCTGCGCCATGACGGACATGCGGAAATGACACTGGAGCCGTCGGTTTACCTTGAAAACGGGCGTTTAAAGCCCCGACCGGCGCAACAAGTGGTTTTATCCGGTCGCACAATGGCCTATGCGACCCGTGTCCGTTGGTCCTTGGCCAAGGCCCAAGACACCCCTGACGGTGTTCGCGATTTGGTTCAAGACGACCCAATGGACGCAAACATTGACTGATCCAAAGGACTGCCATGACCGATTTTGCCCCCCTCCGCCGAGCCCTCTTGTCTGTGTCCGACAAAACCGGATTGATTGATTTGGGACGTGCGCTGGCCGCGCGCGGGGTTGAATTGCTGTCGACCGGTGGGTCTGCCGCGGCATTGCGGGATGCGGGCCTTGCGGTCAAAGACGTGGCCGAGGTCACAGGGTTTCCCGAGATGATGGACGGGCGGGTCAAGACCCTGCACCCTGTCGTGCATGGCGGCATTCTGGCCCGTCGTGATATGGACACCCATGTCGCCGCGATGGACGAACACGGGATCGGCGGCATCGATCTGGTGGTTGTGAACCTGTATCCGTTCGAGGAAACCGTCGCCAAAGGCGCCGATTATGACACCTGTATCGAAAACATCGACATCGGCGGCCCTGCGATGATCCGGTCTGCGGCTAAGAACCACGCGGACGTTGTCGTGGTCACCGATGTGCAGGATTATGATGCCCTGCTGGCTGAGCTGGACGCGAACGACGGTCAGACCACATATGCGTTCCGTCAACGTCAGGCGCAAATCGCCTATGGTCGCACAGCGGCCTATGACACGGCGGTGAACACTTGGATGGCGGGGGCTTTGGATATAGCGCAACCGCGCAGGCGCACGTTCGCGGGCACCTTTGCCCAGACCATGCGTTACGGCGAAAATAGCCACCAGCAGGCGGCGTTCTATACCGATGGCACGGGCCGCGCAGGTGTCGCCACAGCGACCCAACATCAGGGCAAAGAGCTGTCGTATAACAACATCAACGACACTGACGCGGCGTTTGAACTGGTCGCCGAATTTGATCCTGCTGACGGTCCTGCGGTTGCGATCATCAAACACGCCAACCCCAGCGGTGTGGCTCGTGGGGCGACTTTGCTCGAGGCATATACCAACGCCTTTGACTGCGACCGCACCTCTGCCTTTGGTGGGATCGTCGCGCTGAATATGCCGTTGGACGAAGACACGGCCAAGGCAATCGTTGAGATTTTCACCGAAGTTGTCATCGCCCCCGGCGCGTCTGATGCGGCCCGCGCTGTGTTCGCAACCAAGAAAAACCTGCGCCTGCTGACAACCGACGGGCTGCCCGATCCAAAGGCGGCGCAAGTGGCAATGAAACAGGTCGCGGGCGGTCTGCTAGTGCAGGACAAAGACGTGGGCCATGTGGCCTTGGACGATCTGAAGGTCGTGACCAAGGTCAAACCAACCGACGCGCAGATGGCCGATCTGTTGTTTGCTTGGAAAGTTGCCAAACACGTCAAGTCCAACGCCATCGTCTATGTCAAAGACCGCGCAACAGTTGGCGTCGGCGCAGGCCAGATGAGCCGCCTCGATAGCGCCCTGATCGCCGCCCAAAAGGCCGAGCGTATGGCAAACGCAATGGATCTGCCGCAATCGCTGGCAATTGGGTCTGCTGTCGCGTCCGATGCGTTTTTCCCGTTTGCCGACGGCCTGCTAGAGGCCGCCGCAGCAGGGGCAACTTGTGTTATTCAACCCGGTGGGTCGATGCGTGATGACGAAGTGATCGCCGCCGCCGACGAGGCAGGCATTGCGATGGTGTTCACCGGCATGCGCCATTTCCGGCACTAAGGAACCACAGATGCGTTTGATCTTTTGGACAGGGTTTTGGGTGTTCTTGCTGGACCAAGCGTCCAAATATTATGTCGTGCACATCCTAAAGCTGGACGTGGTCAAACGGATCGAAGTTCTGGACCCGTTTTTGGTGCTGACAATGGCATGGAACCGCGGTGTCAATTTTGGCATCGGGGCCGGGCTTGATATGCGCTGGGTGCTGGTTGGTGTGGCGCTGGCCATTTCGGCCGCTGTGCTATGGTGGCTACGCGGCAAGGTCGCGAACCGCTGGACCTATGTCGCCGCAGGGTTTCTGATCGGGGGGGCACTGGGCAATGTGATCGACCGTGTCCTATATGGTGCTGTGGCGGATTTCCTGAATATGTCGTGCTGTGGGATTGGTAACCCTTATGCGTTTAATGTGGCCGACGTGGCCATATTTGTCGGGGCGATCGGACTGGCGTTCAGCGACCCAAAGCCACGGGATGCAAAACAGGCGTGACGCGCCGTTCGGCTTGGGGTAAACAAGGCGGCAACGACCACGGTAGGGCATCAAATGCGCGCGATAATTCTGGTAATTCTGACGGCTGTTGGCCTAATGGCATGCACTTCTGGTGACCGTCCGCTGCACGACATGTCTGGTGCCGGCAACGGACCGGACGATTTCTCGGTGCTGCCTGTGGCCCCGCTGGTCATGCCAGATGGCAAAGAATTGCCGAAGCCGACACCGGGTGGCACTAACCTTGTCGATCCAAATCCCAAAGCGGACGCAATTGCCGCCTTGGGCGGGCGTGCCAGCGCACAAGTTGCTGGCGGTATCCCCGCCCGTGACGCCGCATTGGTCGCCGGTGCTGGTCGCTATGGCACGCAGGCAGACATTCGTGAAACTCTGGCCTCCGAGGACGCGGCCCTGCGGCGCAGCGCCCGCCGGTTCAGCTTTTTCGGGTTGTTCGGAAGCGGGTCGTATTTCGGGGCCTACGCCCGTCAGGCGCTGGACGCCTATGCCGAACTGGCGCGGTTCCGCGCGGCTGGTGTTGCAACACCGTCCGCACCACCGGCCCCCTAACGCGCTGGTCACAACCGCGTTTGTGCCCTTGATCTAAGCGCCCAGCAGCGTAGCTTAGCCGTATCGAGTTTCGTGAAAGGACGCCCCCAATGCGCCGCCTGTTTGCCCTTGCCCTGTTTGCCCTGACCAGCCCAGCCGCCGCGGATGAGGTCAGCACCTACCGTCTGGACAACGGCATGGATGTCGTCGTGATCGAAGACCACCGCGCCCCTGTTGTGGTTCATATGCTGTGGTATCGTGTCGGATCGGCGGATGAACCTGTCGGCGCGTCCGGTGTCGCGCATTTCCTAGAGCACCTGTTGTTCAAGGCCACCGACCAGCTGGAAAGCGGCGAGTTTTCGGCAACTGTCGCGGCCAATGGCGGGTCCGACAATGCGTTCACCAGCCATGATTACACTGCTTACTTCCAGCGCGTCGTCTCTGATCGCCTAGAGCTGATGATGCAGATGGAAAGCAACCGGATGAACAATCTGGCGATCACCGAAGCCGATATCGAAACCGAACGCAATGTGGTCCTTGAGGAACGTAACCAGCGCACTGAAAACAACCCGGGCGCGCTGGCCCGTGAACAATTCATCGCGGCCCAATATCAAAATCACCGCTACGGTGTGCCAATCATTGGCTGGAAACACGAGATGGAAGACCTGTCGCTGCAAGACGCGCTGGATTTCTATGACCTCTATTATAGCCCCAATAATGCGATCCTAGTGGTTGCAGGTGACGTGCAACCCGATGACGTTCACGCGTTGGCCCAACAGTATTACGGTGTCATCCCTGCCGAGGCCAATCTGCCCGACCGCATCCGCCCCCAAGAGCCGCCCCAGCGGGCCGAGCGCCGGATCACATACGTCGATCCGCGTGTCAGCCAGCCCTATCTGACCCGCAGCTATCTGGCCCCCGAACGCGACAGCGGTGCCCAGAAAGAAGCGGCCGCACTGGTGTATCTTGCCGACCTGTTGGGCGGATCACCGTTCACGTCAACCTTGGGTCAAGCGTTGCAATTTGACACGCAAACCGCCGTCTACACTGGCGCCGGATATGGTGGTCGGTCCTTGGATGACACGACCTTTGGGATCACGGTTGCCCCGTCGGATGGCGTGAGCCTGTCCGAAGCCGAGGCAGCCATGGACGCGGCCATCGCCGAGTTTCTGGCCGCTGACATCGACCCCGCCCGCATTGACAGCATCCGCATCCAGCTGCGCGCCTCGGAAATCTACGCCAAGGACAACGTGCAGGGGTTGGCCCGCCGCTATGGCGCGGCCCTGACCCAAGGATTGACCGTCGAGGACGTTCAGGCGTGGCCGCAGGTTCTACAAGAAGTGACCGAGGATGACATCAAGACCGTCGCAGCATCGGTCCTAAAGCGGGACCAAGCCGTCACCGGTTGGGTTGTGGCAACACAGGAGGACGCGCAATGATCCGCATTATTCTGGGCCTTGCCCTGATCTTATGGTCCGGTGCCGCCAGCGCGATCGAGATCAAGGAGCTTACGTCTGACGGGGGCATCAACGTCTGGGTTGTCGAAGAACCGGCGATCCCGTTTGTCGCGCTTGAAATCCGTATTCGCGGCGGCACGTCGCTGGACGCGCCGGAAAAACGCGGCGCCACAAACCTGATGATGGCCCTGATCGAAGAAGGCAGCGGCGACATGTCCGCGCAGGAATTCCAGACCAAACGAGAAAGCCTGGCCGCCAGTTTTTCGTTCGCAGCCTATGACGATACGATGTCGATTTCGGCCCGTTTTCTGACCGAAAACAGCGATGAGGCGCTTGCGTTATTGCGCCAAGCGTTGACCCAGCCGCGTTTTGACCAAGACGCGATAGACCGCGTTCGTGCCCAAGTGTTGTCGGGCATCGCCAGTGATGCCAAAAACCCGAACCGGATTGCGGGTGCGTATTTTGATAGTGCGGGTTTTGGCGATCACCCCTATGGGACATCCGCCGACGGCACGGCAAGTAGCGTTAACGCCCTGACCCAAGCCGACATGTTCGAGGCGCACAGCCGCACGATTACCCGCGACCGGATGTTTGTATCCGTCGTGGGTGATATCACCGCAGATCAGGTCGGCCCGATGTTGGACACCCTATTGGGTGAGTTACCGGCACAAGGGGCCGGGATGCCGCCGCATGTGGATTTTGCCTTGGGCGGTGGCGTGACCGTTATCGACTATGAAACGCCGCAGTCTGTCGCATTGTTCGGGCATTCAGGGATCAAACGCGATGATCCCGATTATTTCGCGGCCTACATCCTGAACGAAATTCTAGGCGGTTCGGGTCGCGAAAGCCGATTGATGCATGAGGTTCGGGAAAAGCGCGGCCTGACCTATGGCATCAGCAGCTTTATCGTGCCCAAACTGCATGCCGAGCTGGTCATGGGCCAAGTCGCCAGCGGCAACGATACAATCGCCGAGGCAATCGAGGTCACCCGCGCCGTCTGGACCGATTTGGCGGAAAATGGCGTCTCGCAAGGTGAGTTGGACGAGATTAAGACCTATCTGACCGGCGCCTACCCGCTGCGATTTGATGGCAACGCCGAGATCGCGGGGATCATGGTGGGCATGCAGATGATCGGCCTGCCAACCAGCTATATCAACACGCGCAACGATGAATTGGCCGCTGTGACGTTGGAACAAGTCAACGCGATGGCGAAACGGTTGTTGAAACCGGATGCTCTGCGCTTTGTCGTGGTGGGTCAGCCGGTTGGGTTGGAAAGCACCGATTAACCAGTAATCCCTCTCGTAGAATCGGGGGTGGGCGTGCTAAACCTTGTGGCATGTCGACCGCAGACCCCCAGATACAGCCCCGGCCGGTGATCCGCCAGCTAGACGAGGCCGCAATCAACCGCATCGCTGCGGGTGAGGTGCTGGAACGTCCGGCTTCGGCGGTCAAAGAACTGGTTGAAAACGCCATTGATGCAGGTGCGACCCGTATCGAAGTGGTGATCGCCGACGGCGGCAAGACCCTGATCCGTGTGACCGACGACGGATGTGGCATTGCGGGTGCTGATTTGCCGCTGGCCCTGTCGCGACATGCCACCAGCAAGATCGACGGATCGGACCTGTTGAACATCCATTCTTTTGGTTTTCGAGGCGAGGCGCTGGCCAGTCTCGGCGCGGTGGGTCGTTTGACGATCACATCGCGGGTCGCTGGCGGTGATGCGGCCATGGTCAAGGTCGCGGGCGGCCAGATGGACCCAGTGCGCCCCGCCGCCCTGTCTGGCGGCACGGTGGTTGAATTGCGCGATATGTTCTACGCGACCCCCGCCCGTCTGAAATTCCTACGCACGGACCGCGCCGAGGCACAGGCCGTGGGCGACGTGGTCAAGCGGTTGGCGATGGCCGAACCTTTTGTGACCTTTGTCCTGCGCGATGCGTCCAAGGGCGACAGCCGCACAACATTCCGCGCTGATGCGCAAACCGGTGATCTGTTTGATGCGCTTCATGGTCGCCTGTCTGGCGTTATCGGACGCGACTTTGCCGATAATGCCCTGCTGATCGATGCCGAACGCGACGGGTTTCACCTGACCGGATATGCCGCCCTGCCGACCTATTCACGCGGTGCGGCGGTGGCGCAATATTTGTTCGTCAATGGCCGCCCTGTGCGCGACAAGATGCTGCTGGGGGCGATGCGTGCCGGATATATGGATGTGCTGTCGCGTGACCGCCATCCGGTGGCTGCATTGTTTGTGGATTGCGACCCGACGCTGGTCGACGTCAACGTGCATCCCGCCAAGTCCGAAGTCCGGTTTCGGGAGCCGGCGGTTGTGCGGGGATTGATTGTATCGGCGCTGCGCCATGCTTTGGCGGATGCAGGCCATCGTGCGTCGACCACGGTTGCGGATGCAACATTGGGCGCGATCCAAGTCCCCCTGACAGAGCCTCGCGTTTATCAGATGGACCGCCCCAGCTATACCGCTCGGTCGATGACATTTCAGGCCCAAGCCCCCGGTTTTCAAGAGCTGCCAAGCGCCCGTGTCGAACCAGTGATCGACGACGAGCCAAACCACTTGCCGTTAGGTGCGGCGCGCGCGCAGCTGCATGAAAACTACATCATCGCCCAGACCGAAACAGGCATAGTTATCGTTGACGGCCATGCGGCCCACGAGCGGCTGGTCTATGAAAAACTAAAGACCCAGATGGCTGAAGATGGTGTCGCGGCCCAAGCCTTGCTGATCCCTGAGATAGTTGAGCTGGCCGAAAGCGAGGCGGCCCAATTGCTGGACATCGCAGATGATCTGGCGCGATTTGGATTGGGGATCGAGGCATTCGGCGGCAATGCCGTTGCCGTGCGCGAAACTCCTGCGATCTTGGGCGAAGTGAACGCCAGCGCCATGCTGCGCGACATTCTGGACGAACTGTCGGACACAGGCGGCAGCGACCGCGTCCAATCCAGAATCGAGGCGATCCTGTCCCGCGTGGCCTGTCACGGATCCATTCGCACGGGGCGCCGGATGCGGGCCGAAGAAATGAACGCGTTGCTGCGCGAAATGGAATCCACCCCCCGTGCAGGCCAATGCAACCATGGCCGCCCCACTTATGTAGAGTTGAAGATGACTGATATTGAACGATTGTTTGGCCGCACATGATAGGCATCGGCGATTATACCTTGCGTCTGGACGATCCGTTGCACCTCGCCGGTCTTATCGTTGTGGGCATTCTCTTGCTATTGGTGATCTTGCTGATTGTATCGGTGCGCCGAGCCGGTAAATCGGCTGAGATGGCGCAGGTGCTGGCGAGCCAGATGGGTGGGCTGGGATCGCGGGTCGAGATGTTGTCGAGCGGCCAGCAGCAGTTGTTCGGTGGTTTGACTAGCGTGACCGAGGCGCAGGCCCAGCAACAAGCCAAGACATTGCAATTGATGGAACAGCGGTTGCAGCAGGTATCGGAGACGATGAACGTCAATTTGTCGTCCTCGGCCCAGCGCACGGCGAATAGTTTGGGTGAGTTGCAGCAGCGTTTGCAAACCATCGACAAAGCGCAGGATAATATTACCAAACTGTCCAGCGATGTATTGTCATTGCAAGACATCCTGTCAAACAAACAAACCCGCGGCGCGTTTGGGGAAATTCAGTTGAACGACATCGTGTCCAAGGCGCTTCCATCGGATGCCTATACGTTCCAGCACACGCTGACCAACGGCAAGCGGGCCGATTGCCTGATCCATTTGCCCAACCCGCCGGGCCCGATTGTGATCGACAGTAAATTCCCGCTGGAAGCCTATGAAGCCCTACGCAATGCCAGTACGGATTGGGAGGCGAATGAAGCCGCCAAGTTTATGCGCCAGTCTGTCAAAGCGCATATCAAGGCGATCGGGGAAAAGTATATTCTGGATGGTGAAACCGCCGATGGCGCGTTGATGTTTCTGCCGTCCGAGGCGGTCTATGCCGAACTGCACGCGAATTTCCCCGAGCTTGTCCGTGACGGTTTTGCTGCCCGCGTCTGGATCGTGTCCCCTACCACTTGCATGGCCACGTTGAACACGATGCGCGCGATCTTGAAAGATGCACGGATGCGCGAGCAGGCGGGGGCGATCCGGACCACCTTGCGTCTGTTGCACCGTGACGTGGAACTGGTGGCGCAGCGGGTGGGCAAGCTGAACACGCATTTCGGGCAGGCCCGTAAGGATCTGGATGATATCAGCGTCGCGGCGGAGAGGGCTGGCAAACGGGCGACAAAGTTGGACAACTTTGATTTCGAAGAACTTGCGCCCGAAGATGCCAGCAGCGTTGTGCCCCTTGCGAAGCCACGGTCCTAAGGGCAAGCTGGCAGCAACTGAGAGACCTCGCTCGGAAAGGGCACATGATGATACGATCCGTCTTTGGTACCATTTTGACCATTGTCGCCCTCTCTGGCTGCGCGCAGCAGCTGCAGTCAACGCCCGGCGCACAGTCAATTGCGAAACGCGCCTTTGCTGATACGTTTCAGGACCACCCGTTCGACAGCGGGCCGGTTTCTGTGCTGGCTGAAGAGCGCGGCGAACTGCGTAGCTTTACGTTGCGGCCATGTGGTGATGGTCGGGTTTGCGGGGCCAAGAAGGGTCGGGTTGTCCGGACTGATGACTATTGGGTGGTGACGGGCGCATATGCGTACCGAACATTCTATATCTCGGCAGGTGGCGATGGGTGGCTCAAGCGTGGGCATGCGATTGACCCGATCGCTTGGAATTGACCCGCAGCTGGCGCTGCTTGTGTTGCCATGGGCTTAAGCCCATGGATACCCTGTTTCGACAATAACAGCCGTTAGATCCCAACGATACGTTGGGCAATTCTGGGCAACCAGCCCTTGAACCGAAGCGGGGCCTCGGACGCGGCCAGACAGATGCAGTCTTCTCCCAACTCTGCAACGGGCATATGGTCGAGATCCTCGTTCGCGACTTCGACATCACCGGCGCCAAAGCGATCGACCTCGTCACAAAACGCACCTTGCAACACCAGCGTCAGCTCGGTCCCGTGGTGACCGTGATCGGGCACGGCGGTGCCTGCCGGAATATGCAGTAGCCGCACAGTGGCTGCACCATCGTCACATGGCAGCACCATCTGACTAACGCCGCCGCCAATTTTGCGCCATCGAACCGCCGGCAGGTCACCGCCGACGTAGTTTTGCAACGGCATAGGGAACAGCCCGCTTTGTTGGGTCCGCGCGGGCGGGGCTGCCTCTACATCATCGTCGTCCAGGCGATCCAGAACGGCGGCCAGTGCCCCGTCGTCCATCGCGACCGCGCCACTGTCCATCATGACAGATGCGCCGACGGCCTCGAACTCGGCCAAGGCCGCGCGACAGTCGTCACACATGGAGATATGCGTCGCGACGACCAAATTGAATGCTTCGGGTAGGGTGCCTGCGGCATAGCCCATCAGCAGCGCATCGGTCAGGTGGTGTTTGATTTTTCGTGTCATGTCAGTCTAACTCATTTCATGGCGCAAGCGGTCCAGCGCCAATCGGATGCGGGATTTTATTGTGCCGAGCGGTAGGCCGGTCTGTTCGGCGATCTGACTATGTGTCAATTCGCCCAAATAGGCTTTTTCAATCAGCACGCGCTGTTTTTCGGGCAGCTCGGCCATAGCTCGGCCCAGTTGATCGGTTTCTTGTTGCAGGCCGATAACATCAGCCTGATCGGGGTCTTGTTCGGGACCCCAAGGCAAATCCGAAGGCTCGGGGCGTTTGGCGCGGCGGATCATGTCAATGTGCCGGTTTCGTGCGATCGTGAAAATCCATGTGGACGCGCTGGCCTTGGACGCATCGAACAAATGCGACTTGCGCCAGACGGTGACCATCGTGTCCTGCGCGCATTCTTCGGCGATATCGGGGGCCGTCCCACCACGCATCAGAAATGATTTAATCCGAGGCGCAAAATGGGCAAAAAGCTCTGCAAAAGCGGCCTTGTCACGTGTCGTGCCGACCGCCTGAATGCGGTTTGCCCAAAGTGCCTTGGCCTGCTCGTCCTGCTTCGTCACTAACTGCCCCTTTTTTTCTGACATGACGATAGGCCGCATCGCGATCCTTGGCGATACAGAAAATTGGCGTCCAGAAGCCACAGAAGAGATTTGCGCTATCATACAACTGCTACGTGGCTATTTGCGATTTGGATCAAAAAGTTTTCCAAGACTCATCCAATTTCTGAACCGAGCCGTAAGAGATAGCAGAAACAATCAGAAAGCCGCTCGATATGCCGTTCGAATACAATCAGTCCAGCCCGCGTAAAATTGCTGTTGTGGGTGCGGGAATATCGGGAATGGGTGCGGCGCATTTGCTGTCCAAGGACCACAGCGTCACATTGTTCGAGGCCGAAGATCGTCTGGGCGGGCACGCCCGCACCAAAATGGCGGGGCCAAATCGTGACACACCCGTCGATACCGGATTTATTGTTTTTAACTACGCCAACTACCCGCATTTGACCGCCTTGTTTGACGATTTGAACGTGCCTGTCACCAAATCCAGCATGAGCTTTGGCGCGTCATTTCAGGGCGGCAGGTTTGAATACGGATTGGCGGGATTTGACGCGCTGTTTGCGCAACGCGCCAATCTGGTGAACCCGCGATATTTGCGCATGATCCGTGACATTCTACATTTCAACAAAAACGCCTTGGCCGCCAGCGCCGAGGACGGGTTGACCATCGGCGGGCTGATGAAAAAACTGGGGCTAAGCCAGTTTTTTGCGGATCATTACCTGTTGCCTTTTTCGGGCGCGATCTGGTCGACGCCCAAAGACAAGATCATGGATTTCCCCGCGCAGGCGATGATGTCGTTCTTTGATAACCACGCATTGTTGCAGGCCACGGGCCAACACCAGTGGTATACGGTCAAAGGTGGCAGCCAGACCTATGTCGACCTGCTGGGCCGCCAGATGGCCAAACGTGGTGTCGACATTCGCCTAGCTGCGCCGGTGCAATCGGTGTCCCGCACAGGCGCCAGCGTGTTGATCAAAGCCTACGGCGCCGAGCCCGAGGCGTTTGACGAAGTCGTTTTCGCCAGCCATTCCGACGACAGCCTGTCGCTGCTGGCCGACGCGACCGATGACGAGATCGCAACCTTGGGCGCCGTCAAATATCAACCCAACCGGGTAGTGCTGCATTCCGATACGTCGATCATGCCAAAGCGCAGACAGGTTTGGTCGTCTTGGATCTATTCCGAGGCTGCTGGCCACAAAAGCGGACGGATCGACCTGACCTATTGGATGAATTCGCTGCAGCCTTGGCTGACGGGGTCTGACTATATGGTGACCTTGAACACCCAACGTCAAATTCGCGAGGATTTGATCTGGGACGAGGTGACGCTGCGCCATCCGGTTTATGACCTTGATGCCTTGGCCGCCCAAAAATCCGTCGCCGCGATGAATGGTCGGAACAACACATGGTTCTGCGGCGCTTGGATGAAGAACGGGTTCCACGAAGACGGCCTGTCGTCGGCGGTGGATGTGGCCCGCGCGATCGCTTCCCGCGACACGATGGATATCGCGGCCCAATGACCCGCATCATCGACCATATATCCGGCCACACGTATCATGGCCGCCGCGGCGCGGTCAAAAACGGGTTCCGCTATTCGATAGATTACGTGTTGCTGGATGCAGAGGCACCGTTACACACGCCAACCCTGTTCGGGCGTGGCCGTGGCGGCGTGATGTCCTTGCACGACAGCGACCACGGCGGCGCGCCCAAGGCGGGGCATGGGGCCGCATGGGTGCGTGGCGTAATAGCCCGACATGAATTGGCCCCGCCCGCCCGGATCGAGCTGTTGGCCCAACCGCGCGTGTTGGGCCACGTGTTTAACCCCGTGGCATTCTGGCTGTGCTATGATGACGCGGACACATTGCGCACCGTGATTGCCGAAGTCACCAATACCTACGGCGACCGGCACTGCTATTTGTGCCATCACGCAGACGGGCGCGAAATCGTGGCCGACGACACGATCACCGCGCAAAAGGTGCTGCATGTCTCGCCGTTTCAGCCGGTTGAGGGCGGCTATGCGTTTCGCTTTGATATTCGGCCTGACCGGATCGGGATCTGGATCGACTATTCGCGCGGCAACGGTGGTCTGATCGCGACGCTGACCGGCCCGCGCAGGCCGCTGACCAACAGGGGCATCATGGCCGCGATGTTGCGCCGCCCGTTTGGGTCACGCCGCGTGCTGGCCTTGATCCATTGGCAAGCGTTCAGGCTGTGGTGGAAAGGTGCCGATTTCCGCAATCGTCCCGAGCCACCCAAGAGCGAAGTCAGCAGATGACAGCGTGGTCCGAGCGCTACCCAGCTTACACAGGGTTTGCCGCAGTCCTGTCAGCGGCAGGGTTGCCGATCTACATATACGGACCCAAATATTATGCCGACAGCTACGGCGTCAGCCTGACCGCGCTGGGCGCAATTCTGTTTGGCCTGCGCCTGTTTGATGTGATCCAGGACCCCGTGTTGGGCTGGCTCAGCGAACGCCTGCAGCGGGGCAAGCCCGCCATTATTAGCGCCGCTTGTGCCGTGTTGGCTGTATCAATGTTGGGGCTGTTCGGTGTCGCACCGCCGTTCAACCCTGCTATCTGGTTCGGGATCACAATCACCGGATTGTTCAGCGCCTTTAGTTTTCTCACGATCAATTTTTACGCCCAAGGCGTGGGCAAGGCAGGCCGCGACGGCCAGACCCGACTGGCTGCGTGGCGCGAAACCGGGGCGCTGTTGGGGGTTTGTCTGGCGGCCGTGGCACCGACGGTATTGATAGGCATGTCCCAACAGCCCTTTGTTGTCTTTGCATGGGGGTTTGTGGCCGCGACGGCGATAGCGACCCTGTTGATGTGGCCAGAATGGACAAGCACAGCCCACCGTGACCCGACCCCGATCCGAGTGATTATCGGCGACAAGTTGGCCCGCCGTTTGTTGATCCTTGCGCTGGTGAATGCGACGCCGCTTGCTGTGTCGTCGACATTGTTCCTGTTTTACGTTGAAACGGGGTTGGGTGCCTCCGGTTGGGAAGGCCCGCTACTGGTTCTGTTTTTCCTTGCTGCGGCCATATCTGCACCGATCTGGTCTGCGCTGGCGGGCCGGTTCGGGGAAAAGCGGGTGTTGCTGTTTGCCATGGTTTTGGCGGTGCTGTCGTTTGGGTGGGTCATGCTGCTGGGTCAGGGCGATGTCGTCGCCTTTGCGCTGATTTGCGTGATCTCGGGTGCAACAATCGGAGCGGATTTGACCTTGTTGCCAGCAATGTTCGCGCGCCGGATGGCTGTCATTTCACCGAACGGCGGTCAGGGGTTCGGCCTGTGGTCGCTGGCAAGTAAATTTACACTGGCCTTCGCTGCCGTGGTCTTGCTGCCTGTGTTAGAGGGCGTCGGTTTTGTCGCAGGTCATAGCCCCGCGGACCCGCAGGCCCTATGGGTGCTGACGCTGTTGTATGCGGCCGTGCCGTCGGCGTTGAAACTTGTGGCGATAGCGATCTTGTCGGTCACCGATTTGGAGGAAGCAACGTGATTTCGTTTTTCATTGGGTGCGGTGTTGCGCTGGCCGCAGTTTGGGTCGTTGCGCGCTTTGTCGGGTTTCGCAGGCAAAAACCGCAAGACTACAGCGAGGGACCACCGTTCGACTTGCGGATGTGCCTGAACGGAAAACTGATGAGCGAGGGCGTTATTTTCGGCCCGCTTGGGGGGGTGACATCGCGTTTTGTCGCGCAAATGCACGGTCGTTGGGACGACAACAATGGCATCTTGCGCGAACGGTTCCGCTATGAGAGCGGGATGGTCCAAGACCGCAGGTGGCACCTGAAGTTGGGCGATGACGGCAGAATTTTTCCGCAAGCCGATGACATCGCAACTTCTGGTCATGGCCGGCAATGTGGCAATGCCTGTCAGTTGAAATACCGGATCACCCTTCCACAGGAGGTGGGTGGCTATCAGTTGGATGTGGTCGATTGGATGTATCTGTTGGACAACGGCACAATCATGAACCGCAGCCAGTTCCGCAAATTCGGGTTCAAGGTGCTAGAGCTGGTCGCGGTTATTCGTCCGGCGACACCCGATGAAATCGTAACATGGGAGAGCATGGATGAGTGATTGGCATGGAACACGGTATTGGTTGGTTGGCGCAAGCGAAGGCTTGGGCCGCGAATTGGCCAAAATCATGAGCGCGGCGGGCGCCGAGGTCATCGTCTCGGCCCGATCCGAAGATAGGTTGCGTGAGCTGGTACAAGAACTGCCGGGGAAGGCGTCCTACATCACCGTTGATGTCAGCGATCGCGACGCGGTCACAGCCGCCGCGGCTCAGGTTGGCCCGATTGACGGGGTTGTCTATCTGGCCGGCGTCTATTGGCCAATGGCAGCGCCCGAGTGGGACAATGAAAAGGCCGATTTGATGGCCGAGATCAACTATCTCGGGGGCAGTCGTGTTGTGGGCGCTGTAATCGGCGATATGATCGCGCGCGGCGCAGGCCATATTGTGTTGACGGGATCGTTGTCGGGGTTTCGTGGGCTTCCAGGTGCGATTGGTTATTCGGCGTCCAAGGCGGGGCTGATGGCGCTGGCTGAAAGCATGCAAGCGGATTTGAGGACGTCCCCGATCAAGGTTCAAGTCGTCAACCCAGGCTTTATCAAGACCCGCCTGACTGACAAGAACGAGTTTGCGATGCCGTTCATCATGGAACCTCGTGCTGCTGCCCGGCAAATGTTTGATCACATGAACACGGATCGTTTCAAAAAGAGCTTTCCTATGGTGTTTTCATGGGTTTTCCGCTTGTCGCAATTCTTGCCTGACTGGTTGTATTATCGGCTGTTTGGACGCGGTTGAGGTCGCCATGGGCTTAAGCCCATGGTTACTTGGTTGCGTCTTGGAACACGTGTTCTGCCCGACCCCATACCCCTGCGGATAGGTCATCCAACGTGGCCAGATGTGGCAGCAATTGCGCGGCAAAGTCTTCGCTGCTTTCTACAGGTAAAAGCGATGGCAGGTTGTCGATTGCCATTACATCCAGTGGCGGGTCGTCATGCGCCCGCACGACCGGATCGGACCAAGTTGTTTCCAGGTCATATACCTTGACCGGCGAAAAATCCGATTGCGGATCGCAGGCGATATCCCCGATAACAGACAGGGATCGTTTTGCCGTTGTCGCGTCTCTTGCGACGAACACTGGGGTGCCAGGTCGCGCAAGGATGCAGTTGAGAAAGATGTCATGTGCCAGCACTTGTGGGAATGGTCCGCCGCTGGAGGTTTCGGCCATGTCCCATTTGGTGACAGGCATACCCAACGCCTCAAAGAGGTCCGCACCGCCTGTGCCGACCCGCCCAAGTGCGCCGATGATCAGCGCGCTGGGCGTGCGTCCGGCCAACCCTTGTTGCAGCTCGCAGCGCATCGCCTTGGCGTCGCAATAGGTGCTAACCGGACCGCAAATGCCGCCGTCTTGTTGCGCCAGCCATGCCAGTAAGCTGACGGCAGCGCCTGCATAGCCCGCCCAATACCCGAATGCCGCGACCCTGCGGCCGTCTTCGCCAACCAGATATTCAAGATCAAGTAGCACACCACCGCCTGCCTTGAACCGATCCAGAAGGACGGCACCTGCGGCTTGGCCCTTGTAGGCGTGTCCGAACATGATGTGGCGATGGGGCAGGGGGGTCCCGTCTTCGGGCAACTCTTTGAGCCCGAAGATGATCGCGTCACGGGGGGCGTTTACCCACGCGCCCTCAGCCGCGATATCACATCCGGTCGCGCGGTAGCCGTCGATCCCGATCGCGCGCTGACGGCTTTGCTCGACGGTGACGCGGAATCCATTGGCCAAAAGGGTGGCGACCCCGTCCGGTGTGATCCCAACCCGTTCTTCATGTGCGCGGCTTTCGGCGCGAACCCATAGATGTGTCATTAGATAATCCCTTTGGCACGAACCGCCCGCGCCGAGGCGCGACCGTCAAACATGGCCACATAGGTTGAGAGTTTTGGAAACACGCCCAAGTCGACCCCGTCGGTTCCGGCCCATTGCAAGGCGATAAACAGATAGGCGTCGGCCAAGCTGATCCGGTCCCCAAGCGCGAAAGGCGCAAAAGGATAGGTATCCTCAAGATGCGCACAACAGTCGGCCATGGTTTGCGGAACCTTTGCGGTCATATCGGCCAAGCTGGATGCCTGATCCGCCCAGCGGGCACCGCGCAGTTTGTGCGCGTGGGCCACATGCATGGTTGAGGCGATATAATACATGATTTCGCGCATACGCGTCCGCCCAAGTGTACCTGAAGGCACCAAATCGGTCCCGTCGCCGATGTATTCCAAAATGGCACCTGTTTCCGTCAGTACGCCGTCATCGGTCACGAGGGCGGGCACCCGACCTTTTGGGTTCACAGCCAGAAACTCGGGACTGCGTTGTGCCTGGGCGGCGAAATCAACGCGGACCGGCGTATAGGTCCGGCCGGTTTCTTCTAGGGCGATGGCGACTGCTGTGGCCACTGAACCGGGTGAGAAATGCAAATCCATATCGGGTCCTTAGTAATGGGTGCGGGCAGCGATCCGGTCGGAATGGTCCAGATGCGGGGCACTGTTGAACGTCGCAAGGATCGGCCCGTGCGGCGTGACGTGAATGCGATGAACAGATGTGTTCAGGATCGGCAAAGCAATTTGTGCCATCTGCGGAATATCGAGGTGCAAGATATGCGCCACCGCACGGGCAATAATGCCTCCCGACGTCACGCACAGGATCCGTTTGCCCGGTTGCGCGGCCTCATTTATCACCGACCGGACGCGCGCGCCGTAGTCGTCAAAACTCTCGGTGCCGCGGATTTTACCATCGCGCCAAGCGGTCAGGGTTGCCGGAAAATGGGTTGCAAAGTTTTCCGGTCCATCGCGCGGCGGAGCGAGGCCGGTCGCGTCCATCTCTGCGGTCAGATCGTAATAGGTGATTTCATTCAGGCGCTCGTCGATCTGCGGGTCTGCAAACCCCAACCCTGCCGCGGTTTCGCGCTGCCTGCGCAGGCTGCCGCAAAACACTTGGTCAAATGGGCCGTCATGGGCTGCGATCCAGTCGCCCAGCCAGCGTGCTTGTTTGTGCCCAAGATCCGACAGTTTGTCATATCCCGCCTCGTCGGTGGCCGCAGAATTGGCCTGACCGTGCCGGATCAACGTAATTTCACCCATTGGCGTTTCCTTGTGGCTAAAATCATATGCGTAAGCGGTCGCGCGCTGCTTGGCAACGGGGCTGGGCCTGCCATCGCCCGCGCCAACAATGGCTGCATTTGCACCAATGCGAAGTCGCAACGGATGCTTGTTTACGGTCCCCTAGTATGGGATTGTCAGCGCCAACGAGCATTAAGAATAAACAGGTGGTTTTGGCGCATGAGCACGGCAGCTCTTTTGTCCGATGTATTCGGTTTTGACGTCTTTCGTCCTGGACAGGAAGAAATCGTCGATGCGGTTATTGCCGGTGAAAATACTCTTGCGATTATGCCGACGGGTGGCGGAAAATCTTTGTGCTTTCAGTTACCTGCCTTGGCGCGGTCGGGTGTTACGGTCGTCATTTCGCCCTTGATTGCGCTGATGCGGGATCAGGTTCGCGGGTTGCGGGCAGCAGGGGTTGAGGCGGGCGCGCTGACCTCGGGCAATACCCCCGAGGAAACCGATGCGGTCTGGGACGCGTTGCACAACGACACCCTAAAGCTGCTGTATATGGCGCCCGAACGTCTGGCGTCCGGTGGAACGATGCGCATGTTGTCGCAGGCCGGTGTCAGTCTAATCGCCGTGGACGAGGCCCATTGCGTCAGCCAGTGGGGCCATGATTTCAGGCCCGATTACCTGCGAATTGGCGAATTGCGTCGTATGCTGGACGTGCCGCTTGCAGCGTTTACCGCGACAGCCGATGCCGAAACCCGCGACGAGATTGTCGAAAAGTTATTCGATGGCGCGGCCCCGCGTATATTCCTGCGCGGGTTTGACCGGCCCAATATCCATCTGAATTTTGCCGTCAAAAACGGACCTCGCGCCCAGATTTTGAACTTTGCTGCGGCCCGCAAAGGCCAGTCGGGCATTGTCTATTGTGGCACACGTGCCAAGACCGAAACACTGGCGCGCGCTTTGTCCGAGGCGGGCCATTCTGCTTGTGCCTATCACGGCGGAATGGAGGCCGAGGACCGGCGTATCGTCGAGGGCCGTTTTGCGGTCGAAGACGGGTTGGTCGTTTGCGCCACCGTGGCGTTTGGCATGGGTGTCGACAAGCCTGACATTCGGTGGGTTGCTCACGCGGATTTGCCCAAATCGATTGAATCCTATTACCAAGAGATCGGCCGTGCTGGGCGTGACGGTGCCCCGGCGGAGACGCTGACGCTCTATGGACCCGACGACATTCGTTACCGGCGCCAGCAGATCGACGAGGGACTCGCACCGCCCGAGCGCCGCATTGCGGACCATGGGCGGTTGAACGGTTTGCTGGGGCTGGCCGAGGCGTTGGAATGTCGCCGTCAGAACCTGTTGCGCTATTTCGGCGAGGACCCCGCGCCCTGCGGTAATTGCGATCTATGTGACAAACCCGCTGATACATTTGACGGCACAACTGCGGTCCGTATGGCCTTGTCCGCCGCGCTACGGACCGAAGAATGGTTCGGCTCAGGTCATCTGATCGACATCTTGTTGGGTGCCAAGACTGAAAAGATTATTCAACGCAGCCATGATACCTTGCCGACTTATGGCGTTGGCAAGGACTACGACAAACGTCAGTGGCAAGCGATTTTTCGGCAGATGATGGGCCACGATTTGATGCGCCCCGACCCCAGCCGCCACGGCGCGTTGCGGATGACAGATAACGCCCGCCCAATTCTGCGCGGCGAGGCGCAAATCACCCTGCGCCGCGACACCATCAAAGCGGCCAAAGGGTCCGGCCCCAAGGTCCGCCAATTGGTCAGCGAAGAGGATGCGCCGCTTTTGTCCGCGCTCAAGGCCAAACGCCGCGCCTTGGCCGAACAGGCAGGTGTGCCAGCATATATCATTTTCAACGACCGCACCCTGATCGAGATGGCTGAAACCCGCCCTGCAAACCTGGACCAGATGGCGGGTGTCGGCGGTGTCGGCGCCAAGAAGCTTGAAAGCTATGGCAACGAGTTTCTGACCGTGATCGCGGGCGAAGCAGAACAAGTGCATCCGCAACGGCGCAAGCTGGCAGGGCGTGACGAGGGGGCGATCTATGACCAGTTGCTCGCCGTGCAGGCGGATCTGTCGCGAGGCTCTGACGGAACCGGAAAACCGATGTCTTGCTCGGCCTCCATGCTTGCCAAAGTGGCACAATTGCGCAGCGCGGATCGCGACGGCGTCGCACGGCTGATCGGTGACCGTTATGCCGACCGCTTTGCCGATGCCTTCCTTGACGTCCTGAGAGATGCATAAACCCTTGCGCGATACCCCATCGCTGCGTAGCGTCTTTGCCAATACAAGAGGGGACCCCCATGTTTGAACGCATTCTATCGCTGTTTTCGGGATCAGAAGACTTTGCCACGCCATTGCCTGTCGCAGACGCGCAAAATGCGCTGGGCGCCTTGATGGTGCGCGCAGCGAAAGCGGACAAAGCCTATTTGTTCGAAGAGGTCGAGCAAATTGATGCCGTCCTTACCAAACTGTACGACCTGAATCCGGTTGAGGCTGCGATGATGCGTGCAGGGTGCGAAAAGTTGGAAGAAGAAATGCCCGCGACCGAGGACCTTGCCGGTATCCTGCACACGGCAATCAGCCAAGAGGACCGCGAGAATGCCGTCGCCGCCCTCTGGTCCGTGGTTTTTGCCGATGGTGTCGAACACGAAGAAGAAGACGCATTGCTACACGCCGTTGAAGCCGTTCTGGGCGTCGATAAAGCCACCAGCAAACGCCTGCATGATCAGGAAATGGCGAAACGGCCAGTGAAGCGGGTGTGATTGATTTCGAAGAGCTTTTGGCCTTCGAATTGAGTGTTCTGCGCGACTATTTAAAGGCGGGGCATCCGCCTCTAGATCCGCAGAAGCACCGGCGCGCGCTGTTGGCGTTTTTTGACGAAACGAAACACGTGTGTGTCAGACGGGGCGGGGGCCTCGTCGCATATGTTTCGGTTCGACCCCAAGAGGCAGGTTGCTGGTTTGTAAGGGGCCTTGCAATACACCCCGAACATAAGAACTCTGCTGTTGTGAGGGGGCTATTGCATCAGTTTCGCGACCTCGTTGCGCACAACGAGATTTCGGTCTTGCGCAGCAATGTGTTCAAAGCCAACACTGCTTCAGTCAGGCTTCACAAACGTTTGGGGTTCAAAGTGTCTCGTGAAAACGAACTTGGATATGAATTTACCCTTTCGGACCTATCCTACTTTGCTGCCTAGACACTATCCCAATTGACCCGCGAGGCTCTTGGTCTTTGGCGCGTCTTCATCACCTATAAGCTTGGCCGGGGCTGATTCAATTAACACGATCCGGCATTGCTCGTTCGCGAGCGGGTTGTGCATCACCGCTTTAGGAACGGCATGCAGATCGTCTACTGACGGTTCGACCCCTTAGTTCTCATATTCGATCTGTAGATGGTTTGCGCCAGTTCCCAGTTTGCCATCTCGTCCCTCCCAAGTATTCGATGATGCTAGGCTTGGCAGTGGTCGTTTCCCATTTACGCTTGCCTTTCCCTTCACAAGCTTGGTCTAACGGGGCCAATTCAAAGGAACACACCAATGGCGCAAAAAGCGACCGTCTACAAAGTCGAACTCTCTGTCTCGGACATGGATCGACACTACTATGAAACGCACAAACTGACCGTCGCCAAACATCCCTCCGAGACGGATGAGCGGCTGATGGTGCGCATCCTTGCCTTTGCCCTGAACGCCCACGAGCAGTTGGAAATGACCCGCGGCATTTCAACCGATGACGAGCCTGACATCTGGCAAAAAAGCCTGAGCGGCGAGCTAGAGCTATGGGTCGCCCTTGGTCTGCCCAGCGAAAAGGTGATCCGCCAGTCCTGCGGCAAATCCCGCGATGTGGTGATCTATAGCTACGGCGGCAACCCTGCCGACATGTGGTGGTCCAAGATCAAAAACAGCACCACTCGGTTTCGCAACCTAAAGGTCTTTAACCTGACCGAGGCCGACACCTCGGCGTTGGCAAACCTCGCCGACCGTTCCATGCGGGTTCAGGTCAACATCCAAGACGGTGAGGTCATGGTCAGCGTCGACGATACGATTGTCTATGTCACGCCCGTTAAGTTGGAAAACCGGTAAGCCGGATTTCGCTTCGGATTGGCCGGCCTTGCCATTCGAGATCGCCAGCTACCCCAACTGATCCGCTAGGCTCTTGGTTCTGGGTGTGTTTTCGTCGCCCGTATGTTTTGTCGACGCAGGCTCGATCAACACGATCCGGCATTCCTCGTCGGCCACCGGATTGTGCATCACGCCTTTGGGCACCACATGCAGGTCGCCAGCCTTTAGGTCCACTACGTGATCCTCATATTCGATCCGTAGAGAGCCTGCGACAATCAGGAACATCTCGTCTTCGTCGTCGTGTTTATGCCAGACCAGTTCCCCTTGGAGCTTGGCAACTTTGATCAACTGGTCATTGACTTGTCCAACCACACGGGGCGACCAGAAATCGTCGAGCGGGGTTTCGGCGGGGCGGATAACAGTTTGAGACGGTCCGGACATTTTGCGGCTCCTTGTTTTGGTCGGCGGCAAGGGGGTGTGCCCCTTGCACGCCATGTCTATCTGCCAGATTGGATATGATCCATTGTCTCGGCGCGTTCCGCGAGGGCCTGATGCAGGATCTGGATGGCAGAGGACAAAAACAGCCCCGCCATGATAGCAGCGACAATTAGGTCAGGCCAACCTGATGCGGATTCCCAAACGGCCAAAGCGGCGATCATTACCGCCACGTTGCCAATCGCGTCATTGCGCGAACACAACCAGACGGATCGCACATTGGCGTCCCCGTCTTTGTAACGCACCAATAGGGCCACGCTGGCCAAATTGGTCAGCAGCGCCAGAAACCCGACGATGCCCATAATTTCGGCGGTGGGCACATCTTGGTAAAACACGCGATAGGCGGTCGATCCCAGAACCCAAGCACCCATCAGCAGCAGGCTCAGGCTTTTGAACAGAGCCGCATTTGTCCGCGCCTGCACAGAGGCCCCGATCACTGCAAGCGAGATGCCATAGGTCAGCGCGTCGCTGATGAAATCGAGCGCATCCGCTTGCAGCGCCTGTGACTTGGCCAGATGCCCCGCCGTCATTTCCACACCGAACATAATCGCATTCAGGGTGATGACGATCCACAGCCGTCGTTTGTAGTCATTCGAGACACCGTCGAATTTGGCGTCATGTCCGCAGCAACCTGCCATTGGAAAACCTCCTTTTATCTGATCCAGAGGTGGTGTAATTCCTCTAGCTACTAGAGGTTCAAGAGGTTTTTGAATGTTTTCAATCGGCGAAATGTCCCGACGCGCAAAGGTCAAAATTCCGACGATCCGCTACTACGAACAAATCGGTCTGTTGCCAGAGGCCGAGCGCAATGGCGGCAATCAACGCCGCTATGACAAGACGGGATTGGAACGGCTTAGCTTTATCCGTCATGCTCGTGATTTGGGGTTTTCGATCGACGCGATCGGGGCCTTGATCGACCTTCAGAACCACCCTGACAGATCTTGTAAATCGGCCAATGATATCGCGGTTGCGCAACTTGCGGGGGTCAGGGCCAAGATCAAACGGCTGCGCTTGTTGGAAAAGGAACTCGCGCGGATCTCCTTGGGCTGCGACGGACAAGGCGTATCCGAGGAATGTTATGTTCTGGCATCTTTGGCGGATCATCAACTTTGCAGCAAAGATCACTGACGACAGAGAACAGAGCCGTCAAAACCCTTGCAATCCCCCCCGCGGGCTTGGTCTAACGGGCGCAAGTCAAAGGAATATACCAATGGTCGATATTGCCGAACGCGTTTGGAACCACAAATGGAAGATCGACCCGATTGTGCGGTCGCTCATCGACACCGATTTTTACAAACTCTTGATGTGCCAATCCGTGTTTCGCAACCGCCCCGATGCGCAGGTGACGTTCAGTCTGATCAACCGGTCCAAGCATATCCGGCTAGCGGATTTGGTCGACGAAGGCGAGCTGCGCGAGCAGTTGGATCACATCCGGTCCTTGTCCCTGTCACGCGGCGAAAGCACCTGGATGCGGGGCAACACGTTTTACGGCAAACGGCAGATGTTTACGCCGGAATTCATGGACTGGTTCGAAAACTTGCGCCTGCCGCCCTATCATCTGGAAAAGGTCGACGGCCAATACGAACTGACATTCGAAGGCTCTTGGCCTGAAGTCATGCTCTGGGAAATCCCCGCGCTTGCCGTGTTGATGGAACTGCGTGGGCGGGCTGTGTTGGGCAATATGGGCCGGTTCGAGCTAGAGGTGCTGTATGCCCGCGCCAAAACCAAAGTCTGGGAAAAGGTCGAAACCCTGCGCACCCTGCCTGACCTCGCCATCGCGGATTTCGGGACGCGGCGCCGCCACAGCCACCTGTGGCAAGACTGGTGCGTGCAGGCAATGTCCGAAGGGCTGGGCGATAATTTCGTCGGCACCTCCAACTGCCTGATCGCCAAAAACCGCGACCTGCCCGCCATCGGGACCAACGCGCATGAACTGCCGATGGTCTATGCGGCGCTGGCGAAAACCGACGCGGAACTGGCCCAAGCGCCCTATGACGTGCTGTCTGACTGGCAGGCCGAACACGACGGCAACCTGCGGATCATCCTGCCCGACACCTACGGGACCCTAGGGTTCCTCGACCGCGCGCCCGACTGGCTGGCGGGGTGGACGGGGATCCGCGTCGACAGCGGCGATCCGGCGACAGGGGCGGAAGTGGCGATCAACTGGTGGAAAGAGCGGGGCGAGGACCCGACCCAGAAACTGGTCATCTTCTCCGACGGGCTGGACACCGACAAAATCGTGGAACTGCAAACCCAATTCGCAGGGCGCTGCCGCGTGTCGTTCGGTTGGGGGACCATGCTGACCAACGACTTCAAAGGGCTGACACAAAACGACGCCCTCGCGCCATTCAGCCTCGTGTGCAAAGCCATCTCGGCCAACGGCCGCCCCACCGTGAAACTCAGCGACAACCCCAACAAAGCCATGGGCCCAGCGGACGAGATCGCACGGTATAAGCGGGTGTTCGGAGTCGGGGAGCAGGACGAGGTGGAGGTTGTGGTTTAGGGACCCTTGTTCCCGAACTTCTCCATTTGTGAGAGTGCCGATTTGACTTTTTTGATTGTTTCAACAGACAGTGAGAGCTCGGTCTTGTTTGCTAGATGCTCTTGAAAAACCAACAAGAAGTCCTTTTTGGTTAGACGCTGTAGGTTTTTAGCTTTACATATTCCCCGCTTATCTTCCGCGCTCAATATTGACTCAATTTTCTGTGCACCAACAAAAAAACTGTCGATTGTCGTAAGTTCATCCTCATCCAAACAAAAGGTTTCAGCATATCGAGCCTTTTCTTTTATTCCGGTGGCGTCTGAATCGAGAATGATTCTGATATCTTGACCCCAACCTTTGAGAATAGAAATCAATGAAGATAGCGTGCCGGCACCGAGAGCGGGGTAGAAGCTCAGACGTCCATCGAAATACTGCTCATTAAAGTATTGAAGGGCATAGTAGTCAGATTTTCCTTCGAGAATTATTGCTGATTTTTCAACATCAAATCTCGAGGGAACAACTTGAAGACGATCAGCGATAGGTTGGAAGTAACTCATGGCTCCCTTGTTCTCACCAACGAACCTTCGATAAGGGGTTACCTTTATATCTACTGACGCATCATCAAATGTAGCTTCCTCAAAAACACTGCCTACAGATGCTGATGGCTCATTTTGTACTATATAGGCCTGCTCGAGCCAGTTGGGATTGATTAAGTAATGGCTATGAGTTGAATAGATCATATAGTGTGGGTCTCGAGCGATCTCTGGAAAACTCTCTATTAGTTTTTGTTGAGCCGTGGCATGCAAATTTGATGCTGGTTCGTCCAAAAGAAAGACAAGAGGTTTGTTGTTATTCCGCCCCGCGCGAAATTGAGTAAACAACAGAAAAGAGAAGAACCACCGAAAACCGAGTGAGCGAGTTTCGATAGGAAATCTATCAGCGCCGTCCTTGACCTTAAATTGGACATAGATATCGTGTTTGTCTGAAGCTGTCTCAACTCCGTTATCCCCGATCTTCTCCAAGCCTTCATCTAAACCCCAATTTATGGCTATATCCTTGCGGCGGGTTTCCTCACCAAATATTTCATTCCATTTCTGATAGACGACATGTGTGACTGTGGCGGCGGCATGGTCTATCACTTGATCAATCTGGTCTGACTCTGTTCCTCCGGTAAAGGCTTGCAAGAACTGCGCCCAAGGGCTGGTGAACTCCTCTTTGTGAATTCGATTGACGATGTGTTCGTCGATCGAATGTCCCCTACCTCCGAAATCCAGTATGTCTTGAAAGAGGCGGCGGTAAAATTCGTTCTTTTTGCCAGATTTCCTCTCTGACAAATAGATCTTGTCTGGAAAGTCAAAAACGAAAGTCGGAAAATATGCGATACTTGGTAAAAGAGAGTAGATGGCCTCCCGAATTTTCGACAGCTCTTCGTTATCCGCTTTATGAAACGACTGCTGTCTAGGGCGTTTAACCTGTAACCGAGGCTTTATGTCGTAGTAATTTCCAGCTGCATCACCATTCTCAAATTCGACCCATCTTTCAAAGCTCAGCTTTGGTGGAATTTCTTCAACGTTCGTCACTAACCCATTTGCCAATAGATGAGTGTTGAGTGCCTTGCGGTCATTTGTGTCCAACTCGATAGTGGCTTTTACAGAAACTCTTCCTGTGAAGTCAGCGATGTGGGACCGAGGAACTGCTTTTGCGAGTAGCTGATAAGTATTGCTCTCCCCACCAACTACAGTGCCCGCGTCCAAGTCTGGGTAGAACGAATGAATTGCTTCCAAGACTGTGGTTTTGCCTCCTTCGTTCAGGCCGACAAACGTATAAACGCGAGCATTGTTTTTGCCTCCCAAGTCTATTTTTGCAGACTTTATTCCTTTAAAATTCCTAATTTCAAAATGTGCATATTTCATAAGGGCAGCTCCTAAAATTGGATCGGAAAATGCTTGATGACTATAAGGCTGGCAGTTTTGTTCTAATTGGGCAAGACCATCACTCCTCCACCTTCCCCCGCAGCCGCTTAACTTCGCCCCGCACCTTCTTCCCCTCCAGCCTGCGTTTCACCGATCCATAGGTCGGTTTGGTCGGGCGGCGGCGTTTGGGCACGTGGGTGGCTTTCACGATCATCTCGGCCAGCCGTTCGCGGGCGATTTCGCGGTTGCGGGCTTGGGAGCGGGTGTCTTGCACGAACAGTACAATCGCGCCGTCTTTGGTCCATTTCTGCCCCGCGATCCGCCGCAGCCGCACCTTGACGGGTGCTGTCAGGTTCGGGGACCGTTCGGCCTCGAACCGCAGCTCTACGGCCGTGGACACTTTGTTCACGTTCTGCCCACCCGGCCCCGACGCGCGCGCAAAGCTCTCGGTCAGTTCCCAGTCGGCAATTTCGATCTGATCGGTGATTTTCATATCCGTGGGGTCCGTGATGAGCATACTAAGGTAGCCCCCGACCTGCGACCGATCAAGGTCCAATGCAATTGACCGGCAGTTCTATCTATGGTTGAAATAACGGTATCGCATTTAACATAGGTTTTGTCCCAAATGAAGATTTCACGCGTTGTTATGTTGGCTCTTGCCGCCACCACCCTGTCGGGCTGTTTTGAGCAGATTCGTGAGGATATGATCACACCACAACCGCTGGCGAAATACGTCGATATATTAAGCAGAGATTTGGGCATGGCGCAAAAAGCATCCATTCCGGTCCCAGTGTCCGCTGCTGTGGCGGCGCGAAATCTGGCTGCTTTCGGGCGTACTTGTTTGAACGGTGTTGATGTGCGGTCACAAGGGATCGTGGCATCGCAACTGGCGTTTGTGATCGAAGAACATCGCTTTGAGCAGATGATGGTAAAGGATCAGGGAACTGATTGGCTGATCCTGTTGTCTCCGGTCCATCACTCGATGCGCGAGAGCGGGTACCATGGATACGTGGGCATGAAGGGGCATGATGTGACTACCTATGTGCAGGTCGTGCCCGAAGGCGGCACTGCGCGTTTGAACATGGCGACATTGCCACGGCGCAGCAATGCAATGCAGGTGTTTGCCGAACGTGCGAGACGGCAACAGGCGGGCTGTCCGGATCTGGGTGAGATGTTCAAGATCGGTACTTAGCGCAGATACGAAAAAGGGCCACCCCGGCGATGGGATGGCCCTTCTCTGAATTACGGAGGTGGGTCGGTTAGGACGCGCCACCTTGGGTAATCTGATCCAAAGGTTGCTCTAGATCAGCTTGCTCCAAGTTGTCCCGACTGCCTTCTCCAATACTTCATGATGCACTGGATCACCTCCCTTCAAAATGTTTCGCCTAATGGGAGGTTGGCACAGATTTGGTGTATGTCAAATTAATTTCTACACCATCTCGCGTTTTTATGCGCGGGCTGTGATCCGTCCGACGATGATGCGGAACGGGATCAGGGCGATCAGGGCAACGGCGATTTTCACGCCCCAGTCGGCCACGGCCAGTGTCACCCACAGCGGTGCGTCGGGGCCGGTGTTCAGGAACGGCACGGCCTCTTGTGCCCAGATGATCTGATCCGCAGCGGTTTGGCTAAGGCTGTTGAACACCCCGGAGAACGCAATGCTGAAAAAGATCGCGGTATCCACGACCGAGCTGATCAGCGTCGAGACAAGCGGAGCGGTCCACCACGATCCGTTCCGCAACCGGTTGAACACCGAAATATCGAGAAGCTGCGCCACAAGGAACGCAGTCGCCGATCCGATCGCGATGCGCAGGGGCACGGCGGGGCCGAATTCCAGCATGATCTGGCTGCCGATCAGCGAGCAGATGATGCCCACTATCAGGCCGGTAAACACAACGCGTCGCGCGGCGGTTGCCCCATAGACGCGGTTCATGATGTCGGTGACCAAAAAGGCGAGCGGATAGGTGAACGCCCCCCATGTCAGCAAGCCGTCGAGTATCAGAAACTGGACGAGGATGTTTGAGGCCACCACAACAGTGGCCATGGCGATAACGCCAGGAAGGATACGTGTCATTTTATTACATTTTCCGTTTTAGCAAGGGTGCGGCACTTGGTCGGCGGGTCATCCGGCGACGCGCTGCTCTAACCTTGTGTTGTGTGCCCGTCAACGGGGTAGGGCATATTCCACCAGTTCCGTGCGTTGAAAGAACCGGAAATTATCGTCCGAGACCAGCGTCATGCGAAGCCCGTCGTCCGTTTCCCAAACGCTGATCCCTTCCAGATTGTCGTGCAGGCCGGTGGGTGTTTCGATAATCGTGGTTTCGGTGCCTCCGTCCAGATCGAACCGGCGCACGCGCGACTGGAACCCCCATCCGGTAAAATGCCGTTCCAGAACATACAACCGATCGTCCGGTCCAATGTCGGCGCCAGAGACCAGAAATTGCCCTCGGCGGGGAATGGAAAACGGGATGCACCAACGGGTTCCATCGAACCGGTAGACGGGAAATGGTCGTGTCATACGCCCTGATCGTTCAGGAATGGTATAAAGCCGACCGGCGTTATCAACGGCGAGTGCTTCAAGGCTGGAGTTGTTTTGCATCCCGCTGAAAGCACGCGCGCGGGGCAATTCGGTCGGGCGCGCACCATCTGCCCAACGGTTGACCGAATGCCGCCCCTCGAACGAAAGAAAGATGGCCCCGTTGCGATCTACGGCCAAGCCTTCGGCGTCGGGCACACCTTGGCCGCGTGCGGTTTTGATCGTGGCGCGTGTGACGTCGGTTACTGATACGATTCTACCGCCGCTGCGCTGAATGCGCCCTGTCCATAGGTGCCCCCGGTCACTGATCACAGTCAAAGAGGCGCCGTCGTCGCCAACCTCGATCCCTGACAAGCCGCCAAAACGGCCATCGGAAACAAACCAGTTGAACTGAGCGAACCCGTCGGGTGCCGCGCGCAGAATGCCGCTGCACCCAGCTAGCACCGCCAAAGCCAAAACGATCCGGCGCATATCAGTTATTCAAAACGCCGACGCATTGAGACGGCAATTGCGCCATAGTAACAGGCCCGCGGCGCGGTTTGGGGTTGGGGTCTGGCGGTGGCGGGTTGAGGATGCGGTCAACCCAGCCTTGGGCATCTGCGCAGCCGTCGCCCGCAGGTGGCGGTGCCTGATCCTTGCAGCCAGCGGCGCCAGCGGGGCATTTTAGCCGGACGTGGAAATGATAGTGGTGACCCCACCACGGTCGGATCTTGTTCAGCCAACTGCGGTCGCCCCGCGCGTTTTTGCACATCTCGACCTTGGCACCGGGAAACACAAAAATCCGCGCGACCCTTGGGTCTGATGCCGCCGAACGCAGGATCGCTTCGTGCTGAGGGGACCATTTGTCGTTGGTAAACGCCCCAGCGGACCGGCGCATCGAAATTGAGGACAGGTCTTCGCGTTCTTGGCGCGACAGGTCCAGACGTTTGGGCGGCAGCATCCAGATGTCGATGTCCAGACCGGACTGGTGACTGGCATGGCCGGTTAACATCGGGCCGCCGCGCGGCTGGCTCATGTCGCCGACATATAGGCCGGCCCAGCCCGATTGGGTGGCGGCAAAACGCGAAAGATCCTGGACGAAATCTACGGTTTCGGGTTGGGCCCAATTGCGATTGCGCGACAGGCGCATGGCCTGCCATGTCGAACCGGTTTCGGGCAGTTGTATCGCCCCTGCCTGACAACCGCGGGCATATCCGCCAAACGCCTGTGACCGTTGGTTCGACGGGGTTGCTTTGTGTCCGAACAACGTCTTGGCCACCCGATTGTCGCCTGCGTTCTGGCTGCTAATGCTGGCCTTGGGTTCTGTGTCTTCGCCGCCGCAGGCAGCAAGGGTTGCGATCAGGGCGATAACGGCGCTTAAGCGGATCATGATGAAGTGTCTCCGTCTTTGTTGACCCAGCGTAGCATTATTAAGCCAAGAAGAAAGAGACCGATCACAGGAACAAACCCGATCTGCACATTTCCGCTGATTGCGGTGAATACGCCGATCAGGAACGGGGCGAGGAACGCCGTCGCCTTGCCCGACAAGGCGAACAACCCAAAGCTCTGGGTTGCGGTTTCAGGGGTCGTATGGCGCACCATCAAGGACCGCGATGCTGCATAAAGAGCGCCACCCGCGCCGCCAATGATAACCCCACAAGTGAAAAAGATCACATCCGGCAGGGTCGATCCATCGGCCACTGTGACGCCAAAAATCTGGGTCCGCGACATGCCTACGATGATCACGCAGACGGTGATCAAGAACAAGATCGCTGCGATAATGACGGGTTTGGGTCCGAAGCCGGCGTCAAACCGACCACCCACATAAGTGAACACCGCCGCCGCAATTGCGCTGACGACCCCGGATACCCCTAGGCTGAACGGATTGAACCCGTCTTGGATCGGCCAGCCAAGCACCAGTGCAGCATAGACCCCGCCAAAGGCATATAGCGCATTCAGAGCGTCCCGATAGAACATCCCGCCCAGCAAGAACGCGCCAAGGCTGCGCCGTTTGCTGACGCCGACAATTGTCGTTTTCAGATCGCCCCAGACTTCGCGCAGCCGCGGCACGGGGGATGCCAATGCAGGATCATCGCGGACGTATAGAAAGAACGGGATGATAAAGACCGCATACCAGATTGCCATAAACGGACCCACTGCGCGGGCACCTTCGCGGGCGTCGGGATCCAGACCCAGAACCGGCGACAGTCCGATCATTGTTTTGCCTGTTGTTGCGCTTTCTACAAATAGCGCGAGCATTATCGCCAGCGACAGCACACCGCCCCAATATCCGAATGCCGCCCCCGAGCCGGAAATCCGCCCGACCTCTTTGTCGTCGCCCAGCGATGGCAAAATCGCATTGATGAAATTCAGGGCCGATTCCGCCGAAATGAAAGCGATGTAGAAAATCACCAGCATCATCATCAGATTTGCGCCATTGAGGTCAATAAACCAAAGCGACCATGCCCCGATAACGTAGATGATCGAAAACAGCGCGATCCACGGTATTTTGCGTCCTGCCGCGTCGGCATAGGCCCCAAGGAACGGTGCGGAAAACGCGATGATCAGTCCCGCGACTGTTTGCCCGAACGCCCACGTCGATTGCGCTTTGGCGCTGGCGGCTGCCTCGGACAGTCCCATACCCAGGAAATATTGCGATGCGATTTCCGCAAAAAATGGCCCAAAGACGAATGTCAGACCCAGCGTGTAGAACGGCTGTGTGGCCCAATCAAAGGTCATCCAGCCCCAGATACGCTTTTTGTTGGTGATTGCCATCGTGCCCGTCCCCTATTTGTTTGAGGGGATAAGACACTGCATTGGGGCGGGGTGGCAACTGTTTTGGCGGTGAGGCCGCGTTAATGTGGTGGCAGTTCCGGCGGCCATGGTCGGGTGCCCTCCGCGTCGATCCAGTTTTTCACCCAATCAGGGGCAGGGGGGCGGTCGCCCTCGAAGCCCATATAGCGGAACACTTCGCCCGGTCGCAAAAGCTTGCCGTTTTGCGTGACCGCCGACCGATACAGCGCCTGTGCCGCGCATTCGTCGCCGATCCAGATCGACTGGTCGAGGTAAAAGAATTTGTCATCCCAGGTCACCGCGCGGCTGACGATGCGAAATTTGACAAAGGGCAAGATGCGTTTGCGATAGCGCACTGAGACGCCCGCCATTGTCATGCTCCAACCATTGGCGCGCAGGGCGGTGATCAGCCCGACCCGTTTGGCCAGTACAGTGCGCCCCAGATCCATGATCGTCAGGATACGCCCGTTGTTCATTTCCATGAACACGTCGATATCTTGTGGCCAGCAGCGATGGTACGAGACATGCACGCCCAACGGGTCGAGCTGTGGCGCGTTCCGGTGGATTGTAAACTCTTTGATCATGCGGATGAGGGGATACATGGACCTACCTATGGTTGTTGTGGTCAACCTAGTCATATTTACGTTAACGTCAATTTGTGACCTCGCGGCAAGGTGTGACTTGTCTGGCGGCGCATTTGTGCTTACCTGCCAGTCAGCAATCACCAAAGGACCATGCGCTATGACATCTATCTTTCAAATTCTGCTATTGTTGCTGAGCGTTGCGCGGTTCTTTGTTTTTGCGCATTTCATCATGAGCTGGCTGATAAGTTTTCAGGTTCTGAACGTGCGACAGCCGTTTGTGGCGCAGGTTTGGTATACGTTGCAACGTATTCTAGAGCCGATCTATGGCCCGATCCGGCGGTTCATGCCGGACTTGGGCGGAATTGATTTGTCGCCCATCGTGGCCCTGATCGGGATTGAGATTATCCGGATATTGCTGATCAACAACGTCGGACTTTTTGTCTGATTTGAAAACAAATTTACAATTAACTGAACAAGCGTTCAAAAAATAATTTGACGCATGCGGGTTTGCCGCGACAGTATCCTAGGGCGGGGTGCCAATTGGTTTGGGCGATTCACCTCGCAACGCTGACATCAGATCAGCGAGGGAGGATACATCGCTATGACAATGGGTGCTTTGCAATCCATTCCAGCGCTTTTGGCGCGTAATGTGACAGAATTCGGGGGCAAGCCGGCCTACCGTGAAAAAGAATTTGGCATTTGGCAAAGCTGGACATGGGCTGAAGCTGCCGAAGAAATCGACGCGCTTGCCATGGGCCTTTTGACGCTGGGCGCGGCCGTTGGCGATCACGTTGCGATCGTTGGACGCAACCGCCCAGCGCTATACTGGGGTATGGTCGCCGCGCAGCGTATCGGGTGTGTGCCTGTGCCGCTATACCAAGACGCCGCTGCCGAAGAGATGGCCTATGCGCTGGATCACTGCGGCGCCCGTTTCGCCATCGTTGGCGATCAGGAACAAGTCGATAAAATCGCCGATGTGCGCGAGGGCCTGACCGAGCTGGAGCATGTGATCTATTTGGATGGTCGCGGTTTGCGCAAATATGACCACGCCGCGATGACAAGCTATGCAGATGTTCAGAGCGCGGGCCGCAAATCGAGGCTGATGTCCGAAGTCGAGGCGCGCAGTGCGTCGCGCGGATATGATGATACCTGTGTTATGCTGTATACATCCGGCACGACAGGTCGCCCCAAGGGCGTGGTTCTATCGAATCGCAACGTAATCGAGACATCAAAAAACTCGTCCGATTTCGATCACTTGAAAAAGGGCGAAGAGGTCTTGGCCTATCTGCCGATGGCGTGGGTCGGGGATTTCATTTTCTCGATCGGTCAGGCGATGTGGACGGGGTTTTGTGTGAACTGCCCCGAAAGCGAAAGCACGATGATGACCGACTTGCGCGAGATCGGGCCGACCTACTATTTTGCCCCGCCGCGCGTGTTCGAAAACCAATTGACCCAAGTCATGATCCGCATGGAAGACGCTAGCCGGTTCAAGAAAAAGCTGTTTGACCATTACATGGCTATCGCCCGCAAAGTGGGCCCCGCAATGCTGGACGGCAAACCTGTCGGTGCGATGGACAAGCTGCGCTATGCGCTGGGCAATTTGTTCATTTATGGTCCGTTGAAAAACACCCTTGGCCTAAGCCGCGTGCGTGTCGGCTATACTGCCGGCGAGGCGATCGGCCCCGAGATTTTCGATTTTTACCGCTCGCTGGGGATTAACCTGAAACAACTCTATGGCCAGACCGAGGCGACGGTGTTCATCACCCAGCAGCCTGACGGCGAGGTCCGGTCCGACACGGTTGGTGTGCCCAGCCCCGACGTCGAGATCAAGATCGCCGACAGCGGCGAGGTGTTTTATAGGTCCCCCGGCACATTTGTTGAATACTACAAAAACGCCGAGAGCACGGCATCAACCAAAGACCCCGAAGGCTGGGTCGCGACGGGGGATGCGGGCTTTATCGAAGAAGGCACGGGCCATTTGCGGATCATTGATCGTGCCAAAGACGTTGGCAAAATGGCCGATGGCAATCTGTTTGCGCCCAAATACGTTGAAAACAAGCTCAAGTTCTTTCCCAATATCCTTGAAGCTGTTGTGTTCGGTGGCGGGCGCGACCGTTGCACCGCCTTTATCAACATTGACCTAACGGCTGTTGGTAACTGGGCCGAGCGCAATAACATTGCCTATTCTTCTTATCAGGAGTTGTCGCAACACCCGCAGGTTCTGGACCAGATCGAGGCCCATGTCGCCGAGGTGAATGCCTCGGTTGCCCAAGACCCGATGTTGGCTGGTTGCCAGATCCATCGGTTCTTGGTGTTGCATAAGGAACTGGATGCCGATGATGGCGAGATGACCCGCACCCGCAAGGTGCGTCGCGCTGTCATTGCCGAGAAATTCGCCGATTTGATCGACGCGCTGTATAGCGATGCCGCGCAGATTTATACCGAAACCGAAGTGACATATGAGGACGGCCGCAAGGGCAAGATCACGGCGACGCTGGACTTGCGTGATGCCGCAGTGGCCCCGCGCGGACAGGTGGCAGCATGACGGTTCGTCGCTCGTGCAAGCACATCGCCCCGCCCGCCATCCCGTATTTGGAGTGTGATGAATGACCGATAGCTACGTCACAGACGATGGCCGCACCATTGGTGGTGTGATGATGGATATGCGCGACATTACCCTGCGTTTTGGCGGTGTCGAGGCGATCAAGAATATCAGTTTTGACATTCGTGAAGGTGAGATACGCGCGATTATCGGCCCCAATGGTGCCGGTAAGTCGTCGATGCTGAACGTCATCTCGGGGTTTTATAATCCGCAAGAGGGCGAGGTTTGGTTCCACGGGTCCAAGCGTCCGCCGATGAAGCCCTATCAGGTGGCTCAACAGGGTATTGCCCGCACGTTCCAGAACATTGCTTTGTTCGAGGGGATGTCGGTACTGGACAACGTTATGTGCGGTCGATTGACCCAAATGAAGACGGGTATTTTGGCCCAGTCGGTCTGGAAGGGCCGCGCCGAGCGTGAAGAGATCGAGAACCGCGAGCTGGTCGAGAAGATCATCGATTTTCTGGAGATTCAGGCGATCCGCAAGACGCCGGTTGGTCGTCTGCCCTATGGTTTGAAAAAGCGGGTAGAATTGGCACGTGCGCTGGCCGCCGAGCCCAAGTTGTTGCTGTTGGACGAGCCGATGGCGGGCATGAACGTCGAGGAAAAAGAGGACATGAGCCGCTTTATTCTGGACGTGAACGATGAATTTGGCACCACGATTGCCCTGATCGAGCATGACATGGGCGTTGTGATGGATATTTCCGACCGCGTCGTTGTGATGGATTACGGACGCAAGATCGGTGACGGCACCCCGCATGAGGTGCGCAATAATCAAGAGGTGATCGATGCCTATCTGGGTGTCGAGCATGACTAAGGGGATGAATGATGTCTGCTGAATTTCTATATGGGATTGAAGTCGTCCTGAACGGCCTTATGGCTGGAGTTCTATATGCGTTGGTGGCTTTGGGCTTTGTCCTGATTTTCAAAGCTTCGGGGATTTTCAATTATGCCCAAGGGGTCATGGCCCTGTTTGCTGCGCTGACACTTGTGGGGATCATGGAGGGTCAAGTGCCCTTTGCCCATGTTATCAACGCTGTATTTGGGACCGAGGTCCACCATTTTGGTTGGCATGTCCCTGCACTGGCTGCGATCATAATGACCTTAGGGGTTATGGTGATGTTCGCTTGGGCGGTCCAGAAATACATATTCAAACACCTCGTGGGCCAAGAGCCAATCATCTTGTTCATGGCGACAATCGGGCTGGCCTATTTCCTAGAAGGCGTTGGCGACCTGATGTGGGGGTCCAATATCAAGACGCTTGACGTCGGCTTGCCGCAAGGTGGATCGCGTTGGGTCGAGGATATGACAGCGACCCTAGGCGGCGACGATTTCTACGGGTTCTTTATCGACAAGCTGGACATGGTCGCGACAGTTGTGGCCGCGATCCTTGTGTTGGGTCTTATTGCCTTTGCTCAATATTCGAAACAAGGCCGCGCGATGCGTGCCGTTGCCGATGACCACCAAGCCGCCCTATCGGTTGGTATCTCCCTCAACTTTATCTGGGTGCTTGTGTGGTCGTTGGCGGGGCTTGTCGCCCTCGTCGCGGGCATCATGTGGGGCGCGAAATCCGGTGTTCAGTTTTCCCTGTCGTTGATCGCGCTGAAAGCGTTGCCAGTGCTGATGCTGGGCGGGTTCACGTCGATCCCGGGCGCCATCGTCGGCGGGCTGATCATCGGCGTGGGTGAAAAGCTATTTGAATACACAATTGGCGGCATGATGGGGGGCGCGACCGAGAACTGGTTCGCCTATGTGCTGGCGCTGGTGTTCCTGGTGTTTCGTCCGCAGGGACTGTTCGGGGAGAAGATCATTGAACGGGTCTAAGAGAATTTGCGCCTCCGGCGGAGGTAATTTCGGCAAGAAGAAGGGGCCTAACCATGTTCTATCGTGAAGCCGGTGATTTTAAGACGTCATATAAAGATGACAACCAGACGTTTCCGATTGCCTTTGACCGGTATCGGTATTGGGTTGTTCTGGCAGTGGCGTTCCTCGTCATACCATTCCTGATCAATGACTATTGGGCGAATGCGATTTTCGTGCCGTTTCTGATCTATGCGATTGCGGCAATTGGGTTGAACATCCTGACCGGTTATTGCGGTCAAGTGTCATTGGGCACGGGCGGGTTTATGGCCGTTGGGGCCTATGCCTGTTACAAGTTGATGACTGCTTTTCCCGATGTGTCGATTGTGATCCACGTTGTGTTGGCGGGCGGGATAACTGCCGCGGTGGGGGCTGCGTTCGGCTTGCCTAGTTTGCGGATCAAAGGATTCTATCTGGCGGTGGCCACTCTGGCCGCGCAGTTTTTTCTGGTCTGGTTATTTAACAAGGTTGAATGGTTCTACAACTATTCCGCATCGGGTCAGATCAACGCGCCCGAGCGCACGGTGTTCAGCGTGCCTGTAACTGGTCCCAACACAGAAGCATGGGCGCAATATCTGATCTGTTTGGTGTTTGTCACCGTCAGCGCGATCATTGCCCGCAACCTGACCCGCGGCACGATGGGCCGCAAATGGATGGCGATCCGCGACATGGATATCGCCGCCGAGATTATCGGGGTGAACCCGCTACGCGCCAAGCTAAGTGCGTTTGCCGTATCCTCGTTCTTTATCGGGGTTGCGGGGGCGTTGTTCTTTGCGGTGTATTTGGGTGCGGTGGAAGTCGGCGAGGCTTTCGGGATTCAGAAATCCTTCCTCGTGTTGTTCATGATTATCATCGGCGGGCTTGGCAGCATCTTTGGTGCCTTTGCTGGGGCAGCATTTCTAGTGTTGTTGCCAGTTGCGCTCAAGGTTGTGGGTGTTGATCTGTTGGGCTGGCCTACTGATATGGTGGCCCATTTACAGTTGGTCGTCGTAGGCGCCCTGATCATGTTCTTCTTAATCAAAGAGCCGCACGGACTGGCGCAGCTATGGCGCGTCGCAAAAGAGAAACTAAGACTTTGGCCGTTTCCACATTAATGGCCACACGACCCGTCGGGATGATCCCGACAAACGTAAGTATCGGAAAACCAAGGGAGGAAACCCGATGAAAATGAAGACCTTTGCAGCTGCAGCCCTCGCAGGGCTACTTGCATCCGGACCGGCGCTGGCCGATCTGGTTATTCCGGACCTAAGCTACCGCACCGGCCCATATGCCGCTGGCGGCACGCCGTTCTCGGATGGCTATCAGGATTATTTCAACATGCTCAACGCCCGTGATGGCGGTATCGGTGGCGAAGCTGTGCGCATCGTCGAGTGCGAAACGGGCTATAACACCGAAAAAGGTGTGGAATGCTACGAATCCACCAAAGGCGAAGGCGCATTGGTGTATCAACCGTTGTCCACAGGTATCACATATCAGCTGATCCCCAAGACAACCGCGGATAACATCCCACTGCATACAATGGGCTATGGCCGGACGTCTGCGGCAAATGGTGAAGTGTTCAACTGGGTGTTCAACTACCCTGCCAACTACTGGGATGCGGCGTCAGTGATGGTGAATTATCTGCTGGGCGAAAACGGCGGATCACTGGACGGCAAGAAAATCGCGCTCGTCTATCACAACTCGGCCTACGGCAAAGAGCCGATCCGCACTTTGGAAAACCTGTCCGAGCAGCACGGCTTTGAGCTGGACCTTCTGGCTGTCGACCACCCGGGTCAAGAACAGAAATCCCAGTGGCTTCAAATCCGTCGCACACGTCCTGACTATGTCCTGATGTGGGGCTGGGGTGTTATGAACCAAGTAGCCGTTCAAGAAGCCGCGAACATCGGTTTCCCGATGGAAAACTTTATCGGCAACTGGTGGTCAGGTGCAGAGCATGACGTGACACCTGCGGGTGCTGCGGCAAACGGCTATAAGTCACTGAACATGAACCGTATCGACGCGGACCTGCCAGTATTCGGGGACATCATGACCCATGTGCATGACGCAGGTAATGCGGCTGGTGACGGCAGCAATGTCGGCAAAGTGCTATATACTCGTGGCATGTATGCGGCGATGCTGGCAGCCGAAGCCATCGCCAAAGCGCAGGAAATCCACGGTGTGGCTGACATTACACCAGCGATGATGCGCGACGGTATGGAGGCTCTTGAGCTGACAAACTCCCGCATGGAAGAGCTGGGCATGGCCGGTGTCGGACCGGAGTTCTCGGTCTCTTGCCAGGATCATGGCGGCACTGGCCTTGGTATTGTGCAGCAATGGGATGCGGCAGCGGGCCAGTGGAATGCACTGACCGACTACATCGCACCTGATGATGCAGTAACAACACCGCTGATCATGGAAGATTCTGCGGCGTTTGCTGCGGAAAACAACATCGAAGCGGGCTGCATGTAAGCCAACAACTTCCGAGGGCGGCGTTTGGTGCTGCCCTCGGGACATCTGAGTATTTTGAACAAAGCGAGGCGGGTGGTCTGATCATGTTGGACGATACAAAAGTTGAGACCCTACTAGAGGTCAACAATATCGAAGTGATCTATAATCACGTGATCCTCGTTCTAAAGGGCGTGTCGCTGACCGTGCCCAAGGGGGGCATCACCGCCCTGCTGGGGGGCAACGGGGCTGGCAAGACGACAACGCTCAAGGCGATTTCGAACCTGCTGCATTCCGAGCGTGGTGAGGTGACCAAAGGGTCGATCAACTATCGCGGCGAGCGTGTGCAGGATTTGTCACCGTCTGACCTAGTGAAAAAGGGTGTCATTCAGGTCATGGAAGGCCGTCACTGTTTCGAACACCTGACGATCGAAGAGAACCTGCTGACCGGTGCCTATACCCGCACCCAAGGCGCGAGTGCTATCGCCGCTGACCTAGAGATGGTTTATAACTATTTCCCACGTCTGCGCGAGCGTCGCAAATCCCAAGCGGGCTATACCTCTGGTGGCGAACAGCAGATGTGCGCCATTGGTCGCGCCTTGATGTCGCGCCCCGAGACAATTCTGCTGGATGAGCCATCGATGGGATTGGCCCCGCAATTGGTCGAAGAGATTTTCGGCATTGTCAAAGACCTGAACGAAAAAGAGGGCGTGTCGTTCCTGTTGGCCGAGCAGAATACAAACGTGGCCCTGCGGTTTGCCCATCACGGCTATATCCTAGAGAGCGGCCGCGTTGTGATGGAAGGCCCCGCCGCTGAATTGCGCGAAAACCCCGATGTAAAGGAATTCTATCTGGGCATGTCCGACGAAGGCCGCAAATCGTTCCGCGATGTGCGCAGCTACCGCCGTCGCAAGCGGTGGCTCGCTTAAGTAGGCACAAATATCCGATAACCCCCACTAAATCGGGCTGCGCTATTGGATAGCGGCGATAAATGCCTCTAGTCTGATCTTGTGTCATGGCGCACCCGCCTGACAGGAGATGACTGATGACGAATTTTGATGAGCTGGAAACCCGAAGTGCTGCAGACCGCGCAGCAGGCCAGTTGGCGCAGCTGAATGCGTTGCTGGATGCGCCCTTGGCATCGTTTGCCGATCTGCCCCGCGTGCCTGTGTTGCGCAAATCCGATCTGGTTGCTGCGCAAAAGGCACAGCCCCCATTTGGCGGAATGCGCGTTTCCAATGCGGATTACGTATTTCAGTCTCCAGGTCCGATTTACGAACCGGGCAGCCGGGCGCACGATTGGTGGCGGTTTGGCCGGTTCCTGACCGCTTGCGGGATTGGCAAGGACGACATCATCCAGAACTGTTTTGGCTATCACCTGACACCTGCGGGCACGATGTTTGAAAACGGCGCGCGCGCTGTCGGCGCGCAGGTCTTGCCTGCAGGCACCGGCCAGACAGAACTGCAGGTGCGTGCGGCCCATGATATTGGCACCACGGCCTATGCGGGCACGCCTGATTACCTCAAGGTGATTTTGGAAAAAGCCGACGAGATGGGCCTGCCACTGAAATTCACCAAAGCTGCTGTGTCCGGCGGAGCGCTGTTTCCGCAGTTGCGCCAGTTCTATGCCGACCGCGGGATCGCCTGTCTGCAGTGTTATGCCACCGCGGATCTGGGCCAGATCGCCTATGAGACCGTCGAGGGTCAGGGTATGATTGTCGATGAGGGCGTGATTGTTGAAATCGTCACCCCTGGCACAGGGAATCCGGTGCCGACAGGTGAAGTCGGCGAAGTGGTTGTTACAAATCTGAACCCCGACTATCCGCTGATCCGGTTCGCAACCGGCGACCTAAGTGCGGTGCTCGAGGGGCAGTCCCCCTGCGGTCGCACCAATATGCGGATCAAGGGCTGGATGGGCCGCGCCGATCAAACTGCCAAGATCAAAGGCATGTTTGTGCGCCCCGAACAGGTGGCCGATCTGGTCGCCCGTGTCGATGGCGCAACTCGCGCCCGCGTTATAGTGGACCGCGCCAATGATGCCGACACGATGCAAGTCCAGATCGAAGGATCTGGCATTGATGAGGCAGCGGCCAATGCCGCCGTTTCCGAAATACTCAAACTTCGGGGCGACGTGGTCTGCGTTAAACCTGATGTCATTCCCCGTGACGGGGTCGTGATCCAGGATTTACGATCCTACGAAACCTAAGAACATCTCAGAGGAGTTCGACATGCGTAAGCTGATCTATACCGCCATCGTTGCAGCATTTGGTCTGCCGGCAGCAGCCGAGGATGCGGCTGTGTTGATTGGTAACGATAGATACCGGACCTTTGATCGTTTGGTCGGCGGAAGCGAAATCGTAAACCATTTGCGTCAAGCACGCGATGCGGGCTACGAGGCCGAAGCCCTGCGCAACGGATCGGCGTCGGCCATGCGCGGTATCATGACCGAGTTCGAAGAAGAGAGCAAAACTGCGACCCGTCTGGTTGCCGCTCTGACCGGACGCTTTGTAACCGATGGCAAGCGGACTTGGCTAATGACAGTTTCTGCGCCCCAGCCCACGCTATTCGGGATCGAAAGAGAAGCGCTATCGCTCGAAAGTGTCTTGCAAGTCATGGAGGCCCGCCCAGGCGAATCCGTTCTGTTGTTGGGCTACGACGAGGACTCCAAGGAACGGTATTCCAACGATCTGCGCGAAGGCATCGGCGCGTTGGATATTCCGCAAGGCGTAACTGTCCTTAGGGGGGCTCCGGATGACATCAGCGACTTTTTGACGGATAGCGTTTTGGCCGCTGGCGAAAACATTATGGTCGCGGCCCGGCGCGACAAGGGAATTCGTCTAAATGGGTTCGCCCCGCGCGAGCTGGTGATGCAGCCGACCGTGGTCGAAGATCCAACGCAATCACCGTCGGTTACCGGACCAAACGTTCGCGAACAACAAATGTGGGACCGTGCGCAGTCTCTGGATACTTTGGCTGGTTATGAAACCTACCTAGAGGTGTATCCTCGGGGACCAAACGCCGACGCGGCGCGCAAGGCCATCGACGCGATCAAGGCCGAGCCAAATCGCGCGGATCGCGTATTGGAGGATCGTTTGGGCCTGACCCGCGCACAGCGTCAGGAAATCCAGCGTGACCTGTCATTGCTGGGCTACAATACCCGCGGTATAGACGGCATCTTCGGGCGTGGCACGCGGTCGGCTGTATCTAACTGGCAGCAACAAAACGGGTTTCGCCAAACAGGTTATCTGACGGACGAGCAGGTCGTGCGTATCGACGCCCAAGCGACCCGGCGCGCGGCCCAGATCGAAGAAGAAGCCGCCCGCGAACAGGCCGCACGTGACCGTCGCGACCGCGCCTATTGGGAAGAAACCGGCGTCAGTGGTCGCGAAGCCGATCTGCGCAACTATCTGGAACGGTTTCCGGACGGGCTGTATTCGAACGCGGCTGAAAACCTGCTTGAGCAAATCGAAGAGGAAAAAGCGCAGACTGCGGCGCGTGCAGATCGTGATGCATGGCGTCAGGCCCGCAACACCAATACGGCGCGCAGCTATCGCACCTATCTGAACCGGTTCCCGCAAGGGGCGTTCCGGCAAGAGGCCGAGGCACGTTTGAACGCGTTAGAGCAGGACGGCGCATCGCAAAGCGACCGTGATCGTGCCAAGGCGGCCGAGGACGCGCTCAAGCTGAACCGGGTGACCCGTCAGTTGGCCGAGCGCAAGCTGGAACGTTTGGGGCTAGAGCCGGGTCGCGTGGATGGCACGTTCAACAATCAGACCCGCCGCGCAATCCGCCGGTTCCAACAGTCGCGTGGTATGCCAATTACCGGCTACCTGAACCAGCAGGCGGTTGTGTTCCTGCTCGTCGCGCAGTGACGCGGACGCAGATCGCGCCACTAACAAGTCTGTCATCAGCCCAACGCCTCGCGGTTGCTGGGCTGATGGTTTCTTGCTGGCCCGAGCATTATGGCCCCGATGGCAAGGGGGATGCGACAGCCGAGGTTTTGTCCCGCGCAGATGCTACCGGATTGCCAGTTGGACTGGCCGCGTTGGACGGGGATCACGTGGTGGGAACGGTAGCGCTAGCCGATAGGTCGTTTGGTCAAACAGCGCTGGGCCAAGGACCGTGGCTGATCGGGTTGGTCGTTGACCCTGCCTGTCGTGCTCGCGGTATCGCGACGGAACTTGTTCGGGCAACCCAGTCACTGGCCGCGATCCGCAGCCACTGTGAAATCTACACCACTACGCGCACGGCCAAAGGGAGGTCATGCGGTGTGATTTGGCGTAAGCACGGCCTAGGGCGCGGCAGGTACGAACCGTTCCATAAGCAGGCGGACCTGGCCTGTGGACCCGTTGCCCACGTCCTTTACGCCGACCATATAAACGCCGGACTGAACCTTGGCGGTGATCATGGCATCCAGATTTTCGCCGTTGTCATCATTTTGGGCCAACTGACGGCCAAAGTCGTCGAACAAGACGAGCCATGGGTCTCCCTTGCCAGCAGGTGCGATGGCCTCGATCAACAGCAGGCCTGCTTCAGGCACGTCGACAGTAAACCAGCTGGCGTCATCGGTGAGTTGCACATCCTGTCGCATACGCGAGGCCAGCGGCCCCAAATCGGTGACTGGCACCGATCCGTCCAGTGGCGGTGCGGCTTCGCCACGGGCATACAGCGCGGCAAGGGCCGCCTCGGGGTCGTATATGTCGATAAGCAGGTCAATCGGCGCACTTTCGTCGCTAAGGGCTGCGATGGTAACACAGTAGTCGCCTGCAGCGAGCGGTGCCGAGACATCGATCCGAGAGTTCAGCCCGTCGTAGTCATCATTTGACGCCAATTCTTGGCCGTCTGCATCGTACAGCGTGATGCTGGGGTCGGCCGTTTCGTT
>CAXIAS010000011.1:0-43115 GCA_964022195.1 uncultured Roseobacteraceae bacterium
GGCCGGTGCCTGACAGGCCTTCGCCGCCAAACGGCTGGCTGCCGACCACGGCACCGATTTGATCGCGGTTGACGTAAATATTGCCCGCCTCGACCTTTTCCACGATGTCTTGGACGCGGTCGTCGATCCGCGTGTGCAGACCAAAGGTCAAACCGTAACCTGTGGCATTGATGGCCGCGATCACATCGTCCAGCTCGGAGGCCTTATAGGTGGCGACATGCAAGACAGGGCCAAAGATCTCTCGGGTCATCTGGGCGATACCGTCGATGCGGATCACCGTCGGGGCAATAAACGTGCCGCCCTCGGGTGTGTCCAACGCATGGATCAGGCGGCCCTCGGCCTGTGCTGCATCGATATAATCTTGGATACCGGCGCGGGCGGTCTCGTCGATGACAGGGCCCAGATCGGTTGACAGATGCCAAGGATCACCAACCGTCAGCTCGTCCATTGCGCCGCGCAGCATCTTCAAAACACCTTCGGCGATGTCCTCTTGCACATAAAGGCACCGGGTGGCCGAACAGCGCTGTCCCGCAGAGCGGAACGCGCCATTGACGATGTCGGTGACCGCCGCTTCGGGCAAGGCGGTGCTGTCAACGATCATTGCATTCAACCCGCCGGTTTCCGCAATCAGCGGGGTGCCGGGGGCGCAGTTCTGGGCCATTGTCGTGCGGATTTTCAGCGCCGTGGCGGTCGATCCGGTAAAGGCCACGCCCTTGATCCGCGCGTCCGATGTCAGCGCCGCGCCAACATCCCCCGCACCGGGCAACAGCTGTAGCGCGGCGACAGGAACGCCGGCCTCATGCATCAACTGCACGGCACGTGTCGCGATAATCGGGGTCTGTTCGGCAGGTTTGGCCAAGACCGCATTGCCTGCGGCCAATGCCGCCGCGATCTGTCCGGTGAAAATCGCCAAGGGGAAATTCCATGGGCTGATGCAGGTCCAAATCCCGCGCCCCTGTTTGCCGCTGTCGATATTGGCGGCGTAATAGCGCAAGAAATCCACCGCTTCGCGCAACTCCGCCACAGCGTCGGGCAGGCATTTGCCAGCTTCGCGGGCAAGGATGGCAAACAGCTCGCCTGCGTGGGCCTCATAGGCGTCTGCCGTGGCGTTCAGGGCCGCCGCGCGGGTCGCTGCGGGGGCCGTCCACGGGGTGGCTGCGTCCAATGCGGCGTCGATATCGGCCTTGGTGGCTGTGTGCACGTGACCGATGGCTTGCTGATGAGCAGGGTTCAGGACCGGTTGCGGATGTGCCCCATGGGCGGAATTTTCGAGCCAAGATGACGTCACAGGGTGCCCTAAAAATTCTGTGTTCAAAAAGCTGTCGCGCTCTGCATCGATTTGGTCCAGCGTCGGCCGGTGCGTCAGGTCAAACCCTTTGGAGTTCGCACGCTGCGGCTGGAACAGGTCGGGGCCGTTGGGAAGCGGAAAATCGTCGGCGGCGGCGAACGGGTCGGCGGCGACCTCGGCGGGGGGGATTTCCTCGTCCACGATCTGGTTCACAAAGCTGGAATTGGCGCCGTTTTCCAACAGGCGACGCACCAGATAGGCCAGCAGGTCCTCGTGGGCGCCGACGGGGGCGTAGATCCGGCAATGGGTTTTATTGGCATCCAGAACCAATGTGTGCAGGGTTTCGCCCATGCCATGCAGACGCTGGAATTCATAGTCTGCAGGAGTTTTGCCCATCGTATCCGCCAGATCAAGAATCGCAGCCACAGTATGCGCGTTATGGGTGGCAAACTGTGGATAGATACGGTCGGTCATGCCCAATAGCTTGCGGGCATTGGCGATATAGCTGATGTCGGTGTGCTGTTTGGTTGTAAAGACCGGGAACCCGTCCATACCTTCGACTTGGGCGCGTTTGATCTCGGCGTCCCAATAGGCGCCTTTTACAAGGCGGACCATGATCTTGCGGTCCAGTTTGACAGCCAGTGCATTCAGGTAATCCAACACGTGGGCCGCGCGTTGACCGTAGGCTTGGACCACCACGCCAAACCCGTCCCATCCCGACAGGGCGGGTTCGGACAAGACGGCGTCAATCACATCTAGCGACAAGGACAAGCGGTCGGCCTCTTCGGCGTCGATGTTGAACCCCATGCCTGCAGATTTGGCCAGCATCGCCAAGGCGCGCACGCGAGGCACCAATTCAGCCATCACGCGGGCCTCTTGGGCGACCTCATAGCGGGGGTGCAGGGCCGATAGTTTGACTGAAATGCCGGGGTTCTGGGCAACACTGTCATAGGTGCAATGCTGGGCGATGGCGGAAATCGCGCGGCTATACGACAGGTGATAGGCACGGGCATCGGCATCCGTGCGGGCGGCTTCGCCCAACATGTCATAGGAATAGGTGAACCCTTTGTCCTGCATGCCTGTGGCACGATCCATCGCCTTGGTGATGGTCTCGCCCAGTACAAATTGCTTGCCCATCTCACGCATCGCGCGGCCCACGGCGGTGCGGATGACAGGCTCGCCCAAACGCTTGACCGCCGCGCGCAGGTGGCGGGTCACACCGGGGGTTTCGTCGTCCAGCACACGCCCCGTCAGCATCAGCGCCCAAGTTGACGCATTGACCAGCGACGACGCGGAATGCCCAAGGTGCTTGCCCCAGTCCGAGGGTGCGATTTTATCCTCGATCAAGGCATCAATCGTGTCTGCATCCGGCACCCGCAGCAGGGCTTCGGCCAGACACATCAGCGCGATCCCCTCGTCCGTCGACAACCCGTATTCGGCCAGAAACACCTCCATCAGGCCCGGTTCTGTGCTGGCACGGATGTTACTGACCAGGTCCGCCGCGCGATCACATATGCGCACACGATCCGCGGGCGTCAGCGCGGCCAGATCGGTCAAACGATCAACCGTGCGCGCCTCATCTGCATATATGTCGGCGTCGATTTGTTGGCGGATGTCGGATAGGGAAGTGGTTGGCATGTCGATACCCTCGCTAAGGTCATTGATGGCCTAAGATACCCCCTTGTGAAAAGTCATTTCGACCGCTATCTGCGCGCAATGCAGCCATATGGACCAAAATGAGAGATTATTCATGACCGAACGAACCGCTGGGTTGGATCCTTTTGACCGCAAGATTCTCGATGTGTTGACAATTGAGGGCCGGATCAGCGTCACCGCGCTTGCGCAGCGCATTGGCCTGTCCAAATCCCCGACCCAAGCACGGCTTAAACGGCTCGAGGATACCGGAGTAATCCGCGGGTATCGGGCGATCTATGATCCGATCCAGCTGGACCGCGACCATGTCGCCTTTGTCGAGGTTAAACTGACAGACACCCGCGAGGCGGCGCTTGCGGCGTTTAATGCTGCGGTGATGAAAATCCCCGAGATCGAGCAATGCCACCTGATCGCAGGGACATTCGACTACCTGATCAAGGTCCGCACTGCGGGGATGACTGGATATCGCGCGGTTCTGGCCGAGAAAATCTCGACCTTGCCGCATGTGTCGAACACGTCGACCTATGTGGCGATGCAGGCGGTCAAAGAGGAAGGGGTCGACCCGCTTGGACCCTCTGGATCATCGTGATTTGACTTGGGCGAGGTTTGTAACAAATGATGAGGCATGAAATGGATGCTTTTGATCGTGTTTGGGGCACCTGCGCTGGCGCAAACCTGCCCGCCTGCACCTGACCATGCCGACGCGATGGCCGCGTTGGTCGAGCAGCTGCAATCGACAAACAGCCCGACCCAAGCCGCCCCTTTGACCCAAACGCTGTGGGACTTGTGGCTGGATGCCCCCGATGACATCGCCCAGACCCTGCTGGATCACGGCATGCAGCGGCGCAAGGCCAATGATTTTCTAGGCGCGCGCGATTTGTTCAACGACTTGGTTGCCTATTGTCCCGATTACGCCGAAGGCTACAACCAGCGCGCCTTTGCCAGCTTTTTGCGGCGGGACTACGAGGCGGCATTGGTGGATTTGAACCGCGCAATCGATCTGATCCCGAACCATATCGCCGCCTTGTCAGGGCGCGGGCTGACATTGTTGGGGCTGGGCCGTCAGAGCGAGGCAAACGCCTCGCTGCGCCAAGCATTGACCCTAAATCCGTGGCTGGGCGAGCGGCGTTTCATAATCGAACCCGACGGGACCGATATTTAGGTCCAATTACCGTTGCAAGGCACCGCAGGCACGCTTAGGAAGTAAGCGTGCCCCCGTGGTGGAATGGTAGACACTGGAGACTTAAAATCTCTTGGCCGTATGGCCGTGCCGGTTCGAGTCCGGCCGGGGGCACCACCTTAGCGCTGACGCTCGATCTCGGTTGCGGCATAGGCGATAGCGCGTTGATAGTTGCCGCTGTCATTCCAAACAGACAAGACCTCGAAATTGGCTGTGCCCTGACCAAATGGTTGGCCCGCACGCCAGCCGTTGGCCTGCAGCATGTTGGCAGCAGATGCCATGGCGTCGACCGCGCTGTAGGGGTCGGCCTTACCGTCGCCTGTGGCGTCAACGCCGTAACGGGCCCAATTGCCCGCAAGGAACTGCATATGGCCCAGCTCGCCGCTGGGACCGCCACGGGTGTTGGCGGTGATGACACCCGCATCCACCAGCTTCATCGCGGCGATGGCGTGGCTTTCGAACCGCGGGTGGCGGCGGCAATAGGATGCAAGGGTCACAGCAGAGCCCACAATCGGGCTGTTGCCCAGATAGCCGCCCCAAGACGTCTCGAGCCCCCAGATCGTCGCCAGAATGCCCGCAGGCACGCCGTATTGACGCTCGAGCGTGGCAAAAGTGTTTGGATTGTTGCGGACCTTGCGCATCGCGCCGTCGACAAAGGCTTGGGCCGTGGATTGGGTGCGCTTGGCTAGAAATTCAGCCGGGTCACCATAACTGACGCCGGTTTGGCTGCTGGGGCGCGATTCAAACCGCCATGTGATGCCGGACAACTGAGCGCTGGCCAATGCCTGCATGCCGCGCTGGCCTACACCTGCTGATGCGGCGTCTTGCGCCAGCCCCTGTTTATAAGTGCCAAAACTGCCTTTGTCAGTGATGCAACCTGCCGCAGAAACAGCAGATCCCAAGCCCAGCGAAATCATCAGGGCAGCGCCCTTGGCAAAGGTATTAATCATTTTTTCCTCACAATATTATCAGATTTGCCAAGACCCTAGCAGAAATGCGGGGTTATCCAATAGCAACCGCGCCAGGGTGCTGTTTTCAGGGCCGGCGTTGCCAAAGCGGCAAATATGACGGGACATATTACAGCGGCTCGTAGCTATCAAAAATGTCCACCATCTTGGCCAGTCGCGCGCGTGCCCTGTTGATCCGGCTCTTGATTGTGCCGACCGGCACACCGCATGTCGCCGCGGCCTCTTCGTAGCTCAGGCCAATGGCCGCAACCAGAACAAGGACCTCTCTTTGCTCAGAGGGCAACTTGTCGAACGACCGCTGAAAGTCCCGCATCACGAGGCGTCCGTCGTGGCTAGGGCCAACCGACAACGTGTCCAGACCGTCGCTCTGATGGGCGCCGATTTGTCGCCGGCTGCGGCGCAGATCGGAATAAAACGTGTTGCGGATAATCGTGAACAACCATGCCTGCAAATTCGTTCCCGTCTGGAATGACCCAAAACCACGCCATGCTTTGACCAAAGCGTCCTGAACCAGATCGTCCGCTGTATCCGGATTACGTGTCAGGCTGATGGCAAACGCCCGCATCTGGGGCAGGAAATCCACGATTTCTTCTTTTGGGTTGCGATGATCGCTCAAATCAATCATCGCCTTTCGATGTGCTGTCTTCGTCCCGAAGCTTGTTCAAAAGATCAACAAGCCGCTGCGGAATCTCCTCCTCGGCTTTGTGCCGAAAGGCGCGGCGGAGGTTATCATCTATCAGGCGATCCACCTCTGGTTTGCGGTCTTTGTCAGACATGATGAGCGGTTTTCACCCATTTTTGTTGAACGTTATTCTTTGTAAAGGTTAGTTTGACACGGTAATTCCACCTAGGGGAAATTCGAAACTATGAGCGAAAATAATCGATTTGAGGATATTTCAGCGCAGTTGTTTTTGGTCCTGCCAGACTTGCGGCGCTATGCGCGCAGCCTGACGGGCACGCAGCGCGATGGTGACAGGTTCGCTGAGGCCACATTGGAATTTCTGGGCGACACTGCAACATCAGAGCTGAAATCGTCGTCGCTTCGGGTGGTATTGTTCCGGGCCTTTCACACAGTGTGGCATGCACAGGGGGCCCCATCGTTGGTTGGTGACGACCCCGAGACGCAACAGGCCCAAACCTATTTGAACGCGGTTACGCCGCTTAGTCGCGAGGCGCTGCTACTCAACACCGTCGAGGAATTCGAGATCGCCGAAATCGCCGAGATTTTGGGCGAATCCCACGCGACCGTCAGTCGTCTGCTCGACACGGCCTATTCGGAAATGCAGTCCGCAATGTCGGGCAAAATTCTGGTGATCGAAGACGAACCGGTCATCGCGATGGAATTGCAGGATATTCTGGTCAATCTGGGGCATTCGGTGATTGGCGCCGCCGCGACATATGAACAGGCGGTTTTACTGGCCCAAATGGAAAAGCCGGATTTGATTCTATCCGATATCCAGCTCGCTGACGGGTCGTCAGGTATCGACGCTGTTGCTGACATTCTTCAGGCCGCAGGGACTGTCCCCACGATCTATATCACAGCCTACCCCGAACGGATGACCACTGGCATTGGCAACGAACCCGCGTTTGTGATCCCCAAACCCTATAGCGACAAAACGGTCATGTCCGCAGTGAGCCAAGCCATGTTCTTTGCCGATACGTCGGGAATTCAGGCTTAGTCGCGGGTGCCTGCAAACCGTTCCGACCATTCGACGCGCTCGTCGTCGGTGATTTTGCGGAATGTGATGTCGGGCACGGTGAACGCGTGACCGGCGGGCAGGGCTGCGACCGCTGCTGCGATGTCGTCGGGCCACTGCGCGTCGGACGCACCCATCGCCGCCAGAATATCGGCGCTGGCATCGGGGATGAATGGCGCCGACAGCACACCGTATAGACGGCACAGGTTCAGGCCCAGACGGACCTGCATGGCGGCTGTTTCCGGGTCGGTTTTGAATGTCGTCCACGGGGCGACAGATTGCAGGTATTCGTTGCCCAACACCCAGATCGCGCGCAGATCAGCGGCGGATTTGCGCACGTCCATTGCGTCCATATGGCCCTGATATTCGATCAGTTTGGCGGTCAGATCCGCGATCAGTTGATCTTCGGCAGGGCCGTAGGCGCCACCGTCTGGCACGGCCTCGGAAAACTTGGACCGGCAAAACTTAGTGATGCGGCTAACAAAGTTACCCAAGACATCGGCCAGATCCTTGTTCACATCCGTTTGAAAGTTTTCCCACGTGAATTCAGCGTCTTGGCTCTCGGGGGCGTGAGACAAGAGCCACCAGCGCCAATAGTCGGCGGGCAGCAATTCGAGCGCCTGATCCATAAACACACCGCGCCCGCGCGAGGTGCTGAACTGGCCACCGTCATAGTTGAGGTAGTTGAACGATTTGATGTAATCGACCAGTTTCCAGTCCTGATCCATGCCCATGATGGTGGCGGGGAACGACAGGGTGTGGAACGGCACGTTGTCCTTGCCCATGAACTGGGTGTAGATCACGTCGTCTGCGCCCTTGTCGGTGCGCCACCAACGTTCCCAATCGTCGCCTTTGCCTGCATCGACCCACTCTTGGGCACAGGCGATGTATTCGATGGGCGCGTCGAACCAGACGTAAAACACCTTGCCCTCCATGCCCGGCCAATCGGCCTCGCCGTTTTTGACAGGCACGCCCCAATTCAGGTCACGGGTGATGCCGCGGTCTTGTAGCCCGTCGCCATCGGTCAGCCACTTTTTGGCGATCGAAGTCGTCAGGATCGGCCAATCGGCCTTGGTGTCGATCCAGTCGGCTATCTGGTCCCGAACAGCGGATTGGCGCAAATACAAATGTTTGGTTTCGCGGACTTCCAAATCGGTGGACCCCGAAATGGTCGAGCGTGCATCAATCAAGTCGGTCGGGTCCAGCTGTTTGGTGCAATTGTCGCACTGGTCGCCGCGCGCGTCCTCAAACCCGCAATTGGGGCAGGTGCCTTCGATGTATCGATCCGGTAGGAAACGGCCGTCGGCATTGGAATACACCTGTTCCTCGGTCACTTCGCGGATCAGGTCCATCTCGTGCAACCGGCCGGCAAAGGCTTGGGTCAGCTTGTGGTTTTGTGGGCTGCTGGACCGGCCAAAGTGGTCAAACGACAGGCGGAAACCCTCGGCAATCTGCGCCTGAACCTCATGCATTTCGGCACAATAGTCCGCCACAGGTTTGCCCGCTTTGGCCGCCGCCAGCTCGGCCGGAGTGCCATGTTCATCCGTGGCACATAGATACAGAACCTCGTGACCGCGCTGGCGCAGGTAGCGGGCATATAGATCTGCGGGCAGTTGGCTGCCGACCAGATTTCCAAGATGCTTGATCCCGTTGATATAGGGAATGGCAGAGGTGATCAGATGACGGGCCATGTTCGCAGTCCTTTGGGCAAGATTGCGCTCTTCTAGCGCGGGTTTTCGCCGGTTGCCAGATATTGCGGCACCTCGGGCTGGTAAATCGACATGATACCGTTACATGCTAGTGGCACAACAAACAAAAAACGATGAGGCGCGACATGAAACTATTCCTGATTTCTGCGGCTGTGGCTGTTGTGGCCGTGGTCAGCTACGCAGGGTCTGCACAGGCCCAAGACATCTATGCCGGTGTGGCGGTTGACTATAACAAGCCCCACTCGGGCACCGACCAACAGGCCGCCAGCCTGTTGCTGGGCGGGTCCATGGATATGGGCACGTTTTCTATCGGGGTCGAGGCCGACTACGGCGCGGCGGCGACATTCGGCGGCGACTATGACACCGCGCGACTGCGGCTAATGGGCGGCTTTGACCTAGGGTCGGTGACAGCGATCGGCGCGATTGGCGGCACACGGTTCATGCAAGACGCAGGCAACGCGGACGGCTATAATATTGGCGTCGGTCTGCAAGGCGCGGTCAGCAATTCGATTGACCTGCGCGGCGAGATGATCCGCGACTTTATGGCCGATGAATTCGGGACCAACGTGACCACCACACGTATTTCTGCGATCTACAGCTTTTGATTGGGGCTGCCAGCCGTCGATCGATGGTCTCGGCTGGCAGCTACATCATTTCACCACTTGCATGCCGTGTCTGCCACATTAGCTTGGGTTGACCACCAAAAGGACTGCAATAGATGAAAATGATCCCCCTCGGACGAACCGATATTCAGGTCAGCGACTGGTGCCTTGGCACCATGACCTACAGCACGCACACGCCTCAGGCGGATGCGCACAAACAAATCGATATGGCGCTGGACGCAGGTATCAACTTTGCCGACACGGCAGAAATGTATCCGGTCTCTCCTATCCTTGCGGAAACCGTGGGCGATTCAGAAAAGGTCATCGGCACATGGATCGCCAAATCTGGCCGCCGCGACGATCTGGTGATCGCGACCAAAGTATCGGGCGACAACCCCGGCTGGGTGCGCGGCGGGGCGGGCTACGACGCGCAGGTCATCGACGAGGCGATTGATACGTCGCTCAAACGTTTGCAGACCGATTACATCGACCTCTATCAAATGCACTGGCCCCTGCGCGGGTCCTATATGTTCCGGCAAAACTGGGCCTTTGACCCATCGGGCCAGAACCGGCAACAGACGCTGGATCATATGGCCGAAATCCTCGAGGCGCTGGATAGGGCCCAAAAGGCGGGCAAAATCCGCGCCATCGGCATGTCCAACGAAAGCGCGTGGGGCATGACCAAATGGATCGACGTGGCCGAGGCAAACGGCTATCCGCGTATGGCATCTGTGCAAAACGAATATTCGCTCTTGTGTCGCCTGTATGATCTGGACAGCGCTGAGATGGCGGTGAACGAAGACGTCACATTGCTGTCGTTCTCGCCATTGGCGGCAGGTATCCTGACAGGCAAATACCGCAACGGTGCCGTTCCCGCAGGCAGTCGCAAAGCCGACAACCCCGACATGAGCGGACGGGCCACCGCGCGCTGTGACGCCGCGGTCGAGGCCTATGCCGCCATCGCCGCCAAACACGGGCTGGACCTTGCGCATATGGCGCTGGCTTGGCAGCGCAGCCGCCCGTTCGCGGTGTCCGCGATCTTTGGTGCGACCACATCAGACCAATTGGCGCATCTGCTAAAGGGCCGCGACCTTGTGCTGGGGGATGAGGTCTTGGCAGACATCCACGACGCCCACCAAGCCCACCCATTGCCCTACTGATCCAGCGCGATCCAGTAGCGCGGGCCGTTGCCTGTCAGTTCCTCTAGTCCCATGCCGCGATAGGCGGCTTGGGCCACTTTATTGTCGGGGTCGGTGCCGATGGTCAGCCCCTTGGCGCCAAACCCTGCGGCAAACTCCTTGGCCGCCGCGATCAACGCGCGACCGATCCCTTGGGCGCGAAATGTCTCGCTTATGTAAAGGTGCTGGATGTCGAACCTGTAGGTCCCGTCGTGAATACACGGGCGCTGGATGACGCCCGCATAGCCAACCGCCACGCCATTTACCCGCGCTATAAACGCAGCCCCGCAACAAGGCGTGTCAAAAAACACAGCCTGCAACCATTCCAGCGAGGCATTGGCCGTGTCCCCGTGATAGCTGGTCAAAGCCTGAACCATCGCTTGGATGTCGCGTAGATCGGCTGGGGTGGCTTGGGATACTGTCGTCATTGTCTTTCCTTTGTCGGCCCAAGAAAAAGCCAAAAAAAACACCACCCCATAACGCGGCTGTTGATCACATCGTTCTGGAATAGATGACCCGCCGCTATGTAAGCGAGCGATAAAATCGGGCGTATGTTGGCGTGCAAGTCATGAGGCAATAAATCCAATGTTACAGCGTCCAAGTCAACAGCCAGAGAAAATTGCACAAAACATCGCAAATTTGCATGGCATGAGGGTCGCAGGTTGCCGATAGTCTGAGCAAAGCCAAAGGACAGAATCATGCCCCTGCAAATGAACCGCGACGTTTTCATCACAGCCGCCATCACCGGATCCGGCAGCACCCAAGACCGCAGCCCGCACGTGCCGCGTTCGCCGCAACAAATCGCCGACAGTGCGATTGATGCCGCCAAGGCGGGTGCCGCTGTGGTGCATTGCCACGTGCGCGACCCCGACACCGGCGCACCCAGCCGTGATCTGGCGCTCTACCGCGAAGTGACCGACCGCATCCGCGCCTCCGAGGTGGATATGGTCCTGAACCTGACCGCTGGCATGGGCGGGGACATCGTATTCGGCGGCGACGAAAACCCGCTGCCCACCATCGCGGGCACAGATATGGTTGGCGCCACCGAACGGGTGGCCCATGTGGCCGAATGCCTGCCCGAGATTTGCACCCTCGACTGTGGCACGATGAATTTCGCCGAGGCCGATTATGTCATGACCAACACGCCCGGTATGCTGACAGCGATGGGGCGGATGATGACCGAACTGGGCGTCAAACCCGAGATCGAAGCCTTTGATACAGGGCACCTTTGGTATGCAAAACAGCTTGTCAAAGACGGTGTTCTGGACAGCCCCGCGCTGGTGCAATTGTGCATGGGCGTGCCTTGGGGGGCACCTGATGACCTTAATACATTTATGGCGATGGTGAATAACGTGCCTGATGACTGGACCTTCAGCGCCTTTGGGCTCGGGCGCTCGCAAATGCCATATGTCGCGGCCTCTGTGCTGGCGGGCGGCAACGTGCGTGTCGGGCTAGAGGACAACCTGATGCTGGATCGCGGCGTTCTGGCAACCAACGCGCAGCTGGTTGAACGGGCGGTTGGGATCATCGAAAATCTGGGCGCGCGGGTCATTGGCCCTGATGAGGTGCGCAAGAACCTCGGCCTGACCAAACGCGCACCGGTGTCGGCATGAAATACGCCGCCGCGGCCCTCTTGGCCCTAGCTGCCTGTGCCACCCCATTCGAGGGCGAACAACTGGGCCGCTTGGGCGAAGTCTACCGCAACACCGACGTGCCAATCGCGTCCAAGGCGGTGTTTGATCCCGCCCGCTATTTGGGCACATGGTATGAGGTCGCGCGCTATCCGGTGTTCTTTGAACGCGGCTGCGTCGGCGTGACGGCGACCTACGGGATGAACGATGACGGGTCGGTATCCGTCCTGAACATCTGCCGAAAACCCGACGGCTCAGTCGCCAGCCGGATCGAAGGACGCGCCGAAATCGTAGGGCCCGGACGGCTTGCTGTCAGTTTCCCGTCTGTGCCATTCGGGGCGGCCGATTATTGGGTCCTATGGGTCGACGAAGGCTACCGGACCGCCGTTGTCGGCGCGCCAGATGGCAAATCAGGGTGGATTTTGAACCGCACCCCGCAAATTCCGACAGACAGATTGAACGCGGCGCGTGAAGTTCTGGACTTTAACGGCTATGATCTGACCCGATTGATGGAGGTTCCGCAATGAAGCGAGTCGTTTTTGGGTGTGTAATGGGTTTGGCCTTGGCGGGCTGTGACGAGGCAGCGATGGGGTCCATGGGCGGTGGCGGCTCTGGCTCGGGCGGCGGGTTTCGCGAATTTCTGGTGCTCGGTAGCAATATGTCCTTCGAGCAATGCCGCGCACGCGGTGGCCTGATAATCCGTGACCAAGGCAGCCCGATGGTCGCCTGCGACCCCAATGTGCGCGGCGAACCAGTGCCCGCAGATGAATTCGACCACCCGAACGCGCAGGCGGCATCAGACGCCTGACGACCACACACATAAGGAACGACGACATGGGGAAATCGGCAGCCATTATCGGCGGCGGCGTCATTGGCGGTGGATGGGCCGCACGGTTCCTGCTTATGGGCTGGGACGTGCGTGTCTTTGACCCCGACCCGCAAGCACAGCGCAAAATCGGCGAGGTTCTGGACAACGCGCGCCGCTCGTTGCCGGGTCTGTCCGACGTGGCGCTGCCCGCCGAAGGGCAGCTGACATTCCATGAAACGATGTCGGATGCCGTGGACGGTGTGACTTGGATCCAAGAAAGCGTGCCGGAACGGCTCGACCTGAAACGCAAAGACTATCAAACGCGGCAAGAACACTGCCCCGCAGAGGCGATAATCGGGTCGTCCACCTCGGGTTTCAAACCGTCCGAATTGCAGGGCTGCGCCAGTCGCCCCGAACAAATCGTGGTCACACACCCGTTCAACCCTGTCTATCTGTTGCCACTGATCGAACTGGTGCCAACCGACCAGAACCCGCCGGAACTGGTTGAAAAGGCCAAGGAAATCCTGACTTCACTGGGCATGTATCCGTTGCATGTGCGGGCTGAAATCGACGCACATATCGCAGATCGTTTCCTTGAGGCCGTCTGGCGCGAGGCGCTGTGGCTGATCAAAGACGGCATCGCCACCACGACAGAAATTGACAATGCGATCCGCTACGGCTTTGGCTTGCGTTGGGCGCAGATGGGGCTGTTTGAAACCTACCGCATTGCCGGCGGCGAGGCGGGGATGCGCCATTTTATCGAACAATTTGGCCCTTGCCTGTCGTGGCCGTGGACCAAACTGATGGATGTGCCCGACCTGACCGATGATCTGATCGACCAGATCGCCGACCAGTCGGATGCGCAATCAGGGCACCTGAGCATACGCGAACTGGAACGCGCGCGCGACAATAACCTTGTCAGCATCTTGCGCGGGCTCAAGGCGCAGGATTTCGGGGCAGGGGCGTTGCTAAATGCCCAAGACACGCGCATCGGCGCCCCCGCCACCATGCCCGCCGACAGCAGCCAACCGATTGAAACCGTGCGCCGCGCGGTGCCACTGGATTGGACCGATTACAACGGCCACATGAACGAGGCGCGGTATTTACAAGCCTTTGGCGACGCGACCGACAGGCTGATGGCGATTGTGGGCTGCGATGCGGACTATATCGCCAAGGGTGGCAGCTATTTCACCGCCGAAACCCACATCCGCCATCTGGACGAAGTCCACGCGGGCACGCTGATCCATATCGACACCCAAGTCCTGCTGGGGGCGGGCAAGAAAATGCAGCTGTTCCACCGGATGTTTGATGGGGACCGCTTGCTTGCGACGGGTGAACATATGTTGATCCACGTCAGCCTCGACACCCGCCGCGCGTCCGATCCGGCGGCGCATATCGCGGCCAATCTGGGGGCAATTGCCGACGCCCATGCGCAGCTGCCCACGCCCCAAGGCGCTGGCAAAGCAATCGGCACCAAATGAGTCGCGTCCTGATCACCGCAGGCGGCTCGGGCATCGGCCGCGCCATGGCTCAGGCCTATGATGACGCAGGGTTCGAGGTCTGGATCACCGATGTCGACGCCGATGCGCTGGCCACAGCCCCCGCCGACTGGCACTGCCACCGCGTCGACGCCAGCGATGAAGACGCCGTCAGCGCCTTGTTCGACACCATCAAACAGGCGGGCGGTCTGGATGTTCTATGCGCCAACGCAGGCATTGCAGGGCCGACAGCATTGGTCGAAGACGTAGCACTAACCGACTGGCGCGCCTGCGTTTCCGTGAACCTAGAAGGCGCGTTTCTAGCCACGAAATACGCAGCCCCTTTGATGAAATCCGCGCGCTGTGGTGCGATAATCTATACGTCGTCGACAGCAGGTATCCATGGCTACCCCAATCGCGCGCCCTATTCTGCGGCCAAATGGGCGATCATCGGGTTGATGAAAACCACCGCAATGGAACTGGGGCCCTACGGCATCCGCGCTAACGCCATATGCCCCGGTGCCGTCGAAGGCCCGCGTATGGACGGCGTGCTGGAACGCGAAGCGGCCGCCAAGGGCATGACCCGCGATCAGGTCTATGACGGCTACGCTGCTGGCACCTCGATGCGCAGCTTTGTCGAAGCGTCGGATGTCGCCAATATGGCGCTGTTCCTCGGCACGCCCGCGTCACGCATGGTGTCGGGTCAGGTGATTTCGGTCGACGGGCATACAGAAAACCCCGACCCCAAGGTCTAGGCATCCCCGCCGCCGCAGCGCATAAGGCGTCATGGACTACTGGATCCCGATCACACTGGCTGCAGCCTTTGCACAATCGCTGCGCTTTATGCTGCAAAAGCAGCTCAAGTCGACGCGACTGTCGACAGCAGGCACCACATTCGCGCGGTTTGTCTATTCGGCGCCCTTGGTTGCGGTGATCGCGATCCTATACGCCAATGCAACAGGGCAGGGCGCCCCCGACATACCGCCCGCGTTCTGGGGCTATGCGGCCTTGGGCGGGGCATCCCAGATCATGGGCACCGTCTGCGTCGTGGCGCTGTTTGCGCACCGCAGCTTTGCGGTTGGCATGACGTTCAAGAAAACCGAAGTCCTGCTGTCGGCTTTGATCGGCTTTGCGATCTTGGGGGATATTATCAGCTGGGCGGGGCTGGGCGCTATTTTACTGGGGCTTCTGGGCGTTTTGCTGCTGTCTGACGCGCCATTGGCGGACGGGGCATGGCACAAACGGATCATGAACCGCGCGACGGCACTGGGCCTTGCGTCGGGATTGATGTTCGGGTTTTCGGGCAACGGGTATCGCGGGGCATCGCTGTCGCTGGGCGATGGGGACACGTTTTATCGGGCGATTGTCACGCTGGCCTTTGTGACCGCATTGCAAACGATCACCCTAGGGGCATGGCTGCTGTGGCGTGAACGTGGCGAGGTGACCCGCGTCATCGCGGCATGGCGGACCGCGTCACTGGTCGGGGTGATGTCGATGATCGGATCGATCTGCTGGTTCACTGCGTTCACTTTGCAAACAGTGGCTTACGTCAATGCGTTGGGGCAAATCGAGCTGTTGTTTTCCATCGCGATCGGCGCGTTTGTATTTTCCGAGACGATCACGCGGCGCGAATGGCAAGGCTTGACCCTGCTCACGATCAGCATCTTGTTGTTGGTGCTAGTCGCCTGATAGGGGCGACACCCCGCCCAAATGGCGGACCAGATGCCGTTCGTCCTCATTTGCGAAAAACGGCACGTCGCGGGGGGCATCAGGGTCAGTCAGGAAAGCTGACAGCTCGGCCAGAACGACTTGGGTGATGAACGGCAGGTCGAAATCGCGCGCGCGCGGCAACGGTATCCACTGCAAATGCGACAGCTCGTCCTCGGCGCCGGAAAAATCGTCAGGATCGGTCACCAGATCACGGGCGTGGGCCAACATGAACCGCGCGTCAAACCGGCGCGGCGCCCCAATCGGGGTGACCGCGCGGAAAAAGAACCGCATCGCGGCGGCATCAGGGATATGACCCGTGGCCGCAAAACCGCGCCAGCCTTGGGGGGGATCGGGCCACACGCCCTTGGTGCCCAGAACCTGACCGGTTTCTTCCCATAGCTCGCGGATCGCGGCGGCGGCGATGGTTTGCGGGGGCAGACGGCTATGTTCGGACAGGCGGTCCCTGCATTGCGGGTTCAGATCCGGCGCGGGGGTCAGCGCGTCATTGGGGTCAATCGCGCCGCCCGGAAACACGAATTTTCCAGGCATAAAGACAGCGCGAGCGCCGCGCTGGCCCATCAAAACGGACGGACCTTGCGGCATGTCACGCATAATGATGACGGTTGCCGCGTCCTTTATGGGGACGTGGGTCGTCACTTGGACCCGCCAAACCCGTGCATCCGGCGCGACCACTGGATCGCGACCACCACACCCTTGAGGCGCGGCAACAGATACAATGACAGCGACACGCAAAACACAGTAAACACTGTGGCCATAACCCAAGGATCGGGACGAAACGCCGTCCATGTGACGTGGATCAATATGGCAAGCAAATGCCCGACCACCAGAATGGTCAGATAGGCCGGCCCGTCGTCTGCGCGGTGATGGTGCAGCTCTTCTCCGCAGGCGGGGCATTCGTCTTGCACCTTGAGATAGCCGTCAAACAACGTGCCTTCGCCGCAGCTGGGGCATTGACGGCGAAAACCGCGCCACATGGCAGGTTTGGTTGGTCGTTCGGTCAGGGGAATATCAGTCATGTCTGGGTCCATAATCGTTGTGTCTAACACATGTGGTGTCTTGGCGGCAGTGAAAATGGGGCAGGGCGTCGCAGGGTGTCCAAGTTTTTTCGACGGAACCGGCGCACGCGCCCGTATAACCCCTGTCAGCCCGAAAAACGGTTGTCGACACACAGAGGAACGAACAGATGAAAACCCAAGTATTAATAGCGGCATTGGCCGCAGGCATGACACTGACGGCTTTTGATGCGGCGGCCTTTGGCCGGCAGGGCGGCATGGATCGTCCGGACTTTGCCACGTTAGACGCGGATGGGAACGGTGAACTGACCCTGCAAGAGATCCAGAACGCAGGCGCCAACCGGTTCGCAAGCGCAGATACAAACGGCGACGGCGCCCTGTCCGCGGACGAGTTGGCCGCCGCAGCGACGGCACGACAAGCGGGCCGGATCGCCAAAATGATCGAGAAACACGACGAGAATGGTGATGGCGTTTTGCAAGCAGACGAGATGCCCCAAAAACGTGGCCAAGGCCGGATGATGCGCCGGATGGAACACGCTTTTGACCATGCGGATGCGGATGAAAACGGGTCCCTGTCAGCCGAAGAGTTTGAACAAATGGGCAAACGTGGCGGCAAAGGCAAAGGCAAGGGCAATGGTCGCGGTGGCAACTAGAACTCTGGATGCGGTGCCAAGGCGCCGCATCCGTTGCACGCCTTCTTGGTTGCCGTTACGACAGGTGGGCATGACACGTAACGCGTCCTCAGGGTCAATGGACCACGATGCCGGATTGCTGGCGGCCTATGCTGCGGGCGATGCGGCGGCGGCACGGCAATTGGCCGACAGCCTGCTGCCGCGGATTGTGGGGCAGGCCATGCGCATGTTGCAAAACCGCGCCGAGGCCGATGATGTCGCCCAAGAGGCGATGCTGCGGTTGTGGAAAATCGCACCCGACTGGGACGCCTCGCGCGGGCAGGTGACCACGTGGCTGTACCGTGTGGTGGCGAACCTGTGCACAGACAGGTTGCGGCTGCGCGGCGGGGTCGGGCTGGACGAGGTTGCCGAACCTGCGGACCCCAGCCCCGGCGCTGACGCCAGATTGCAAAACGCCAGCCGGACCCAAGCGCTCGCTTGGGCCTTGGCGCAACTGCCCGAACGGCAGGCACAGGCGGTGGCCTTGCGCCACCTGGAAGGCTTGTCCAATCCGCAAATCGCCGAAATCATGGACATTGGCCCGCGCGCAGTAGAAAGTCTGACTGCCCGCGGTAAACGCGCCTTGACCGATTTGTTGCAGTCGCACAAAGCAGAGTTAGGATATGATGATGACCACTGACGACGATGATTTTCTCGACGATATCTTTGCTCAGGCGCGGGCCGTGCCCGCACCCGTTAGCGCCGATCTGGTCGCAAGGGTGTTGCAAGGCGCGCGCCCGACATCGATCTGGCATGGCCTATTGGACGTGATCGGCGGTTGGCCCGCAATGGGCGGGATGATTGCGGCGGGGGTGGCTGGCCTGTGGATCGGGGTCGCGCCACCGTCTGTGATCACAACCTATACCGCCGAATGGATCGGTCAGGACGTTCAGGTCGACCTGTGGTCCGATACCACGTTTGGCAGCGAGGAATGGATTGATGGTTAAACCGCAAAGCCCACGCAGGCTATGGCGCGTTGTTCTGGTCGTTTCGCTATGTCTGAACCTTGCCCTGATCGGCATGATCGCAGGAGCTGCATTTTCAGGGAAGGCGATGGGCGGTCCGCCATCGCGGGTGTCGTTCGGGTTGGGGCCGGTGACCGACGCGCTGGACCGCGACGACCGTCGGGCAATCGCGCGCGAAGTGCGCGGGCGCATGGGCAACCGTGTGGCGCGGCGCGCCGACATGCAATCGCTTGTTGATGTGTTGATTGCGGACCCGTTTGACCCTGATGCATTGCACGATCTGATCCGGTCCCAATCGCAGCAAGCCGCCGAGGTTGTGTCTTCTGCGCAGGCCGCATTTGTGATGAGGGTCAATAACATGACACCGGATCAACGCGCGGCCTTGGCCCAACGGATAACCAAAGGGCGCCGCCGTTAGACGGTGCTAGGCGGCGCTGCGATCTGCCATGGCGACAGTATCTCGGCCCGAGGCTTTGGCGCGGTATAGCGCGGCATCGGCGCGCTGGCACATCCCGTCCAGACCGGTCTGGTCCAGCGGCTGCAAGCCCCCCACGACCACACCAACCGAAACGGTGACATTGACAGGGTCATGATCGTTACCGATGGGAAAGGGAACATTGGCAATGATCTGACGAAGCCTGTCGGCGGCCAGCTGGGCCTGTTCACCGCTGGTGCTGGGCATCGCGATCAAGAATTCCTCACCGCCGATCCGCGCCAGAATGTCGATTGCACGCAGGTTGTCGCGCAGCCGTTTGGCGACACCGATCAAAACCTGATCTCCCGCGGCATGACCGTAGGTATCATTGATCATTTTAAAGTGATCAATATCAATCATCATCACTGCAAATTCGCGCTGGAACTGGCGGGACTGGTCAGCCATCCGCGTCAACTGTGGCACCAGATAGCGGCGATTATACAGGCCGGTCAGCGGATCGGTCACCGCGGCCTGCAACCCGTCGCGCACCGTCAGGCGCAGCTTGTCGTTGACCCGTTTCTGGCGCAATAGCGCGGCGAGGCGCAGCTCCATTTCGCCCTTGGAAACCGTTGTATAGACAACATCATCGGCCCCCAAATCCAACATCAGCGCGGCTGTTTCCGGCTGTTTGTCGGGTATGATCAACATAATCACGGACAGGCGGGTATCGACACGGCTGCGCAAATCCGCAATCATCTGCATCGACGCGTTCTGATCCAGACCAAAGGACGTGCCGTCAATCACGAACATTGACGCCTCAGAGCAATCATCGCCAAGGGCGCGGTCCATTGTAAAATGGCTGACTTTTATGCCACCACACCCACTGACCAGCTGGGCCACGTCAGTGGTCTCAGAGCCGCCTTGCGACAAGACCGCGACATTTGCGGGCACGCTATAACTGCGGCGTTCTTCGTCAAACCCCAGCGCGCGTCCGGTGCTGTCACGTAGCATCAATTCACTATGCGCGTTGCGCACCCGCAGCAGCGACCGGATACGGGCCAAAAGCAGATTGTCATTGATCGGGCGCGGCAAAACATCGTCGGCGCCCGCATCCAATGCGGCAAAACGGGCAGCGGCGGTGTCGGCGACACCGACCGAAATGATCGCGATACCAGCGGTATCTGCATCAGCCTTTAACTGACTACAAAATTCGTGACGATCCTCGGTCGGGTCGGCCAGATTAACAAGAATTAGGTCAGGTTGGTTATCGCGGATCATCGCGGCGGCTTCAGTCTGACTGCCGCAACTATCGACAATAAACTGCGCTGCAAGCATCTTAACCTTAAGCACAATTCGATTGGTCGGAACGCTATCAATGATTAAGATGCGGCCAGTCATGTCACGTGTGCTCCTTGGATTCTCCAATGCTTGTTATGCACACTGGTTCCAATTAGTTAAAAAACAGTTTCTATTGTTAGGAGTCGCCGATGTCCCCTGAAAATGCGCAAGTTATCGCCATCCAGGCGCTGGGCTGGATCGCCGCCCACGAAGAGCTGGGGCCCTTGTTTTTAGGGTCGACAGGCAGGTGTGTGGACGACTTGCGCACACGGGCCACCGATGCTGCCGTTCCGGCGGCGGTGCTGGATGTCGTGACCATGGACGATGCATGGGTCGTGCCATTTTGCGATGCGCACGCCTTAAAATACGAAGAACCACTGGCCGCGCGCTATGCTTTGCCCGGTGCGGAAATGGTGCATTGGACCTAAAGATCGACCTCGATTTCGGCCCCGACACCGGCTGCGCGGCTTTGGCACAAGATCATCTGGGATGCGCGCTGTGATTTGGACAAGACATAGTCGCGGTGTTCGACGTCGCCCGCGACAACCCCGCATTTACAGACCCCGCACAGCCCGTCGGCGCATTTCACATCCACAGGTACGCCCGCCGCAATCAACGCGTCTGCGGCGCTTTGATCGGCGGATACGTTAACGCAGCGCCCGTCGGACAGACGCAATGAAAACGGGTGGTTCTCATACTCTGGCGCGTCGGGCACGGCGAAATATTCTAGATGGCGGGCGTCTTGCGGGTATCCGTTTGCCTCGGCTGCATCCATGACCGCGGCCATAAACGGATCAGGCCCACAGGTGTAGACGTGATCGCCATTGGCATAAGGAATGTCGCGGGCCAAATCGGCGCGGGTGCCTTCGGCGCTGATGTGCTGGGTGACATTGGCGGCCCATGGTTGGGCGGCCAGAATATCGCAAAACGCAGCGCCGTCGCGGGTGCTGGAACAATAATGCAAGGTGAACGGGCGACCGGCTGCGTGCAATTCATGGGCCATCGCGATCATCGGGGTGACCCCGATGCCGCCGCCCCACAAATGACTGTGACCACTGTCCGCCAATGGAAAGTGGTTGATCGGCTTGCCAATAAACACGCGCCGTCCTTGGGTGAATATCCGGTGCAACAGCTTGGACCCGCCGCGGCCTGCGTCCTCTCGCAGGACTGCGATTTGATAGGATTTCCGGTTTGCCGGATCGCCGGACAGGGAATACTGGCGAAAGAATTCGGGCGCGACGACAACGTCGATATGGGCGCCTGCCGTAAATGCAGGCAGATCCGCGCCGGTCGGGTCGCTGAATTCATACAAGGTCGTCGTGGCATTCAGCGCCTCGGCGCGGCTGACCACCAATTGCAAGACAGGCACATCGCGCGCATCAGGGGTGTATTGGTGTTCGGCGGGCTGGCCCGCGGCGCGGCGTTTTCGGTGCTCTTGCGCGGAAACCATCGCCCCGTAGGCCGCGATGCCCGCCTCTCGGTCCATCGGGAACGGCCAGTTGTAGGGGGGCGGCGCAAGCGGGGCGGGATAGACAGCGAGGGTCTGATCGGCGTAGCGCAAGTCCAGATCAGGCTGGATGTCGCGGGCGTTGACAGGGTGGGCCGACGGGCGGTAGGCGCCGTCGTCGACCATCTCGAGATCCCACCACCATTTCTTGGTGGGGTTAATGCCGCCATTGCCCAGCTTGTCATCCAGCTTGGCCAGTGCCTTGGCGGCTTGGGGGACGGACATGGCCAGCTTGCGGAACGGGGCTTCGGCGAACAGGCCCTCTAGGTTCCATGGGCAGGTTTTCATGCAGCGCCCGCACATCGCGCCGTTTTTCTGGCTGACGCGGTAGGTGGTGCATTTCTGGCTGTCGGATTTCCAGATCTCGTAGCCGTTAAACATCAGTTTCGGCCCCGCCGTGATCGCGCCAGAGGGGCATTCACGGGCGCATTTGTTGCAGGCGTCGCAGAATTTTTGCAGGCCAAAGTCGATTGGTTTGTCGTGGGTCATGGCCATGTTGGTGGTCACCACGCCGGATTTCAGACGGGGCCCGAGGAACGGGTTCAGGATCACCTCGCCGATCCGGCTGACCTCGCCTAAGCCCGAAAGCAACAAAAGGGGCGGGTGCAAGACTTCTTCGTCCATCGCCGAATGCACGCGGGCATCAAAGCCAAGGGCGCGCAAATGCTGGGCCAACACCCCGCCCAAAAGCGAGAACCGCAGATAGGCGCGCATGGATTGGGCGCAAGCGATCCAGTCGTCGCCCGACGCGCCCTCCATTGTTTCGTGCCCCTGATCGACGATCATGGTGATCGCGTTTTGATGATAAGGCGTGATCGGCTGGCCCGCCGCATCATGGCTGTAGTAGGCGTAGTCGGGGCAGGCGGACAGGCCCACGGCATCGACGCCCAGAAAATAAAGAGCGGCCTTGATGTTTGCTGCATTGCGGTCGGGATCATCCAAAGGTGGTGCGGCGGCGTCTGCCGCGCCGTCTTGCAGCAGGATCATCGCGCCCATGGTTGTGCGGAAGGCAAATGCGCTGGCGGATTTGCGCACAAAATTACCGTTCTTGGTCGCGTCCTGCACGTTCTTGCCCATGTCTCCGAACAACCCGCGCACAAACAGATTGGCGCGTTTGGGCACACGCGGCACGTTAGGTGCGTCGATATATGTGGTCGGCTGATCCACGCGTTTGAGGGTTTCGAACGGATGGGCGCCTTGGACGAAATCGCGACGGGCGTATGGGTCAGCGGTGCGGGCGGTTTTGGCGTGGGCACCGGTGCCGCGGCGGTAGCTGGCGGGGGGCTGTTGATCCGGGACGAGCGGCAGGTCGGGGGCCATGTCCAACGTGGTCGTCACCGCAGCCAGCCCGAAACGGTCGCCTGTAAACGGGTTGCGCAGGCTGCCGTCCTCAAGCGCGACAAGCCCTGCGGCCACGGCCAGCGTATTAAGGTTCACGTCACTGGCCGCCATCGAATGGGCGCGGGCCTCATGGCCCAGCGAGCGGATATAATTGGCCAGAACCACAGCCGTTTCCGCCCCGCGCAAACACGACCGATGGGCCGTGGCGTCTTTGATCCAGTCGGTGCCAACCTCGCCGTGGCGGGGGTCGCGCGGGTGGGCATAGAGCAGCACAATCGCGTGGCTGTGGTGCTGACATCCAACCGCAGGGCTGTTCATCTGTTCGCGCAGATTGGCCATAATGACATCAACGCCCGCGGCCAGCGACGTGGGCTGCATGGTGCGCAATTTATCGGCCAGCCGGTCCACATCACTATTCACCAGCGGCGCGTCCATCCATGCCTGCTGTGGCACAGCACAGACCCCGACCATATCGGCATCGCAAAAATACCCGAACGCCTTGAGGTGGCGGGACCGCTCGCGCAGGTCATCGGGGATCTCTGCGATTTCCTTTTTGATCAAACCGTCGCGGGTGGCGTCGAGCATGGCCTGATATTCACCCATTGCGTTTACAATGCTGGCGGGGTCGGTTTCGCTGCGAAACGAAGGGGATTTCATAGGCGGAACAGCGTCAAGGTCACACCGTTCGGTGCGTTTTAGCGCCTCTAACGGGTAGCCGCCCAGATGCACGGGTCTGTCGCGATAGGATCGAAGTTTCAGCATGTTGACACCGTCTGTCGCTTGCCCCCAACTGTCAACCAGATGAACAGGGGAAGAGCATGATCAAAGGCGTGATTTTCGACAAAGACGGGACATTGTTTGACTTCAACGCCACTTGGGGCGCGTGGACCCGTGACATGATCGCCTCTGAGGTCGGGGGCGACCGCGTGCGCATGGCGCAGATGGCGGATGTTCTGGGCTATGATCTGGACGCGGGCCTGTTCAACCAGGGCAGTATCGTAATCGCGGAAACTGTCGATGTGGTCGCATCTGCGATGATGCCCCTGCTACCTGACGCGGACAAGGCGGCCCTGATCGAGCGCATGAAAGAGGCGACCAAACATGTCCCGCAGGTCGAACCGGTGCCGCTGGCCCCTGTGTTAACGCAGTTGCGGGGCATGGGGCTGCGCCTGGGGGTGGCAACCAATGACGCCGAAGCCCCCGCGCGCGCCAATCTGGCCCATGTCACGGAGCAGTTCGAGATGATCATGGGGTTCGACAGCGGCTATGGCGGCAAACCCGCCCCCGGTCAGCTGTTGGCGTTTTGCAAGCAGACCGGCTTGGCCCCGTCCGAATGCATAATGGTCGGCGACAGCACCCATGATCTGCATGCGGGTCGCGCGGCAGGCATGGTCTGTGTCGGCGTGCTGACAGGCCCCGCCCCGGACTGGGAACTGGCCCCGCTTGCTGATGTTGTAATGCCCAATATCGCCGGATTGCCCGATTGGATCGCGGCCCAGCCATAGGAAAACGACAAACCTGTCGCAAACAAGGTAGGGGCCGTTCAATCGGTGGGACTTAATGAACCTGCCCACATGGAACAGGATTGATCATGCCCAATGCCAGACGCCGCAGCGGCGGCCGCGCAGGAAATGCAGCCCGCCGAAGCACTGCCGCCATCGACCAGATGCCGTGGCGCATCCCCGTGAACACCGATGCGCCGACGCAGCCGCTGGACCCTGACGGTGTCGAGGCGATCCACAATGGCGCGATGGCCATCCTCGAGGACATCGGCATCGAGTTCCTGAACGAGGACGCGCAGGCGTTGTTCCGTCAGGCGGGCTGCACGGTGACCGGTTCCAACGTCCGCATGGGGCGCGATTGGGTGATGGAAATGCTGGCCTGCGCGCCCAGCCGGTTCGACATCACGCCGCGGAACCCTGATCGCAAGATCACCCTTGGCGGTGGCCATATTCTGTTTGGGAACGTGTCCAGTCCGCCCAACTATTTTGATCTGGAGATTGGCAAGAAAGTCGCAGGCACCCGCGCCCAATGTCAGGATTTGCTAAAGCTGACGCAATATTTCAACTGCATCCATTTTGTCGGCGGCTATCCGGTCGAGCCGGTGGATATCCATGCCTCGGTCCGGCATCTGGATGTATTATATGACACGCTGACCCTGACCGATAAGGTGGTGCATGCTTATAGTCTGGGCCGCGAACGGGTCGAGGATGTGATGGAAATGGTGCGCATCGCAGCCGGTCAAACCGACGCGGATTTTGAGGCCCGACCGCATTTGTTCACAAATATCAATTCCACGTCGCCGCTCAAGCATGACGTGCCAATGATCGACGGCTGCCTAAGGATGGTCCGCAGAGGTCAGGCCGTTGTGGTGACGCCGTTCACCCTCGCGGGGGCTATGGCGCCGGTGACAATGTCGGGCGCCGTGGCCTTGTCAATTGCCGAGGCTTTGTCGGCTATTGCCCTGTTTCAATACGTCCGTCCCGGGTGCGCGTGTGCCATCGGCACGTTCACCAGCAACGTGGATATGAAATCGGGCGCCCCTGCCTTTGGCACACCCGAATACATGCGGGCCACCCAGATGACGGGGCAGATGGCGCGGTTCTACGGGCTGCCGATGCGCGGTTCTGGCGTCTGTGCGGCCAACGTCCCTGATGGTCAAGCCATGTGGGAGACATCCAATGCGTTGTGGTCGGCTGTCCAGTCCGGCACCAACATGGTCTATCACGCCGCAGGATGGCTGGAAGGCGGGCTGATTGCCTGTCCCGAGAAATTCGTCATGGACTGCGAGGTGATCCAGATGATCCAGCGCTATCTAGAGCCTGAAATTGTGGCCACGACCCCTGACGACATTGCCTTGGACGCAATCAGGCAGGTTGGTCCAAACGGTCATTTCTTTGGGCATCAGCATACGCAGGACCGATACCAGCACGCGTTCCATTCACCCGTGGTGTCCGACTGGCGGAACTTTGAAGCATGGGAGGGTGCGGGCGGCGTGTGGACCGCCGAGCGCGCCCACGGGGTGTTCAAATCCATCATCGCCGAGCCCAAGGCCCCGCCAATGGACCAAAGCAACCGCGAGGCACTGGCCGGTTTTGTGGCGCGCCGCAAAGCCCAAGGCGGCGCGCCAACCGATTTCTAGTTTGTATCGCTATGCCCTTGGCATCCGGTGATTGCTGCGGCCAGATCGGTTATCAGTGCTGTGTAATGTCCGGCCCCTGCAGGTGCCGCAGCCCCGAGCGGGTCTAGATAGCCGGTTCCCGCGCTGCTGCCATCGCGCACGAGGGTGGCCCATTTTTCCCCGATCTCGTGATCGGTTAGCACACATGATACATCTTGATCGCGCACAATATCCCGAAGTTCGGCGATATGCGCCGGTCCGGGGTCACGGGCGCTGGCATCGGCGATGCTGCCGGCGCTGTTTATGTCAAAGGCTTGTGCAAAATATCCATAAGCGTCATGCGGCCAGATCAGCGCAGCCCCGTCATAGGACGCAAGGGCGGATTTGATCTGTTTGCTGGTATCATCCAGTTCCGCCCCGAATTTCGCGGCATTGTCAGCATAGGTTTGGGCATTTGCTGGGTCGGCTTGGGCCAATGTGTCGGCAACATGCCCCGCCCAGACCGCAGCGACTGTCGGGTCAAGCCAAGCGTGCGGGTCGACATCTCCGTGATCATGCCCTGCGTGATCGTCGTGATCCTCGTGGTCGTCGTGATCGTCATCGTGATCCTTGTGTTCATCGTGATCGTCGTGCCCATCGTGATCTTCGTGGTCGTCGTGATCCTCGCCATGGTCCTCGTGATCGTCATCGTGATCCTTGTGTTCATCGTGATCGTCGTCATGATCCTCGTGCCCGGCCTCACTTGTGGCCCGTTTGACCCAGCCAGAGGTGTCCAGCAATTCCAGAACCAATGCGCTGCTGCCCAATGTGGTGACCGACTTTTCCAGCCACGGGGTCATGCCTTCGCCGACCCAGATCACCACATCGGCGTCGTTCAGGCGGGCGGCGTCGGACGGGCGCATTGTATAGTCATGCGCGTCGACGCCCGCGGGGATCAACACATCCGGCGTGCCGACCTCTCCCATGACTGCGGCGACGATGCCCTGCACCGGTCCGATGTCGGTCACCACGGTCGGCGCCGCTTGGGCTTGGGTTGCTGCTGCAATGAATGCCAGTGATGTGAAACGCATATCTTGTCCTTTATCCGCGAAGTGTCTAAGATGGTGTATGTTATAACATAACAGGTTTGCAAGATGAAATCTGACACCGACGGTTTTGGCGGCCACAATCACGCGCACTGTGAGCAAAGCGCCTTGGAAAACGCCCGCAGCACTTGTGCGGCGCGCGGTGCCCAGCTGACCCCTGTGCGCTTGCGCGTGCTCGAAATTTTGCTGGAATCCCACGCAGCCATGGGCGCCTATGACGTGCTGGCGCGTTTGGATGCCGAAGGGCTGGGGTCCAAACCGCCAGTGGCCTACCGCGCCTTGTCGTTTCTGGTGGAACAGGGGCTGGTGCACCGGATCGAACGGATGAATGCCTTTGTGGCCTGCGCCCATCCCGGTGCGGCCCACGACCCTGCCTTTATGATTTGCCGCGACTGCGGTGCTGTGGCCGAGGCACAGGCCGCCAACCTGTCGCTGGGCCGGACCGCCGCTGCCGCCGGTTTCCAGATCGAACAAACAGTTGTCGAGGCCGAGGGCCTGTGTCCGGCGTGCCAGAGCGGGGGCACAAAATGAGCCTGCTATCGGCCAAATCAATCACCGTTCGCCATGGCGGCAACCAAGTGTTGCACAACGTTGATTTCAACGTCGCAGCTGGCGAAATCGTTACCATCGTTGGCCCCAACGGGTCGGGAAAATCCAGCCTGCTGCGGGTCTTGATCGGGGCCTTGCGCCCGCAGGCGGGGCAGGTGACCCGCGCCGACGGGCTGCGGGTCGGCTATGTGCCGCAAAAGCTGCATATTGACCCGACCATGCCGATGACTGTGCGCCGTTTCCTGAACCTGCCTGTGCGTGTGTCCGCCCAGGACGCCACGCAGGCGCTGGCCACGGCTGGCGTCCCCGAGGTGGCCGACCGCCAGATGGCGGCCCTGTCGGGCGGGCAATTTCAGCGCGTGTTACTGGCCCGCGCCTTGTTGGGCCGTCCGCAGGTGTTGATGCTGGACGAGGCGACCCAAGGGTTGGACCAGCCCGGATCGGCCAGCTTTTACCGCCAGATCGAGGCGGTTCGCCGCGATATGGGCTGCGCTGTTGTGATGGTCAGCCACGAATTGCATGTCGTCATGAGCGCGTCCGACCGCGTGATTTGCCTGAACGGCCATGTCTGCTGCGAAGGCACCCCCGAGGTCGTGTCTGCCGCCCCCGCCTACCGCGAATTGTTCGGTTCGGGCACGGGGGGTGCGTTGGCGCTATATCGCCATGACCATGACCACCACCACCACGATCATGATCACCACGACCACGATCACGACCAAGACCACGGGACGCACTGATGTTTGATGATTTTCTGATCCGCGCAGGCTTTGCAGCTCTTGGTGTGGCGATCCCTGCGGCCCTATTGGGCTGTTTTGTGGTGTGGCGCCGGATGGCGTATTTCGGCGATGCGACCGCCCATGCGGCGGTGCTGGGGGTGGCGATTGCCTTGGGTTTTGGCCTGTCGATTTTCGCGGGCGTAGGGATGGTCGCGTTGCTGATGGCCCTGACCATCCATTGGTTGACGGGGCGCGGTCAGTCGATCGACACGGTGCTGGGCGTGTTTGCCCATGGCGCGCTGGCCTTGGGCCTAGTGTCGGTCGCGATGATCCCGGGCCAAAGGGTCGATCTGGACGCCTATTTGTTTGGCGATGTCCTGACTGTGAGCAAAGACGACCTAAAAATCATCTGGGCGATGGCGCTGGTGGTTTGTGCTGCGTTGGCGTGGCAGTGGCAGCGGTTGTTGACGGCGACTGTCAGCCCTGATCTGGCAGCGGCAGCAGGGCATAATCCGCGCCGAGCGCAGCTGGTTCTGACCTTGTTGCTGGCAGCGATTGTTGCGGTGGCGATCAAGGTTGTGGGCGCGTTGCTGATCACGGCCTTGCTGATCATTCCTGCGGCCACAGCACGGGTGTTTGCCCGCACGCCCGAACAGATGGCGCTGATTGCGGGCGGCGTCGGTGCCCTATCCGCGATCGGCGGCTTGCAGGTGGCCATTGCCATGGACACAGGCGTCGGCCCGACGATTGTCTGCGTGGCCACATTGGCCTTTGCGTTGGCCCAACTGGCGCGGGTGCGCGCCTAGAGGTCGATCCAGATCGTAGAGGGTCCGTCGTTGAGCAGCCGGACCTTCATATCAGCCCCGAATTCGCCAGTCGCTGTCGGGATGCCAAGCGCGCTGATGTCTTGGATAAACTGCTGGTAGGCGATCCGCCCCTCGTCGGGGCGCGCGGCCGAAGAATATCCGGGTCTGTTCCCGCGCGACGTATCGGCGGCCAGCGTGAACTGGCTGACGATCAGCGCCGCCCCGCCTGTATCGAGGACCGAGCGGTTCATCTTGCCCGCCTCGTCGGCGAAAATCCGTAGTTTGGAAATCTTGGCCGCCATTTTGGCGGACAGGTCGGGCGTATCGTCGGCCATGGCGCAGATGAACACCAGCAAACCGTGATCGATTTGCCCGATGATGGCGCCGTCAACTTCGACGCTGGCCTCGCAGACCCGTTGGATCAATGCACGCATCTTGTCCCCTATTGTGAATTGGCGGCGATAAAGCCCACGATACCCGCGACGATCAGACCCAAAAGGATCGCAAAGGTGATCTTCCATGCGGAATAGGGACGTGCGCCCTGCACACGGCCCGTGCGCCCGTTGACGACAAACTGATAGGTGCGCCCACGGTATTTATAGGCCGCAAGCCAAACCGGCAGCAGCACATGTTTGAACGTCACGTCACTGATGGCGGTGTTCACATCCGACACCCGTTGTTCGTCGCCACCGATGTCATATTTCACATCCCGCAGGATCATCCGGTCCATATAACCGCGCGCTTGGGTAAAGCCGTCGGCCAGTTCGACCTGATAGCCTTCGGCGCGAAAACCGGCGAGGTATTCGGGCTTGTAAGGTTCCAGCTGCGACAGGTCCCAGGGTTCCAGCGCATCGGTGTCTTTCTGGGGCAAACTGCGCGAGGCCAGCACCAGCACGTCATCAAAGAACCGCGCGACCCGACCCGAGGCGGCACGCCAGCGGGTTTTGCGCACGCGGACCTGCGTGCGTTTGCCGTCGCGCATGACTGTTTTTGTCTCGTAGTAATGGGTGCCGCGCTGGCCTGAATAGCTGCTTTTGGTGTCCGCATCAAAGGTCCAGTAGGGCACATAGATGCCGTTCATCCGGCGCCCCTTGCGGGCATAGTCCTGCACCCCGCCGGGCGCGAACCATAACGACCCGAGCCAATCGGTCAGCGCGTGTCTTGCGGCCCGCTCATCCAGATGAAAGGGCAGCAGGCCGCGTGGCTTGATATGCCTGTGCATACCGGTGTCGGTGACCACGGGTGTCGCACAAAACGGGCATTCCGAGGAATGGTTGTCGGCGTCAAATTCGGTCTGCGCCCCGCAGTTGGGGCAGGACACGACACGAGTTTCCTCGATCTCTTCGTCCGACAGCTGGTCGCTGACGGCCGTGCGAAAGTCGAGTTCCTTGATCCCGCCTTGCGCGCGGCGGGTGCCCTCGATCGGTTCTTGGTTGCCGCAGTGGTCGCAAGTCAGCAAATGCGCGCCCGGTTCAAACCGCAGGTCAGAGCCGCAGTTTGTGCAGGGAAACCGGTGTTCTGTGCCCGTGTCAGTCATAGGGTATGGGGCCGCCTAGTCCTTGGGTTGGGGGCGCAGCATTCGCATCAGCGTCCCGTCTTTCTTGGCGAATTGGTGCCAGATCGCCATGGCCGCGTGCCCGAGGGCCACGACCATGATCGCCTTGCCCAGATTACCGTGCACGTCCGACAGGCCGCGGATGCCGATGATCCAAGTCGCGAACCCCAGAACCGGCACTGCAACCAGCAACCCATAGAGCAACCGGTGCCCCCAGATAGCCCCAGTCAGCATCAGCCCATGGGCCGCAGGTTCCGGAGCGCCATGCCGGTGCCGGATGACCAAGCGGATCACAACCAACAGCAAGGTCGCGAAGCCCGCGATTGTATGGGGCGTCGGAAACGGTTCGGCACCGTTTTTCCATGCAGTATCCGCAATCTGTTCCATGGCCTCATGTGTAAAGAACGCAATCACAACGGCCGCGGCTGTCAGCCAGTGAAGCACGATCTGCGTCGTTGAATATCCGGTTCTTTTGGTCATCGTCGTCCCCTCGTGTTTCTGAATTTAGCCCGCTGGTGGCGGTGGTGGTGGCATGATGGTGAACAATTGCGCCAGTTCAACCACGTCTTCGGCCCGCATCCAGCCGTCTTGGCCTTGCGTCCAGACCATGCTGTCGCGTGTCAGGTCGCCGTCGGTGACTTTGCGCCCCATTGAGGCCTTGGAAAACGGTCCTGTTACGTCGCCAGCGTCGGCGATGTGCCAGACATGTTCGACAGGGGCAGGTGGCGGGGTTGGCGTCGCCGCGGCAGGCCGTGCGCCCCAAGGGCCCATCTGCATCTGGTTGGCCATCGCCATGCCCATACCCATGCCCAGCCCTGCTTCCATGCCGCCGCCACCGTTTGGATTGCCGGCAGAGGTCGTCATCGCCTCGGCAGCGGAATATTGCATAAAGTTGCCCAGATCACCGGCCAGCCCCATGGACGTCCGTTTGTCTAGTGCCGCCTCGACCGCGTCGGGCAGGCTGATGTTTTCGATATACAGCTCGGGGATGGTCAGCCCGTATTGCGCCATTGTGGCGCTGATGGCCGTGGCGACCAGTTTGCCCAGATCGGCGGTGTTGGCGGCCATATCCAGCACAGGGATGCCGGATTTTGCAATCACGCGGGAAAATTCCTGCACGATGATGTTGCGGATCTGATAGCTGATTTCATCCATTGTGAATTCACCGTCAGTGCCGACAATTTCGCGCAAGAACACTGCCGGATCGGATACTTTGACGGTATAGGTGCCATAGGCACGCAGGCGGGTTGGGCCGAATTCGGGATCGCGGATCATAATAGGGTTCTTGGTCCCCCATTTCAGATCGCTGAACCGCGTGGTGTTGACGTAATATACCTCCGATTTGAACGGAGATTTAAAGCCGTGATCCCAGTGGTTCAACGTCGTCAGGATCGGCATATTGTTGGTTTCCAACATATACAAACCGGGCGTGAACACATCAGCTAGCTGACCTTCGTGAATGAAAACAGCCGCCTGTCCTTCGCGCACTGTCAGTTTGGCGCCGTATTTGATTTCGTGGTCTTCGCGTTCAAACCGCCAGACCATCGTGTCGCGGGTGTCGTCAGTCCAATGGATGACGTCGATAAATTCGCCGGTGAGAAAATCAAAAATACCCATGTCAGGTTCCTTTGTTGGGGTCGGGTCAGCTCGCGCCGCCCAACGTCAATTCGGTGGCTATATTGCGCACAATCGGCGCGGCCTCGGCGGCGCGCATTCCCGGGCGCAGGCGGCGGTCGTATAACATCCGCAGCAGCAATTCGTCGTGGGTGGTCAAAAGCCCGAATTCTTCGTCATCATTAAAAATCGAAGGGCGCGCGGCGGGGCTGTCGTTGGCAAGGCCAAGCCCTTGGGCCAGTTCCTCGTGCAGGCAGGATTTGCGCAATAGATCGGGGTGCTCGGCACGGATCACCGCGACGGCTTTGTTATAGGTGCTGGATGCGCCTTGGGAAAACGCAACCACGATGCACAGCTGGTCACGCGGCAGGTTGACGATCGCCCGCAGCGAACTGTCGGCGATGCCGGGCACCAATTGGCGCAGACGCGGGGCCGAGGCCAGCCTGTCGGCCTCGTTCAGGATCAGCACGTGAAAGTTCGGATTGTTTGTCGACGCAGTCACGCGGTGGCGCGTCGCACGCGATAATCGGGGCGCAAAAGCTGCGACAGTCGCGCGATCAGTCGCCCGTTGTGCCGCAGGCACTGTGGCGCCGAATTCAACACCGATCCGCACAGGCTGGGCCCAGCGGCGCAGGCGCGACGCTGTGGCGCGCGCGCGCAGCTCTTGGCCGTCGGTGACATATTCGTCAAACAGCGCGATGCGGATGAAATTGCGGGCCAGTTGCGCGTCGGTGAACGGCGTATCGGGCCCGCCACCATCCGTGCGCAGCAAGCCGCGGGTCAACAGGTTGGACTGCAACCGTTGATAAAACCGCCGCAGATCAGGGTCGCCGGGATTGGGGATGTCATAGGTGTCGGGGGCGGGGGGCGCTGGCGCGACCTGGGGGCGCGCCTCGGGAACAATCGAGACGATAGGGGACGACGGGCCGGTCGAACACGCGCCAAGCAGCAGCAAGCCAAGGCCTGCTGCCGCCCGCCGCAATCTGTATCGTCCCCACATCATATCAGGCGCCAGTGGCCGTGCCGATAGTGTCGCCTGTGCCGGTCTTACGGGCTTTGGCAGACGCAAGCGTGTCCTTCAGCTCGGTTTCCATCCGCTTGAGCTCGTCCTCGGCTTCGGCGCGCTTGCGCTTGCCTTCGTCGGCGATTTGCAGGCTTTCGTTGATCGTGGCGATCAGGTTCTCGTTGGCCTCTTTTACGGCGTTGATGTCGAACACGCCGCGTTCCATTTCCTCGCGGATGACCTTGTTGGCCTCGCGCAGGTTCTTGGCGTTGGCGGTCAACAGCTCGTTGGTCAGATCATTGGCATCGCGCACGGCCTCGGCGGCCTCGGCGCTGCGCTGGATCGTGACGGCTTGGGCCAGTTGTGTTTCCCACAGCGGCACTGTGTTCACGAGGGTCGAGTTGATCTTGGTCACCAGCGATTTGTCGTTTTCCTGAACCAGACGGATCGATGGCAGCGACTGCATGGTCACCTGACGGGTCAGTTTCAGGTCATGCACGCGGCGTTCCAGATCATCGCGTGCGGCCCGCAGATCGCGCAATTCCTGCGCCATCATCACGGCCTTGCCTTCGGCGGCTTTGGACACCTGAAGTTCCTTTTTGGGGATCACTTTGGTGTCCAGCTCGTCCAGCTTGGCCTCGCCTGCGGCGATATATAGCGCCAGTTCGTCGTAGAATTGCAGGGTTTTGTCATACAGCACGTCAAGGCTTTCGATGTCTTTTAGCAGCACGTGTTCGTGGCGCAAAAGATCGTCGGTAATGTTGTCGATCTGGCCTTGCACGTTCTCGAACCGCGCGACGAATTTCGCCATCGGGGCTGCACGGCCCAGCAGGCGTTCCCACCACGTGCGTTTGCGGCGCACATCTAGTTCCGAGACCGAAAAGCCGCGAATGGTGCTGACAATGTTGCGCAGGCTGTCGCCAGCAGGGCCGACGTCCTTGTTGCGCACACCAGCCAGCATGGATTGGCTGATTTCTTGCAATTCAGCCTGCGCACCGGACCCGAAGGACACAATCGACTGTGTGTCGGTCATGTCGATTTGTGACATGCGGGTTTTGATCTCGGTCTTGGTCGGCTTGTCAGCGTCGCCCATTGTGATCAGCTCGCCCTTTGGCTCGGGCAGGATCACGGCTGTGACTTTTTCTACGTCGGCCAGCGTGGCTTCGGCTTTTTTGCGGATTTCTTCAGACATACTATGTCCCCCTTGTTATTTCAGGCTAACGCCCTCGCGCTGCAAACGGTCGCGCAGCACTTTGATTTCAATGTCCATGTCACTGCGGTCGTCGAGCAACATCTTTTGCGTTCGGGCGGCGAAGTTCTGCTCAAGGTCGGTGAGCAGGGATGAGTAGCTGGCCCGCGCATCTGCGTCCCGTGACCGGCGGTAGAGATCGGCGAATTTCACCGTCGCGTCCCGTGCGCCCATCAAATAGACGCCCAGATATTTGCGCGCCCCTGTCAGGTCGCGCGGGTCTTCTTGCACAGTGCGGATCATCTGGCGGGCGGCAGCCTGAAATGCGTTGACCCGCCCCATAAGCGCGCGATCCCCAAGCCCGTCAATCTGGTCGTGCATGATCTTCAGCTGCGCCTCGGCCTCGTCCACCACACGGGCGACGCGGTCTTGCTGGAATGTGTCGACGCCTTGCATGCGTTTGTCGCGCATCGGGTCAATGCCGAATGCTGCGACATGCAGGCCAAGGGCTGCAACCCCGTATAAGACAGCGGTGATCACGCTGTGATCATGGGCAAAAGAGGCCAGCGCGATGCCGGCACCTGTCAGCGCAGAGGCCATCATCTTGCGCGGGATGCCGGGTTTGCGGGCGACCTTGCGGGCGTTATAGGCGGCCTCGGCGCGCAATCCTTCGCGCAATAGCCACGCAGCCATGGTCAGGGAACCGGCCCCGATCAACGCGGTAATCAGGTCGATGGGCCCGTCGCCCAGGTTAGTGGCTACCAACACAATCGCGGGCACGAACAAGACGTTGGACCGCGCACCGGCTGCGTCGACCTCGCGGTCGTCAATCACCTCGGGCAGGGGGCCGTCGGAAGGGCCGTCTTTGGGGCTGTATTTCCCGCCATACCGTTTTGCCATCAGACTGCTCCGAACCCGCCGGACGTCACCCCGAACATCAGGATGATCAAGATCACATAGGCTGCTTTTTGAACGGTCTTAGACATGTCAGGCGTCCCTTGGGCTATAGTGGCGTTGCCCCCGATATAGGGGGCAGCGCACGGATTTTTAGTGCTTGGACTGCGCGCGACGTTCCGCGTCCAGTTTGCGGCTATAACCGGACTGGAGGATTTCCACCACAACCAGAACGATCACCGAGAAGTAGAACGTGGATTTCGACATCGGAATGATTTCGCGGTCGAACACTTTGATGTTCAGCGCCTCATCATGCATCGCGTGACCTGCGGCAGGACCCGCTTCGCCCAACAGCACAACACCGACGATCAGCAGGATGAACAGGCCAAGGACCTCATACATCCGGTTTTTCTCCAAGAACCGTGTGACGCCATCCGCCAGCACCAGCATCGCCAGACCCGACAGGATAATCGCGGTCGCAAGGATCGGAAACACATCGGTGATCGCCAGCGCCGACAAGACGGAGTCGAACGAAAAGATCAGGTTCATGATCACGATCAGGACCACAACTTGCGTCGCGGATTTGCCGCCCTTGTCGCCAAGGTCATGGTCAAGGTGCTGCACGGACAACATGTGCCCGATTTCCTTGACCGCGGTATACATGATGAACACACCGCCGATGATGAACACACAAGTGGCAAAGTTCACAGCCCCCTCGATCACGCCGGGCCAGTTAAAGATATAGAACGGTTCGGACAATGCGCCGATCAGTTTGATCATCGTGAACAGCAGCACAACCCGCAGGCCCACGGCGATCACAATGCCCCAAGTGCGCACAGATTTCTGCTGTGCCACAGGCGCGCGTTGGCTCTCGATCGAGATATACAAAAGGTTGTCGAAACCCAATACGGCCTGCAAGAAGCACAGCATGATCAGGTTGGTCGCATTTTCAAGCGTTAGTAAGTCGGCCAATTTGGATAGTCCCCAGTTCGTTTGGATGTAGAATGCAATTAGTCACGCCACACGGCAAGGTTTTCCCCTAGCGGTTTTTCCCCGTTGGTTTTCCTGCTGGTTTCCCGGCCGGTTTGCCATTTGGCTTGCCACCGGGTTTACCGCTGGGCCGACCGGATGGCGCCCCGCTGGGTTTGCCAAATGGTTTGCCAGCCGGTTTACCCGCCTTGAACGGCTTGCGGGTGCGTTGTGGTGTCGGTCGGTCCTCTAGGCCCAGCTGATCGCGGACCACGCGGCGTTTGACTTCTTCGACCTCGCCTTGTTTCAGCGCGCCCAGTTGGAACGGGCCATAGCTGACGCGGATCAGGCGGTTGACGGTCACGCCGATGGCCTCCATCGCGCGGCGGATCTCGCGGTTTTTGCCTTCGCGCAGGCTAACGGTCAGCCATGCATTGGCGCCTTGCTGGCGGTCAAAGGTCACGACCATGGGTTGATAGCGGATGCCATCGACGACGATACCTTGGCGCAGGCTGTCCAGATTGGCCTCGGAGACGGATCCGTTGATCCGCACACGGTAGCGGCGCAACCAGCCTGTCGCGGGCAGTTCCAGCTTGCGTTTGAGTTCACCGTCATTGGTTAGCAGCAGCAACCCTTCGGAATTCAGATCGAGCCGCCCGACCGACATCACGCGCGGCAGGTCGTCTGGTAGTGCGCCAAACACTGTGGGCCTGTCTTTTTCGTCGCGTTCGGTTGTCACCAGCCCTGCGGGTTTGTGATAGAGCCAGATGCGCTCGGGTTCCGGGTCGCCCACGGGCTTGCCATCGACGGTGATGCGTGCCGCCGGTGTCACGTTCAGGGCAGGGCTGTCGATCACCTTGCCGTTGACTGTCACGCGGCCGGCTTCGATCATGCGCTCGGCCTCTCGGCGGCTGGCAATGCCTGCGCGCGACAGGACTTTGGCGATACGGTCGCCTGCGGGGGCGTCTTTGGGGGCGTTTTGTGTCATGACTAGGCTTTAGGGCGCGTTGGGCGCTTGCGCAATCGGCTTTGTCCCTGCAACGGATGTTGCACAGCCGAAAAAGTGCCGTTTTTGGGTGACGATCAGGCCTTGGGCGCGCAGGGCCTGTTCGATTACGGTGCAATCGCCGAATTTGGCCGTATAGGTCCCGATCATGCTGAAATCCTGCGCACCGTTCAGAAACAGGCGTTCAACCAGCGGCAGGACGCGGTCAAGGTAGAGCCGGTAGAGCGGTCGCAAGATCCAGCCCTTTGGGTCTGACGCCTCGATCAGGCAAAACGCACCGCCCGGCTTCAGGCAGCGGGCGATTTGACGCGCAAGGGTGGCTTGCTGATCGGCAGAGAACGTTTTGAGCCCGAAAGTTGCAACCAGCATATCCGCGCCCGCCTGCGGCAGGTCATGGATCAGCGCATTGGCCGCGATATGTTCGATTTGCCCGTGGCGGGTGCCGTGCAGCTTGTCCTTTGCCTCTTGGTGCATCCGTTCGGAGATGTCGATTGCGGTGATCCGCGCCTTGGGAAAGGCGGACAGGACATGGGGCCAGACCTCACCGGTGCCGGCCATCAGGTCATAGACGACGGGGGCGGTGGGGGATTGGGGTGACAGGTGACCGTCTTGGATGCGGCCGATATTTGATTGGCCGCTCAAGCGGGCCACGCAGAGTTTGCGCCACCAGACCACCATCCCGAACGACGACACAGCCGCCCAGTTCCGGTAGCGCGGCGAACAGCGGTTGAACAGGTTCGCGACATAGTCAGGGTCATAGATATCTTGCGTCATCGGCCCACATTGGCGAGGCAAACAAGGACTTGCAACAGGTAGGGCAGGTCGGGCATCACCAAAGCCATGACATTTACCAGCCATATGGACGCCGCAATGGCCGAGGCCCGCGCCGCCGCTGCCCGCGACGAGGTGCCTGTGGGGGCTGTCATCGTGCGGGATGGTGCTGTTATTGCACAGGCCGGAAACCGGACCCGAGAATTGAACGACCCGACCGCCCATGCCGAAGTTCTGGCCATTCGTGCCGCCTGTGCGGCGCTGGGCCAAGAACGGCTGACCGGCTGCGACCTATACGTGACGCTAGAGCCTTGTCCGATGTGTGCGGCCGCAATTTCCAACGCGCGGATCGGGCGGCTGTATTACGCGGCGTCCGATCCCAAATCCGGCGGCATTGCCCAAGGTCCGCGGGTGTTCAGCCATCCGCAATGCCATCACAGGCCCGAGGTCTATGACGGTATCGCGGCCACTGAGGCCGAGGCGTTGTTACTGGATTTCTTTCGCACCAAACGCCTTGATTGATCCAATCCCGCGCAAGGTCGGCTTGCGGGGCGGATAGGTGGTTGTTTTTGACGTTGCCACCTGTCGTTGGGTTTGATTATTTGGCCCTATTGATTTCAAGTGTTTTCAGGTAATGATAGGTATCATGACAATGGCCGCGCAGGATCAGAATTTTTTTGTTGTTGATTTGCACTATGTCGCATCTTTTGATGAAATCGACCCAGCAATCGACGCCCATGTCGAATTTTTGAAACGAAACTACGCGTCGGGCTGTTTCATCGCGTCGGGGCCAAAACAGCCACGCACGGGTGGGGTGATTATTGCAAGGGCTGAAACCCGCGCCGATCTGGATCAAATCCTTGAAACCGATCCGTTCAAACAACTTGGGTTAGCTGAATATCGCGTGACCGAATTCCGCGCGTCAATGCGGGCACAACAGCTGGATCTCTAACGGACATACAAACAAAAGAAAGGGGCCGCAAAAGCAGCCCCTGTGATCCGTTTGTGAGCTGCCGTCACCATGGGCTTAAGCCCATGGCTACGCCGCCAATTGGCGATCAGTCAGGCCTCTTGCGGGATGCGCAGCACCTGACCGGGGTAGATTTTGTCCGGATGTGTCAGCATTGGCTTGTTGGCCTCGAAAATCGCGTGGTACTTGTTCGCGCTGCCCATTGTTTTCTGGGCGATTGCGGACAGGGTGTCGCCGCGTTCGACTGTGTGGAACACAGCACCGCTGTCGTCGCCGTCCATCGCGTCTTCGACCGCTGCGATGCCGTCGACATTCCCTGCCGCCAGAACGATCTTCTCACGGGTTTCTTGATCAAGCGCTTTGCCCTTCATCACAACCTTGTCGCCTTCGACACTGATGTCGATGTCCTTGGCGTCCAGTCCCAATTCGGCCAGCTCTTTGTTGATCGCCTCTTCTGGGCTGTCGTCTTTGCCGATCAGCTTTTTGCCGGCGTCTTTTACGAAACTCCAAAGTCCCATTGTGTTGTCCCTCCAGTTTAAATGCGGCGCGGCCCGGTAGCGGGCCATGCGCTATATAGGTGGTCCTTACATAGCGTGCGGGCAGAAACAACAAGAGGGGGAACTATTGCGGATTTCGCACCGTGACCGAGGTTTATAGCCCACGATGGTCCGCGACGTCACAAACATGCGGCACAGGCTTGCAGGGCAGGGGGCGCGCGGGTAAACGTCGCTAGAACCGACCCTCAACCGGAGCCTCAGATGTCCATCGACACAGACACCGCCCGCCGCGTCGCCAAACTGGCCCGCATCAAGGTAGAAGACGACGCATTGCCTGCGCTGGCGAATGAATTCAGCGCGATCCTTGGATTTATCGAACAGCTCAACGAAGTTGACGTTGACGGGATCGAGCCGATGACCTCGGTTACGCCGCAGCGCCTCAAACGCCGCGAAGACGTGGTCACCGACGGCAGCCAACAAGAGGCTGTCCTCAAAAACGCGCCAGATGCGCGTGAAGGGTTCTTTGCTGTTCCAAAGGTGGTTGAATAATGACCGATCTGTCCAAACTGACAATTGCCTCGGCCCGCGACGCGATGCGCGCAGGCGATGTATCTTCGGTCGAATTGACCGACGCCTATCTGGCTGCGATCGAGGGCGCGGATGCGCTGAACGCTTTTGTTCACCACACCCCCGAAATCGCCAAGACCCAAGCGCAGGCAGCTGACGCGCGGATTAAATCGGGCGATGCGCCTGACATGTGCGGCATCCCGCTGGGGATCAAAGACCTGTTTTGCACCAAAGGTGTGAATTCTCAGGCAGCGTCCGGCATTCTGGAAGGGTTCAAACCCGAATATGAATCCACTGTCACCACTCAGCTGTTTGATGCTGGCGCCGTGATGTTGGGCAAGCTGAACATGGACGAATTCGCCATGGGATCCAGCAACGAAACGTCGGTCTACGGCAATGCGGTGAACCCGTGGAAAGTGTCCGACGACAAACTGACACCGGGCGGATCATCGGGCGGCTCTGCCTCGGCTGTGGCGGCCGATCTGTGCCTCGGGGCCACGGGCACCGATACGGGCGGGTCAATCCGCCAACCTGCGGCCTTTACGGGTATCACGGGGATCAAACCGACCTATGGTCGCGTGTCGCGCTGGGGCGTTGTCGCCTTTGCCTCGTCACTGGATCAGGCAGGCCCGATGACCAAAGACGTTCGCGACAGCGCCATCATGCTAGAGGCGATGTGCGGCCACGACGCCAAAGACAGCACCAGCGCCGATCTGGCCGTGCCCAATTTCGAGGCCGCCCTGACAGGCGACATCAAAGGCAAAGTCATTGGTATTCCAAAGGAATATCGCATGGACGGGATGCCGGAAGAGATCGAAAAACTATGGGCCGACGGCACGGCGATGCTGCGTGACGCAGGCGCAGAAGTCCGCGACATCACCTTGCCGCATACGCATTACGCGCTGCCTGCCTATTACGTGATTGCCCCTGCCGAGGCCTCGTCGAACCTTGCGCGGTATGACGGCGTGCGGTTTGGCCACCGCGCCAAGCTGGCCGCAGGCGATGGCATCACAGAGATGTATGAAAAAACCCGCGCCGAAGGGTTCGGCCCCGAGGTGCAGCGCCGCGTGATGGTTGGCACCTATGTTCTGTCCGCCGGTTTCTACGACGCCTATTACAACCGCGCCCGCAAGGTGCGCGCGTTGATCAAGCGTGACTTTGACCAAGTGTTCGCCGCAGGTGTCGACGCGATCCTGACGCCAGCGACACCTTCGGCTGCCTTTGCGCTGGGCGCCAACCTTGACCCGATCCAGATGTATCTCAACGACGTGTTTACGGTGACGGTCAACCTAGCTGGGTTACCAGGTATCTCGGTGCCTGCGGGGCTGGATGCCAATGGGTTGCCGCTGGGCCTGCAATTGATTGGCCGTCCGTGGGAAGAGGGTGATCTGCTGAATGTCGCTTATACGCTAGAGCAGGCCGCCGGATTTGTAGCCAAGCCGCAAAAGTGGTGGTAAATCGCTCCAATATGTAATGTGAACGGGTGAAATCTGTGAAAATCGCTAGTCTTTGTCTGATTGGTCTCATTGCGCTGTCAGCTTGCACGCCGACAGTGCCGGCCAGCAATGCAGGTGTCGGGTTCACCGACGCCGAGGACTGGGAGCTAGAGCGCGCCCGCCGCGAGGCCGCTTTGGCGGGGTCCGGCAGCACAGCATTCCAACCGCCACAAACCAATCAGACCCAAGCCATCGATGCCTCGGACTTGGCTGGCGCAGGTATCGGCCAGCCGGAAGACGTCGGCGCGCCGATGACTGCGATGGGCGATCAGGCGACACAGACACCCCAACGCGTCCCCGGCGTCGAGGCGACGCCCGCCAACGCCAACAACGGCTCAGGAATATCTGACGAGCAGGATTTCAGCGCCGTTACCGACCGCGAATCCATCGAATCAGATGCCGCCCGCCGCGCAGCCCAGGCCGCCGCCCGCGAGCAGGTTGCCCCGACGGCCTTGCCCACGCGCCCGTCCGATACCGGCCCCAATATTGTCGAATATGCCCTGTCCGCGCCCAACGTGAAGGGGCAGGAATGGTATTCGCGGTCTATCTTTTCGACCCAAGGCCGGTTCCGGCGCAATTGTGCAGGCTATAATTCGCCCGACGCAGCGCAGCGCGACTTTTTGGCCCGTGGTGGCCCTGATCGGGATCCACACGGTATCGACCCCGATGGCGACGGTTTTGCCTGTGGCTGGGATCCGGCGCCGTTCAAACTGGCGGCTCAGGGCTGACCGGTCTTAGCCACCCTTCGCCCAATTTCGGGCCGCGGCGCGACGGGATGCTGCCGGACATCGTTGTGATCCACTACACTGCAATGGGATCGGCGGATGCTGCGTGTCGTGCGCTGTGCAATCCCCAGACCCAAGTGTCCGCCCATTATCTGATTGACCGCCACGGCCCTGTGCGGTCCCTCGTGGCCGAAGACCAGCGTGCGTGGCATGCGGGCGCTGGCCAGTGGGGCGACGCCCGCGACATCAACAGCCGCTCGATCGGGATCGAGCTGGACAATGACGGCTATTCACCGTTCGGGGCGGTCCAAATGGACGGTTTGTGTGACACGCTTGCGGGGATCATGTCCCGCTGGGCCATCCCTGCGCACCGCGTGATCGGGCATTCGGATATGGCGCCGGGCCGCAA
>CAXIAS010000012.1:0-42047 GCA_964022195.1 uncultured Roseobacteraceae bacterium
GTCCCCAGTGAACCGTCGTGAATACGGCCCCGGCCAGCACGGTCAGCGCCGCAAAGGCAAACTGTCCGACTTTGGTCTGCAGCTGCGCGCCAAGCAAAAGCTGAAGGGTTACTACGGCGATCTGACCGAGAAACAGTTCCGTCGTCACTTTGCCGAAGCCGAGCGCGTAAAAGGCGATACAGGTGAAAACCTGATTGGTCTGCTCGAGCGTCGCTTGGATGCGGTTGTGTACCGTGCCAAGTTCGTTGCAACTGTTTTTGCGGCACGCCAGTTTGTGAACCACGGCCACGTCGAAGTGAACGGCAAGAAGGTAAACATCCCTTCCTACCGCGTATCCGAGGGCGATGTGATCACTGTGCGTCAGAAATCCAAGCAGCTGGAGATGGTTCTTGTGGCCACTCAACTGCCAGAGCGTGACGTGCCTGACTACATGGACGTTGATCACTCCAAAATGTCCGCGACATTCGTGCGCACACCTGGTCTGGGCGATGTTCCATATCCAGTGACAATGGAACCGAACCTCGTGGTCGAATTCTACGCCAAGAACTAATCGGTTCTGGCACCCTAAAACGAAAGGCCGTTCCTTGTTGGGACGGCCTTTTGCGTTCTAGGCGCTTTACGAGGCGCGCGGGATTGGGCAATCTGGTTGGATGATTGAAAAACCTCAGGGCCCTGCGCCTGTCCGCCCAATTGATGTGTCGTCCCTAATCACTGCCTTGCGTTCTGGTATTGCGGATTTCAAGGCGGCGCCCTTCATCGGCCTGTTCTTTGCTGCGTTCTACGTTTCCGTCGGATTGATGATGTATTGGATCACGATGGCCACCGGCCAGACCTATTGGTTGGTTCTGGCAGTCATGGGGTTCCCGTTGGTCGGGTCCTTTGCGGCCTTGGGCTTGTATGAAACCAGCCGCAGACGCGCCGCAGGTGAGCCGCTCAAGCTTGGGCAAATTGCGAGCGTGGTTTGGAACAGCCGCACGGGGCAGCTGCCGTGGCTGGCTGTTATCATTGTGGTGGTGTTTTTGTTTTGGTTCTTTTTGGGCCACATGATCTTTGCCCTGTTTTTGGGGCTGCGAAGCATGGTCAATGTGTCGACTTCATTTGAGGTCTACCTGACGTCGTCGGGATTGCAGATGCTTGCCTTCGGGTCGGTCGTCGGGGCGTTGTTTGCCAGCCTTGTCTTTGCGATCTCGGTTCTGGGCATGCCGATGTTACTGGACCGCGATGTTGATTTCGTCAGTGCCATGCTCCGATCCATTTCCGCCGTTCGCGCCCAGCCTGTGCTGTATCTGGGGTGGGGGGGCGTGATTGGCATGGTGACGCTACTGGCCATGATCCCATGGTTCTTGGGGCTGTTTGTCATCTTGCCGGTGCTGGGCCATACGACTTGGCATTTGTATCAAGCGGCGACGGACTAGTCCAAATTACCAATCATTTGCATCATCGTCTCGACGGCCCAGTCCGCCTGAACATCCATTGCGATGCTCACCGCAGGGCGGTTCGCATCCGCAAGGGTCGCACCAGTGTTTTCACCCGACTGGCCAATCGAAATCCCGCAACGGTGCAGGGTAAACCGGTCGATATCTGTGCACGCCAAAACCGCCAATGCATCATGCATCGGGCACCCGTCTGTGACCCCAACCGAGCGATAGAAATCCAGATAAAAGCCAGATATTTTGTTCAAGAACCCACCGACCTCGGGGGATTGAGACGCCAACTTTGTAAACTGACCGGGTGTCAGAAGGGTCTTCATCGTGGCATTCAGTCCAACCATAACGATTTCGAAACCGGCCGCGAAAACGGCGTCTGCGGCAATCGGGTCATGCCAGATATTCGCCTCGGCTCGGGGGGTGATGTTGCCTGCGCATTCAAACGCACCCCCCATGATCACCAGCCTACCCAGATTGCTTGCGAAATCAGGGTCTAGCGCTACAGCGTCGGCGATATTTGTCAGCGGTCCAATCGCGCAGATGACCAATTCACCTTTGTGTTCGGCAGCGCAGCGCACCAGAAATTGGGCCGCAGTCTCGGACGCGTCTTGGCCGATTTGCGGCACCTTTGTGATCGCACCGAACCCTTCGGGTCCGTGCACATTGGCGGATGGGACATAGCTGTCAGCCCCATACGGCAGGCTCGCGCCAGCGGCGACAGGGATGGTGATCCCCAGCAAGTCGCACAAATACCGAGCGTTCCGGCTGGATTGGTCTACAAAGGTGTTTCCAAAGACCGTTGTAAGTCCGATCAGGTCAACCGTTGCCAGCGCGTGGGCCAAAGCGATCGCGATCGCGTCATCGACCCCGGGGTCTGTATCAATAATCATTTTCATCACGCGGTTTTATGGCGCAGGGCCAACGGGCGCAATCCCATTGTCACCGCGGGGGCAGGGGGCTAGAACGGGCGGGACCAAAGAGGACACGTCGACATGGCCAGCACGATCAAACCGCAACCCGGCATCATGGACATCGCCTTGTATCAAGGTGGAGCCAGCCACGTTGACGGTGTCTCGAATGTCCTGAAACTGTCATCCAATGAAAATCCGCTCGGACCTTCGGACGCCGCAAAAGAGGCATTCTCGCGTGCGGTCCATGACTTGCACCTTTATCCGTCAACGGACCATGCCAGTTTGCGTTTGGCGATCAGCGGCGTCTGGGGTGTTGATGCGGACCGTGTGATCATCGGCGTTGGCTCGGATGAGATCATTCATTTCCTGTGTCAGGCCTATGCCGGTCCCGGCGACGAAGTAATCCATACCGAACATGGATTTGCGATGTATCGCATTTCGACCCTCGCCCACGGGGCAACTCCAGTCGAGGTGCCCGAACGCGATCGCGTTGTCGACGTTGACGCCATTCTTGCGGCATGTACGGACCGGACAAAGCTTGTGTTCTTTTCCAACCCCGGAAACCCGACTGCGACGATGGTGTCTGAGGCGGAAATCGCGCGGCTGGCCGACAACCTGCCACCGCAGACGCTGCTGGTTCTGGACGGCGCATATGCTGAATATGTAGATGGGTTCGACGCCGGAAAAGCGGTGATCGATGCGCGCCAAAACGTCTTTATGACCCGCACATTTTCCAAGATTTACGGACTTGGCGGCTTGCGTGTCGGTTGGGGCTATGGTCCGAACGAAATTGTCGATGTGCTAAACCGCGTGCGCGGGCCGTTCAACATGTCCAATGCAGCCCTTGCCGCGGCAGAGGCGGCCGTTCGCGACACTGATTATACGAGCAAGTGCCGGACCGAAAATGCCCGTTGGCGTGACTGGATCGCCTCGGCGCTGGCCGAAATCGGTGTGCCCTCCGATACGTCGACGGCGAATTTCATCCTTGCCCGATTTGCCAATGAAAAAGAAGCCGTTGCTTGCAACGAGTTTCTATTGAGCAAGGGCATTATCGTGCGACATCCCAAAGGATACGGTTTCCCACATTGTTTGCGGATAACAGTCGGCGACGAAAGCGCCTGCCGCCGCGTTGTGCATGCGGTCGCACAATTCAAAGGGGTCCGTTGATGGCTATGGTCTACGAAAAGGTCGCCCTGATCGGGTTGGGATTGATCGCATCGTCAATGGCGCATGCGATCCGGCGCGGCGGGCTTGCGCGCGAAATCAGCGGTTACGCCCGTTCGACCCAGACCCGAGAGACCGCGCGCGAAATAGGTCTGTGTGATACCATCGCCGAAACAGCCGCCGACGCCGTAGCCGACGCCGATCTGGTCGTTCTTTGCGTGCCCGTCGGGGCGATGGAACAAGTGGCCCGCGACATCGCGCCCGCCCTTAAGGGGGGCGCCACGGTGACGGATGTAGGCTCGGTGAAGGGGGCGGTGATCGAGGCGGTGCAACCGCATTTGCCTGACAACGTGTGCTTTGTTCCCGCCCACCCGTTGGCTGGAACCGAACATTCGGGCCCAACATCAGGGTTCGCCGAATTGTTTGACGAGCGTTGGACCATTGTTGTCCCCGATCCTTGCGATGATCGGGCGGCAGTGGGACGTGTCATTGATTTCTGGCAGGGCATGGGGGCGTTTGTTGATGAAATGGACGCCGAACACCACGACCGCGTACTGGCCGTGACCAGCCACACACCGCACTTGATCGCCTATACGATGGTTGGAGTTGCGGATGATTTACGCCGTGTCACTGATAGCGAAGTCATTAAATACTCGGCTGCCGGTTTCAGGGACTTTACCCGCATTGCCGCGTCTGATCCGACTATGTGGCGCGACGTATTTTTGAATAACAAAGACGCCACCCTAGAGATTTTGGGACGCTTCACAGAAGAGTTGTTCGCGCTGCAGCGTGCAATCCGGCGAGGCGACGGCGACCACTTGCATGACTATTTCACCCGAACCCGCAAAATCCGTCGTTCGATTATTGAGGCGGGGCAGGATACCGACGCTCCCAACTTTGGCCGGAAACCGGCTGGCAAGGAATGATCTGGCGACTGATAGCCCTGTGCATTCTTTTTGCTTCAACCGCTGTTGCGCAGGGGCCAGAGTGGACGATCCGGCCGCTTGCTCGAGGCGAGGTGCCTGCGACGCCGCCGCTTCGACCCGTGCTGCGCCCTTACCTGCGGTTGGACCTGGCGCACGGCGCGATGACCCGCCCGACCTATCGCGCTGAACTGTTTACCTTTGCGATCAGCCCCTATGCCTTGCGCCGGTCGTTGACTCCGCAAATTCGCCCCCGCGCGATCGAGCAAGCCGCCGAGGCGCGCAGGCTTGCGCGCGTTCGAGGACAGGTTTGCGGCGATCCATCCATTCAAGGCAAAGCCGTTGGTCGCGTCAACGGACGTGGTGCCTGTGGCATCGATAACGCAGTGCAGGTCCGGTCGGTTGCAGGGGTTCGCCTGACGCCCGCCGCGACGATTGATTGTCGCACGGCCAAAGCGCTGAGAAGTTGGGTCGTCAATGGCGCGCAGCCCGCCGTGGGCGGTGCCGGTGGTGGCGTCGCGTCGTTGCGGGTTGTGTCCCATTACGCCTGTCGCAACAGAAACTCTGCGGCGTCGGGGCGTTTGTCCGAACATGCCTTTGGCCGCGCGATTGATATCGCAGGGATCAAGCTAAAGTCGGGCCGCGAGATCACTGTTTTGCGGGGCTGGAACAACGCGGGCGACGGGGCGATTTTGCGACAGATGTGGCGCGCGGCCTGCGGGCCGTTCGGCACGGTTCTGGGCCCCAACGCAAATAGATTTCACCGCGATCATTTCCATTTTGATACGGCCCGGTATCGCAGCGGATCCTATTGCCGGTAAGGGCGCTTGAAATGGCGTGAAATGGTGCAGCACAGGAACCAGAAAGCTTTGGCGCGGTCCTTGTTCTAGCTGCACGCCCTGTCTATAAGCCTGTCCATGATGTTTTGGGCGCATATACGAATTATGTCCCCGGCACGCTAACCCAAGCGTTGCCGGGCCAAAGGTGCTGACCAAATGCGCACCGCCCATTCCCTGACATGATTTACCAAGAGGACGCCCGACATGTGCGCCGACACCCCTGAATACAAAGACACTTTGAACCTGCCGCAGACTGATTTCCCGATGCGTGCAGGCCTGCCCAAGCGCGAGCCGGAATGGCTGGCCCGTTGGGAAAAGATGGGCATCTATGACCGCCTGCGCGCCAAAGAGGGCCGCGAGCCCTTTACCTTGCATGATGGTCCGCCCTACGCGAACGGGCATTTGCACATCGGTCACGCACTGAACAAAGTGCTAAAGGACATGGTTGTGCGCAGCCAGCAAATGATGGGCCGCGACGCCCGCTATATCCCCGGTTGGGACTGCCACGGCCTGCCCATCGAGTGGAAAATCGAAGAGCAGTATCGCCAAAAAGGTCTGGACAAGGACGACGTGCCTGTCGTCGATTTCCGTCAGGAATGCCGCAAATTCGCCGAAGGGTGGGTGGATATCCAGCGCGAGGAATTCAAGCGTTTGGGTGTTACAGGGAACTGGCCTGATCCCTATCTGACGATGAACTTTCACGCCGAACGTGTGATCGCCGCCGAATTCCAGAAACTTTTGATGAACGGCACTTTGTATCAAGGCTCCAAACCCGTGATGTGGTCGCCTGTTGAAAAGACGGCATTGGCCGAGGCCGAGGTTGAATATGCGGATAAAGAGAGCTTTGCGATCTGGGTGAAATTCCCTGTGCGCGAGACAAACAATGACGCCCTTCGCGGTGCGTCCGTGGTGATCTGGACCACAACCCCTTGGACCATGCCGTCTAACAAGGCTGTCGTTTTTTCAGACGACATTTCCTACGGAATCTACGAGGTAACAGACGCCCCCGAGGATAACTGGGTCGTCAAGGGCGAGCGGTTCATCTTAGCGGATGCCGTGGCCGGCGACGTGCTTTCAAAGGCGCGGATCACCGAATTCACGCGCGTCTCAGACGCTGGCGATTTGTCGCAAACATCTCTGTCCCACCCGCTGAACGGGGCCGAAGGCGGCAACGGCGAATGGGACGACGCGCGCGACTTCCGCGCCGCGGACTTCGTGACCGACGGCGAAGGCACGGGCTTTGTTCATTGTGCGCCGAGCCACGGTATGGACGAATTCGAACTCTATCGTGATTTGGGCATGCTCCAGCAGGTTATCACCTATAACGTCATGGAAGACGGGCGCCTGCGGGCCGATATGCCGTTCTTTGGTGGCAAGGCAATCTTGCGCGAAAAACCCAACAAAAAGAACAAGAACAACCCGTGGGAAGGCGACGCCAACACCGCGATCATGGCCAAACTGGCCGAAGTGGGCGGGCTGTTCGCGCGCGGCGTGATCAAGCACAGCTATCCGCATTCGTGGCGCTCTAAGGCACCAGTCATTTTCCGCAACACGCCGCAATGGTTTGCGGCCATTGACCAAGCGGTCGGTGACGGTCAGGACACCTATGGCACCACGATCCGCGAACGTGCGCTGCGTTCGATCGATGAGCTGGTCACATGGACCCCGCAAAAAGGCCGCAACCGCCTGCACGCGATGATCGAAGCGCGCCCTGATTGGGTGCTGTCACGTCAACGCGCGTGGGGTGTGCCGCTGACGTGTTTTGTCAAAAGGGGCGCCCTGCCGACAGATGCCGATTTCCTACTGCGCGATGAAGACGTGAACGCCCGCGTGCTTGAGGCGTTCGAGGCCGAAGGCGCGGATGCGTGGTATCAGGATGGTGCCAAGGAACGGTTCTTGGGCAATTCTGTCGATCATGATGACTATGAGCAGGTGTTCGACATCCTTGACGTGTGGTTTGACAGCGGGTCCACCCACGCATTTGTTTTGCGTGACCGCCCAGACGGGTCGGATGATGGAATTGCGGATCTGTATCTAGAGGGCACGGACCAGCACCGCGGCTGGTTCCACTCATCGCTGTTGCAGGCCTGTGGCACCAAGGGGCACGCGCCTTACCGCGGGGTGTTGACCCATGGCTTTACGCTGGATGAAAAGGGCATGAAGATGTCCAAGTCCCTTGGCAACACCATCGTGCCCGAGAAAATCGTGCAGCAATACGGCGCGGACATCTTGCGCTTGTGGGTCGCGCAAACGGACTATACCAATGATCAACGGATCGGTGCGGAAATCCTGAAGGGGACCGCTGATAGTTATCGCCGTTTGCGCAACACGATGCGTTACATGCTGGGGTCGCTTGCTGATTTCACCGAAGCCGATCGCGTTGATGCCGCCGAAATGCCCGAGCTAGAGCGCTGGGTCTTGCATCGTTTGGCCGAATTGGACAAGACAGTGCGCGATGGCTACGCCGCCTATGATTTCCAAGGTGTGTTCAGCGCGGTTTTCACCTTTGCGACCGTTGACCTGTCCGCATTCTATTTCGACGTACGCAAGGATGCGCTGTATTGCGACGGCGATACGCCGCGCCGCCGCGCGGCGCGAACGGTTCTGGATATCCTGTTTCACCGTTTGACCAAATGGTTGGCACCCGTATTGGTGTTCACAATGGAAGAAGTCTGGCTGGAACGGTTCGGTGGGGACGATAGTTCGGTCCACCTCGAGGACTTCGTCGAAACCCCAACCGAATGGCACGACGAAGCGTTGGCCGAAAAATGGGCAACAATTCGCAAGGTCCGTCGCGTCGTCACCGGTGCATTGGAAGTTGAACGCACAGTCAAAGTTATCGGTGCCTCTCTTGAGGCCGCGCCGACAGTCTATGTCGACGCAGCTACAGCCAGCATTCTGGAAACTGTTAGTTTTGAGGACCTTTGCATCACCTCAGGCATCACGGTCTCTGCCGATGGGGCACCGGACGGGGCTTTTTCAGTCGAGGATGTAGCCGACGTGGCTGTCAGTTTCGCCAAGGCCGAAGGCGAGAAATGCCAGCGTTGTTGGAAAATCCTTCCCGACGTAGGGCAGCATAGGCACGCGGGTGTTTGCGCCCGCTGTCACGAAGCGTTGTCTTAAGTGACCATGGGTTTAAACCCATGGCGACTTGGCGTGCTACCAAACAGCCCCTTGGGCCCGTTGTCGGTGGTGGTCGAAAACGATATGATAACGCGGCTTGAATGGGCCGCGTTATCGGGTCCGACTGATCCGGTCGGAGAAGAGGCCGTGGCCCAACTGGTGGCCTATTTTGCTGGCGATCTAGATCAGTTCGATTTGCCGCTGGCGCCGCTGACCACACCATTTCAGCAAGTATTCTCTGAGGCCTTGTGCGATATTCCCAAGGGGCAGACACGGACTTATGGGGACTTGGCCAAGGCATTGGGTGTGTCTGCTCAGGCCATTGGGCAGGCCTGCGGTGCCAATCCGATACCGATCATTGTCCCGTGTCACCGTGTTCTGGCTCAATGTGGTCTGGGCGGTTATTCTGGTGCCGGAGGGATCGAGGCCAAGGTCACGCTATTGCGTCACGAAAGCGCAGCGTCATTGTTGATTTGAAAGGATCAATATGAGCATTTGGGTTCTGGTCGCCGTTCTGGGTTCTGCGCTGTTACATGCCTCATGGAATGCGTTGATCAAGACTGGTGCGAACAAGCAAACAGCAATGCTCATTATGACGGTCTGGCAAGGGATCATTGGGCTGGCGATCGTTGTTTGGCTGCCTTTCCCTGATCGTCAGGTTTGGCCTTGGTTGTTGGGTTCCGGCGTCATCCATATGTTTTATCAACTGTTTTTGGCCTACGCCTATGAGCAAGGCGACCTAAGTCGCGTCTATCCATTGGCGCGGGGGGCGGCCCCGATGTTTGTGCTGATAACAAGCTACTTTTTGTTGTCGGATCAGCTAAACGGCGCCGAGGTCACCGGCATAGCTGTTCTCGGACTGGGCATTGTTTTGATGGCGCGCGGTGTTTTTACATCCGGAGAGAGCCGTCGCTTGATACCTTTTGCAATAGGGGCTGCGGTCGCAACAGCTGGCTATACAATTGTAGATGGCATCGGTGCCCGAATAGACGGGGATGCGCTGGCTTATGTTGGCTGGCTACTGCTCATGGCGGGATTTTTCTACGTCCCGGCGATCCTAGCTCTGAAGGGGCCGTCAATTGCGGTCGCGCCGCGCAAGGTCTGGCTGCAAGGGGCTTTGCCCGCCGCAGCCTCGCTGGCGGCTTACACTATTGCCGTGTGGGCGATGACGATCGCTCCAATAGCGCTGGTGGCGGCCTTGCGGGAAACGTCGATCTTGTTTGCGGTGCTGATCGGATGGGGTGCGTTCAATGAGCGTATGGACCGCAGCAAATGGCTGGCCGCTGCGTTGATCGCAGCAGGGGTTGGCCTGACACGGCTCTAGCCGTCGCGCCCGAACAGAACCTGTTGCATGGCTCCTGCAGCCACAAGATAGACAGATGTAATCATCAGCCCGTAATGGGCCCAGCTGGCAGGATGGAAATCAACCCACGCAGCCCATGCTGCAAAAAGGGTCCATGCCAATGCCATTGGAAACGTGACTGTGCGCCAGCGTTTTGTGCGGGTCGGATGCACAAATTTGATCGGCAGGAACATTGCCGTTGCCAACAATGCCACCAGCAGCAGCGAAATGGCCCAGTGTGGCTGCAGCGCAAACAGCACCAGAACCAACATGTTCCAGCACCCCGGAAACCCACGGAACGAATAGTCGTTCGTTTTCATGCGCGTGTCAGCGAAATAGAGGGCCGAGGCAAAGGTAATCACGATGACCGCGACCCACCCTGACCAACCGTCCATCAACCCGCTTTGGTAAAGCGCAAAGGCGGGGATAAAGACGTATGTTAGAAAATCAATGATCAGATCCAACAGGACACCATCAAAAATTGGGGCGTTCTTTTTAACGTGATACCGCCGCGCCAACGGCCCATCAATTCCATCAACAAAAAACGCAACAACAAGCCATAAGAACATCAAGGACCATTCACTATTTGCGGCAGCCAGCATTGCCAGCATGGCGAACAGGGCACCGGAAGCGGTCAACAGATGTACGAGAAGAGCTTTGGTCTGAATTGTCATGCGGGTGTCATGGTCGAATTTGTGATGTGATGCAATCAAAAGCCGCCACATGTTTCGACATCTCTGGCGCATCGCGCGCCTCATTCGGCGATGAATTTGTCAGGATCGCGGGTGGGCCTTGGCATAGGCATCCATAAGATGCGCCGTATCAACGGCAGTGTAGGCTTGGGTTGTCGATAGGCTTGCGTGCCCCAAGAGTTCCTGAATGCTGCGCAAATTTCCGCCAGCGGACAACAGGTGCGTCGCAAAACTGTGCCGCATGGCGTGCGGTGTGGCGCTGGCTGGCAAGCCTAGCTGCAAACGCGCACGTTCCATGACCTTTTGCACCATACGCGGATTCAGCTTGCCGCCGCGTGCGCCTCTGAACAGCGGGCTATGGGCCATCGTGTCAAACGGGGCAACGGCGAGGTAGGCATCGACTGCGTCACGTGCGGCGGGGATCACGGGCACAACCCTTTCCTTGCCGCCCTTGCCTGTGATTCGTAGCGTCGCGGGCAATGGCGCATCTGCACCCGTGAGCGACAGCGCCTCTGATATTCGCAATCCGCATCCGTATAACAAGGTTACAACCGCGCTGTCGCGTGCGGCGATCCAGCCCGTTTGGGATTGTAATTCCACTGTATCGATCATCGCAGTGGCTGCATCCTCGGCCAATGGGCGCGGCAGTTTCTTCTGAAATTTCGGGGATCGTGTCGACAACACGGCCGTCGGCTCGAAACCTTCGCGGTCCGATAGCCATCGATAAAAGCTCTTCACGGCGGACAATTGCCGTGCAAGCGATCTGGCCGAGACGCCACGTGACCGTTCTGACGCCATCCACGCCCGCATGTCGCTAACGCCAATCTGGGACAACGGTCCCAAACCGGCTTGCCCACCGTGGTGTTCGCTCATAAATGCGAGAAACCCCAATACATCTGTTTGATAGGCCTTTAGCGTGTTTTCAGCGGCCCCACCCAACGCACGACAATGTTCCAGCCAAACAGCCAGCGCATGTGTCAAAGCAGGAGAGATCATCGGCCTATGACAGCCAGCGGCGCATTGAGCGTTCAAAGACACCGGCAAAAAACGTCAGCAGATCGGTGCCTTGCTGCGGGGTGAACTGATGCGGGTCTTCAGCTCCCATGATCAGCATCCCGGGCAAACGCCCGTCGCCTAGGTCAAGTTTCAAACAGGCTTCTGACCGGATGTAGTCGGCCTTTTCACCGTAAATTGCAGCGTTTTCGGTCTGAACCTGCCGCAATGTCACCTGCCGCACCGAAACTGCGCGACCACGGGCGACATAGTCATCAATAAAGCCAGGCTCGACGACGGCCAGAACCGCGCCCATCTGTTTGACCGCGTCGTCGGTGGACTGTGATGCGCTCTCAAGCACAAGACGCATCGCGTCAACGCGCATGCTGTCGGCGACGTCAGTGGACAGATCGTGCAAAAAGACTTCGAATTTGGTCGCATCCATCATACGCAACACCGCGCGGTGCACTTGATTGGTCCCCGCGAGGTTTTCGTAGGCGGCGGCAATCACGGACCGGTGTGTATCTTCTAGCCGGTCCAGCCGCGATTCCAGCCGTTCCATCGCAATGCCACGCAAATCGACGATGTTGCCGCCCATATTGCTTTCGTTCGCGGCGACAAGGGCGCGCATGATATCGTGATCCTCGAGCAATGCCTCGGGATCAGAAATGATTCTATTACGGACGATATCGTCCATTTTAGGTTTGGGGCTCATGAAACTGCTCAGTCGTTTGTTTTCTGCTGTATAGCAGGAACCGACCGGCATTTCGCCAGAAAAATCGTCAACCTGTGCGGATTTTCGCAACTGTGGCACATGTTGTCGGATCGATACGGCGGCCCACAATTTCTGGGGCCGCCGCAAAACGAGTGGATCAGAGGATCTTGATGCCAGCTTTGGCCACGTCAGCCATAAAGCCGTCTAGCCCTTTGTTGGTCAGCACGTGGTTGGCCATGCCCTTGATCACAGAAGGTGGAGCGGTCGCCACATCGGCGCCGATTTTTGCGCATTCGGACATGTGGTTTGCATTTCGGATCGAAGCGGCCAGAATTTGCGTGTCGAACCCGTAGTTGTCATAGATGGTGCGAATGTCCTCGATCAGCTCTAGCCCGTCGATGTTGATATCATCCAGACGACCGATAAAGGGGCTGATGAATGTTGCACCGGCCTTGGCTGCCAATAGCGCCTGATTGGCAGAGAAACACAAGGTCACGTTGACCATGGTGCCCTCGTCCGACAGCGCCTTGCATGTCTGCAAACCAGCCCAGGTCAGGGGCACTTTGACAGCGATATTGTCGGCGATTTTGGCCAACTTGCGACCTTCGGCCAGCATGGTGTCAAAATCCAGCGCGACCACTTCGGCGGATACCGGGCCGTCGGTGATTGTGCAGATTTCTTTGGTGACTTCGATGATGTCACGACCCGATTTGGCGATGATGGACGGGTTGGTGGTCACGCCATCAACCATACCATAGCTGTGCAGCTCTTTGATTTGGTCAATGTCGGCGGTGTCTACGAAAAACTTCATTAGGATGCTCCAAGGAAAGGTTGGCGTTTGCTTGGCTGAGCGTTTACCTCATAGGGGCGCGAGGCGCAAAGCCCTATGACCAGATTGGCGGAACATGTCCGGATTTTTCCACGAAGGCGACTTGGTTGCTGTGCTCACAGCGCAGCCGATCGACCGTTTTCTGGATTACAAGGCGCCCGAAGGTGGTTGCCATCTGGGCGCATTCGTCGAGGTGCCTTTGGGCCCTCGCAAGGTGTTGGGCGTGGTTTGGGGCGCAGGCAAAGGCGATTTTGACTATGCCAAGGTCCGGTCGGTCATGCGGGTGCTGGACGTCGCACCGATGCGCGACGAGATGATGACGTTCCTAACCCGCGCTGCCGATTATACCCTGACCCCGATGTCTGCGATGTTGCGGCTGGCCACCCGTGCGCCCGGCTTGGGTGATGCCCCATCGATGCGAAAGATTTACAGGCTGGGCGAGGGCCGCCCCGACCGCATGACCGACGCCCGCGAAAAGGTGATCGCGGTGCTTGAGGATTTTGGCGGGCTGTCCTTTACCTTGGGCGAACTGGCTGAAATGGCGGGGGTTGGCACCTCTGTGGTCAAGGGGTTGTTGAAATTCGGCGCCGTGATCGAGGTTGAAGCCCCGCGCGACACTCCGTATCCGGCCCTAGACCCTGATTACGGCGGCAAGGAATTAAGCGCCGAGCAGACCGAAGCCTCAGACGCGTTGCGCGCCGATCTGAAGTCCGGTGTATACTGCACAACACTTCTAAAAGGCGTCACGGGCTCTGGTAAAACCGAAGTCTACCTCGAAGCTGTTGCAGAGTGTCTACGCCAAGGCCGCCAAGCCTTGGTTCTGTTGCCTGAAATCGCGCTATCGGGCGAGTTCATCAATCGGGTCGAGGCGCGGTTTGGCATGGTGCCTGTGGAATGGCATTCCGGTGTAACCATGACCGAGCGCCGCCGGTGTTGGCGGATGGTCGGGCAGGGCGACGCACAACTGGTTGTCGGCGCTCGATCTGCACTGTTTCTGCCATTCCAGAACCTCGGGTTGATTGTCGTGGATGAAGAACACGATACGTCCTACAAACAAGAAGACGGGGTCTTATATAATGCCCGCGATATGACGGTGCTTCGGGCTGCCATCAATGGCGCACAAGTGATCCTTGCGTCTGCAACACCCAGCCTTGAAAGCTGGGCAAATGCCGACGCCGGAAAATACAAACGTCTAACGCTCAACAGCCGGTTTGGTCCTGCTGTTCTGCCGCAAATGGACGCCATTGATATGCGTGCCGAGGATGTTCCTGGTGGCAAATGGATATCCCCGACATTGCGTGATGCTATGGCTGGCCGGCTGGAAAAGGGCGAACAATCGCTCGTGTTTTTGAATAGGCGTGGTTACGCGCCGGTGACATTGTGCCGGGCTTGCGGGCACCAGATTGGCTGCGATGATTGTGATGCGCGGATGGTGGAGCACCGGTTCCTCAAACGTCTGTTGTGCCACCAATGCGGCGAAACAAAACCGATGCCGACTGTTTGTCCACATTGCGAGGCCGAGGATCGTCTGTCCCCTGTAGGTCCCGGCGTGGAACGTATGGCCGAAGAGGTCGCCGAGTTGTTTCCAGACGCGCGCACGGTTGTGCTGTCCTCTGACCACTACGGTTCTGCCCGTGCGATGAAGGCCCATATTGAGGATATCGCCCAAGGCGGTGCAGATATTATTATCGGCACACAGCTCGTGGCCAAGGGGCACAATTTTCCAAATCTGACACTTGTGGGGGTAATCGATGCCGATCTGGGCCTGCAAGGGTCGGACTTGCGTGCCGCAGAACGAACATTCCAGTTGATGAGACAGGTCGCTGGCCGCGCGGGGCGGGCCGAAGCACCCGGTGCTGCCTTGCTACAAACCTATCAACCTGAACACCCCGTGATCCGCGCCATCCTGAAAGGCGACGAAGAGGCGTTCTGGTCGGCCGAACTGGAAGAACGTCGCGCGGCCGGTGTGCCGCCTTATGGCAGGATGGCCGGCATCATCCTAAGCAGCCCGAACGTGCAAGAGGTGTTTGATCTGGGCGCGGACATGGCGCGGCGCGACGGGCCGCTGCGCGACATCGGCGCGCAGGTTTTTGGCCCCGCGCCCGCCCCGATCGCACGGGTGCGCGGCAGGCATCGGGTCCGGTTACTGGTAAAGGCTGACAAGAGGGCCCCGATCCAGAAAGCGCTGTCACATTGGGTGCGTCAATTCCGGCTTTCTAGCACGTTGCGTTTGACAATCGATATTGACCCCCAAAGCTTTTATTGAGGCGTCGCCAGTAAAATTTGGCGCAGACCCGTCAACGGGTGTCACCATGGGCTTAAGCCCATGGCTACTTGGGTCGGTGCTGAAACAGCGGACAAAACATCTTAGCCCCTCGCAACTCCTGCAAATTCGGCGTAAGCGATAGGAATGCGTATTTTACCTCTGACAGATGCCCGCCAATTGCCTTTTTGGCAGCGGCCTTCATCCCTTCTGTTTCTCATGGCGATGGCTCTGCCCGTTGCGTTTTCGACGTGGTCTGCACTGTTGAATAATTTTGTAATCGAAGTGGCCGATTTTGATGGTGCGGACATCGGCCTGCTGCATACCGTGCGCGAAATTCCCGCATTTCTGGCCGATCGTGTGATCGCTTTGATCATTTTCATCCGTGAACAAATACTGGGTATCGTGTCGCTGGTGTTGCTAGGTGTGGCCACGGCCCTGACGGCGCAGTTTCCATCCATGGGCGGAATTCTGACGATCACTATGCTGTCGTCTATTGGGTTCCATTACTTTGAGACCGTCAACCAATCGCTACAATTGCAGTGGATCGATAAAAAACGCGCGCCACAAATTCTCGGCTGGATCATCGCTGCGGGTTCTGGGGCGACGCTGGTGGCCTATGTCTTGATCGTGCTAACGTGGGAGCGGTTCGACCTAAGCTATAACTATGTTTATATGCTGTCGGGCGGGTTCACAGCATTGGTGGCCTTGTTCTGCCTCTTTGCCTATCCGCAATTTGAATCACCGAACCCGCAGGTCAAGAAGTTCATCCTGCGCCGTCGCTACTGGTTGTATTACGCAATGCAATTCATGGCCGGCGCACGTCGTCAGATTTTTGTCGTCTTCGCGGGCTTTATGATGGTCGAAAAATTCGGCTTCAAGGTGCATGAGGTGACCGCGCTATACCTCATCAACCTTGTCGCCAACATGATCTTCGCCCCGTTGATGGGGCATCTGGTGGCGCGCTGGGGCGAGCGCCGCGCGCTGATCTTTGAATATGCCGGCCTGATTGCCGTCTTTCTTGCCTATGGCGGAATTTACTATTTTGGCTGGGGCGTGCTGATTGCGGCGTTTCTATATGTTCTGGATCACATCTTTTTTGCGCTGGCGCTGGCGCTCAAGACCTACTTTCAAAAAATCGCCGACCCAGGAGACATTGCGCCGACGGCTGCCGTGGCCTTTACCATCAATCACATTGCCGCCGTATTTCTGCCGGTCCTTTTGGGGTATCTGTGGCTTGTATCACCGCTGGCAGTCTTTGTGACGGCCGCCGCCATGGCGCTGGTCTCGCTTTTACTTGCGCTGTTGATCCCGCGGCATCCTGCCAAGGGGCACGAGACGATTTTCCAACACCGGCTGACCGTCGCCGCAGAATAAAAGGGTCCATATCATGGTATGTTACACCGCTTTGACCAAAGTCACCGGAGAAGACGCAGCCTATGCGCTTGCCGACGACCTAGAGGCGATCGAACCCGATCCAACAGGCATCGGCGTCTTCGAGATCGAGGACGGGTCTGGTCTCTGGGAGGTCGGGGTCTATTTTGACATAGAGCCCGACGAAGCCGCGCTCGCCGTGTTGGCGGCCTTGCATCATGTCGACGGTTTCTTGGTGTCCGAAGTCCCTGATCAGGATTGGGTCAGCAAAGTGCGCCGAGATCTGGCACCGGTCGAGGCGGGCCGTTTCTTTGTCTACGGATCACATGACGCTGACAAAGTGCCCGCGGATAAAGTGCCATTGCTGATCGAGGCCGCGATGGCCTTTGGCACGGGTCACCACGGCACGACCTTGGGGTGCTTGCGCGCATACGATCGCCTGTTGGACAGCGGGTTTACCCCCACGTCGGTGATTGATGTGGGCTGCGGCACCGCCGTTCTGGCAATGGCCGCTGCGACGACAATCCCTGACGCCAAGGTCATCGCGAGCGACATCGACCCTGTGGCGATCGATGTCTCGAACGCGAATTTGTTAGCAAATGGACTGGCGGGCAAGGTTGATTGCCTTGTTGCGGCGGGTCTGAACGCCCCGGAGTTATCGACGCACGCGCCCTACGATCTAGTGTTTGCCAACATTCTAAAGGGACCGTTGATCGCTTTGTCGCCGGATATCGCCGGTGCGACTGCGCAGGGCAGCAATGTGATTCTTTCGGGAATTCTGAACGAACAGGCCGACGAGGTGATCGACGTCTATGCACGCAACGGGTTCAATCTGGTTCAAAGGGACGAGATTGTTGAATGGACGACGCTATTGCTGCAAAGAGTTAAGCAAGAATAAACAAAATTGGGCTCAATTGGGGCTTTCGCCTTAATGTTGCCACATTTCGGGCCGATTTCGGCCTTTCAAGGTGGGGGCCTTGTAGTCGGAGCCTGTCATGTTACAGACAGCCAAACAATTTGATCACCGCGTTGGAAATATCTCGAAGGCCCATGCTCGTGCCGCCAAGGGAATCTCCTATCGGATTAGCCAGTCCGGTTTGATCGAGGCGCGGCCTCGCGTCTTTCGGCCCAAATTACCTATCAAAGGCATCGCAACAATTGCGGTATCGCTGTTGGCGTTCAAAGCATTCTTGTTGGCCTACCTTGGGCCTCGTGTTTATCAACAGCGGGTCGATTTGCTGAACGAAGGAACCTTGGTCGAGCAAGCTGGTGCTTGGGCGCTGCAACCCGATCGGGTAACCGAGTTTGTCGCCAACATATTCGTAATGTTCGGCGTCTAACAAAATACTAAACCAAAGAAAAAGGCCCCGCCTCGTTGTCCGAGGCGGGGCCTTTTTCATGTCAGGTGGTTCGGTTTAGCGTGTGATGCGACGCGCAACGACTTCGATGTCGCCGGGGATCAGGCCGATGTCTTCCAGTTCGCGAGCAGTCAACTGAGACAAGGAATTTCGCGTCACGCGAGCGTCGTTCCAAGCAGCAACGTTTGCACTAAGGTTTGCAAAAAAGCTGGAGAAGCGACCTGCGGACAGGCCAACTACGGGGCGGGATGTATCAATAGCAGCCATCGGCTCATTCCTTGTATGTGTATGCTGCACGCGCAGCGTTGTGTTTCGATATTCGGCATGTAGGACTGAAAATCGATCACTACCAGTGTTCAGTTTGCATATGTGATATGCGTTTTGAGAATGGCATTTTGCGCCTTTAAAAAAGACCTTTCCGGCTGTCCATTTGTTGTGTTTTTCAGTTGGTTTTTCACGGTTTCTACGAAGCTCATAGCACGTTCGCGTCTGCAGAATTCGGGTCCATGATGAAACGGCGCTTGGTTTTTGTTCGCGTTTTGTGCTACTTGATGGCAAACGCGGGTGAACCGCAGAGCAGACAAAGGGGCAAATCATGCGGGTATTGGGAATCGATCCTGGGCTTCGAAACATGGGGTGGGGCATAATTGATGTCGATGGCCCGCGACTTCGGCACGTAGCAAACGGCATTTGTCATTCGCGTGGGGATGATCTGGGTGCGCGTCTTTTGTCGCTGCACGCACAGCTGTCTGCTGTTGTATTGCAACATGCCCCCGAAACCGCCGCGGTCGAGCAGACATTTGTCAACAAAGATGCTGTCGCCACCCTAAAGCTGGGCCAAGCCCGCGGCATTGCCATGTTGGTTCCCGCTCAGGCTGGGCTGCACATTGGTGAATACGCCCCCAATGCCGTGAAAAAGGCTGTGGTCGGGGTCGGCCATGCCGACAAGAACCAGATCGACCATATGGTTCGGTTACAGTTGCCGGGCGTGTCGATCACGGGAACAGACGCGGCTGATGCGCTGGCTATCGCGATCTGTCATGCCCACCATATGCAGTCGTCAGCGACATTGGCGCAAGCCGTTCTAAAGGCGAGCGCATGATCGGCAAGATTGCAGGGGTGCTGGAATACCGGTCGACCGATCATATCCTGATCGACGTGCGTGGTGTGGGCTATGTCGTATTTGTCTCGAACCGTGTGCTGTCGGGATTGCCTGCCAATGGCGAGGCCGTAGCGCTGTATACCGATTTGCTGGTTCGAGAAGATAACTTGCAACTGTTCGGTTTTACCACATTGGTTGAAAAGGAATGGCACCGCTTGTTGATGTCCGTTCAGGGCATCGGCGCCAAGGCGTCTATGGCGATCCTCGGGACGTTGGGCGCGGACGGGGTTAGCCGTGCGATCGCGTTGGGCGATTGGAATGCGCTGGCCAAGGCCAAAGGTGTTGGTCCGAAAACCGCGCAACGCGTCACGATCGAGCTGAAAGACAAGGCACCGTCTGTTATGGCAATGGGGGGCACTGTGGCCGAGGCGCTGGGCGAAGAGGTGATCGACAATGAACCTGCGCCCAAACGCCGCCCTGCCGCGCCCAAGGCCAACCCCGCGCAATCAGAGGCACTGTCTGCACTGGGCAATCTGGGTTACGCGCCGGGTGATGCTGCGGGTGCTGTGGCGCAGGCATTGGGCGACGAGCCGGATATGGACACATCGGCCTTGATCCGCGCGGCCTTGAAGCTGCTTGCGCCAAAAGGGTAGGGAAGAACAATGACCGATCCCGATCCAACACTTCGCCCTGACCGCCAGCCCGATGATGCCGACAAGGCGCTACGCCCGCAGACCCTAGATGAATTCATTGGCCAGCGTGATGCGCGCGCCAATCTCAAGGTTTTCATCCAAAGCGCCAAGATGCGTGGTGAGGCGATGGACCACGCGTTGTTCCATGGCCCCCCGGGTTTGGGCAAAACGACACTTGCGCAGATTATGGCGCGGGAATTGGGCGTGAATTTCCGCATGACAAGCGGGCCGGTTCTTGCCAAAGCAGGTGATCTTGCGGCGATCTTGACCAACCTTGAGGCGCGCGACGTCTTGTTCATCGACGAAATACACCGCCTAAACCCTGCAGTAGAAGAGGTGCTATACCCCGCGCTAGAGGACTACGAATTGGATCTGGTGATCGGTGAGGGCCCCGCCGCCCGCACTGTCCGGATCGAATTGCAGCCGTTTACCTTGGTTGGTGCGACAACGCGCATGGGATTGCTGACCACGCCGCTGCGCGACCGTTTCGGCATTCCGACACGGCTGGAGTTTTACAGCGAAGACGAGTTGCACGAAATCGTCACCCGAGGGGCACGCCTGATGGGTGCTCCGGCCGAAGATGCTGGCGCACGCGAGATTGCAAAACGTGCGCGCGGCACGCCGCGAATTGCGGGCCGTTTGCTGCGCCGCGTTGTAGACTTTGCTGTGGTCGAAGGCGACGGTCGCGTGACCCAATCCATCGCGGACGGCGCGCTGAACAGATTGGGGGTTGATGATCTGGGGCTGGACAATGCCGACCGGCGCTACCTGCGCCTGATCGCCGAAAGTTACGGCGGCGGCCCTGTCGGCATTGAAACGATGTCGGCCGCATTATCGGAAAGTCGGGACAGTCTTGAGGACGTGATCGAACCCTACCTTTTGCAAAAGGGTCTGATCCAACGCACGCCGAGGGGCCGAACATTGGCGCAGGCGGCATGGACACACCTTGGGATTACGCCACCCAAGTCGCAGACCGATTTGTTCGAAACTTAGACGACGCCCTTCAATTCGAATTAAGAAATTGCCAGTAGAACTGTTTGGACAGTCCATGTTTCACAGCGCTTGTGTGGATAACGAACAGATTTCAGGGGCACGTCATGACCAAACATAGCGACAATTTCGTGGTAGAGCGGTCTTTGGATGACAGCTTAAAGCCGGTTATTAACGCCCTGAACAGGGTCGCCGCTGTTCAAGAATTTGCGCTTCTTGGCGAGGATAAGGATTTGGAATTCGTCTACGATGATCATTTGATCAAACTTCATATTCCCTACGCGCTTCACGAATTCATCCAGCGCAAGATCCTACATAGCAACACGTTTTACGAGGATGGTCTGTTAAGGAGGTTGCGCCAAATGGCGCTGTTTGATGAATCGGGCACGTATTTCGATGTCGGAGCAAACATTGGCAATCATACGGTCTATTTCTCGAAAATCATGGGCTCCAAACATGTTACGGCGTTTGAACCGCAAAACGTCGCACATAAAATCCTGAAGCGGAACGTGAACATCAACGATCTGGAACGGGACGTGACTGTCGTTAAGTCGCTGATAGGGTCTCAGGATGGCTCTGGGGCGCTTGAGCATCATTTCGGCACCCGTAATCTAGGCGCCACATCCTTTCGTGAGGCCGATGATGGTGGCGTTTCAATGACGTCCCTTGACGCCTATTGTGCGAATAACGGAGTAAATGATCTTGAATTCGTCAAAATTGATGTTGAAGGCATGCAGGTTCCTGTGTTCGAAGGGTGCAAGACAATCTTGGGCGATCTAAAGCCTACAATCTGGGTAGAGCTACGGGACTTTAAGGGTGAATTCGAAGAGACAGAAAAAATCCTTGCGCAATATGGATATGTTTCCAGACAGTTGGGCAAGCATGACCACATATTCATGGTGCGCGGCTAACCTGACGGGAGGGTGCGATGCAGTCTGACAAGGTTGCATCCCTCTTTACCCGTTCTGACGGGGCCTATGTTTTTGCCCGCTGGGCGCGCCCAATTGTGCCCGTTATTTTTGGCGTCGATGACGCGTCCTTGACAATGTTCAAAGGCGCGATCGAGGCAGTGGTCACACTCGCGGATCATGAATTGGCCGAAACCGACGCCGAATTAGGTGCAAACCTGATGATGTTCTTTTGCGCTGAATGGGACGAACTGCCACAGGTGCCCCATCTAGACAAACTGCTGCCAGAGCTGCCCGACCTGATCGGGCGCCTCAAGGCCGCAGACGCCAATCAATACAGAATCTTCAGGTTCGACGAACAAGGCGCGATCCGCGCCTGTTTTGTGTTCTTGCGCATGGATGCGCATCTCGAGCAGGTTTCAGCGGACGCGCTCGCCTTGTCTCAGGCGGTTCAGGCCATTGTTTTATGGTCGGATCGGGCTTTTGAAGACGCCCCTCCTTTGGCGGTGATCGACGGAACGACGGTTTTGCGCCCGGAAATCGCGTCTGTGATTGCAGCAGCCTATGATCCGGTCATGCCCGCAGTGGCCCAAGACCCGTCTCATGCGTTGCGCCTGTCTGCGCGGGTGGCCCGATGATTCATCGCTTCAATCTGCGCGTCTACTACGAAGACACCGATCTGGCAGGCATTGTATATTACGCAAATTACTTGCGATTTATCGAACGCGGACGCAGCGAATGGGTTCGCGAATTGGGTATTGATCAGGCCGCAATGAAAGAGGCGGGCACCGTCTTTGCAGTGCGCCGCGTCGAGGCGGACTACCTCCAGCCTGCGTATTATGACGATGAATTATCGGTCGAGACCGAAATCCGATCAGCCAGCGCTGCCCGTCTCGTCCTGCAACAACGGGTTTTGCGCGGCGACACGCGATTATTCGAGGCCGTCGTGACCATCGTGGCGATCGGGGATAGCGGGGCACCTCAACGGCTTCCGGCGGCGATCCGCCGAGGCGTTTCCTGACCTGTCCAAGGATTGGATGGATTTTCGGATGCAACCTGTGTATTGTGGCCGTAATTGAGCCCGATACAGGGCCGAAAAGCAGAGCAGGCACATGGAAGCAGCAACAGATTTCACAATGTGGGCGCTATTCGCGCGCGCAACGATTACCGTAAAACTTGTTATGATTATGCTGATCGCAGCGTCGATCTGGTGCTGGGCCGTGATCGTGGACAAAATCGTTCAATATCGCCGCGCACGCTCCGAGGCCGAGGTCTTTGATCGGTCGTTTTGGTCGGGTGAACCACTGGACACGCTCTTTGACCAAATCGGCACGACGCCCAAGGGACAGAGTCAGAAAATTTTTGCGGCAGGCATGTTGGAATGGCGGCGCTCGCACCGGCAAGACGGCGGGCTGATTGCTGGCGCTCAGGCGCGCATCGACCGCTCAATGGACGTAGCGATAGCCAAAGAGGCCTCTCGTCTGCAAAAGGGGCTTCCGGTTCTGGCGACCGTCGGATCAACGGCCCCGTTTGTCGGATTGTTCGGCACTGTCTGGGGCATCATGAACGCCTTTATCGAAATTGCGGAACAGCAGAATACAAACCTCGCGGTTGTGGCTCCTGGCATTGCCGAGGCGTTGCTGGCCACAGGGTTAGGTCTGCTTGCCGCCATTCCGGCGGTCATTTTCTACAACAAGCTGTCAGCAGACAGCGACCGGATCGTGTCGGGTTATGAGGCGTTCGCCGATGAATTCGCGACGATCCTAAGCCGCCAGTTGGACAGCTAAAATGGGCGCTGGTGTCATCAAAACAGGGGATGACGGGGGCACCCGCCGCCGTCGCCGCAATCGGCGCACAGCCCCAATGGCCGAGATCAACGTCACGCCATTTGTAGATGTGATGCTGGTGTTGTTGATCATCTTTATGGTCGCAGCCCCGCTATCGGTTGTTGGTATCGCTGTCGAGACACCTGAAACTGCGGCAAATGCATTGCCTTCGGATGATGAGGAACCGTTGGCCGTCACGATCCTTGCGGATGGGACATTGCAAATTCAAAACACCCCCACAACCGACGAAGAACTCGTAGCCAAGCTGCGGGCCATCGCGTCTGAGCGAACCAGCGACCGCATTTTTCTACGTGCCGATGCCGCGAACGGCTGGAACCGTGTGGCCCAAATCATGGGTGCTTTGAACGGTGCAGGGTTTTCCAACATCGGTCTTGTGACAGACGCGGGCGGCCCGACGTTCGACGGCTCTGACGGGTAAATCGCGTGCAATCGCCCGGCACTTATATCTCGGCAGTTGGTCATGCAGGGCTGATCGGATGGCTGATCCTTGGATGGGGGTTTAGCGCCGATCCGCTGGACTTCGAAGTGACCGAAGTCTCTGTGGTCACAGGCGCGGAATATGCAGCGCTTGTCGCCTCGACGACGCCGCAGCCCAGTGTCGATGCGCCGGCATTGCCAGTGGCGCCAGTCACTGAGCCTGCGCCACCCACCCCAGATGTCGTCGAACCACCTGTAATTGCAAACCAACCTGCGCCCGCCCAACCGCCCGCCCAAGAGACCCCGCCGCCAGAGCAACCATCCCCCCCCGAGCCACCTGCGGACCTAGCAGAAGAGGCACCAAGTCTAACTGCGCCTGAACAGACTGTAGCCCCAGAGCTGAATTCAAGTGAACGCCCGCGCCCTCGGCCCGCGCCGCGGATTGCGCCGCAACCTGTCGCCCCCCCCGCGCCTGATACGTCCATCGATGACATCGTGCGCGATGCGGTGGTCCCTGATGCAGTTGCGCCCGCCGAAGTCCTCGAGGAACCGTCCGAGGCCACCGCCCCGCAAGAGGCCGCAACCGAAGTGACCACAGACGCACAAGTGACCTCCGGCGCGGTTACTTCGTCTGCGCGACCCCGCACGCGCCCGAACCGTCCGGCGCCACAAACCACAACCGCCAGCAGCGATAACGTCGCGCCCGAGCCTGACAATACAGCCCAAGACACGGCCGTTGCGGATGCTTTGGCCGAGGCGCTGGCGGCAGCGTCCAGTGCGCCACAAGGTCCGCCGCTGACAGGATCAGAAACCGAAGGGTTCCGCCTTGCGGTAAACCGGTGCTGGAATGTCGATCTAGGATCCGAAGCGTCGCGGGTCCAAGTGACCGTTGAGTTCAGCTTGAACCGCGATGGCACCGTCAATGGCGGGGTGCGGCAAGTCGCGGCCAACGGCGGGTCCAACACCGCGATCGAGGCCGCATTTCAGGCCGCGCGCCGTGCGATCTTGCGTTGTGGGGCACGGGGCTATCAACTGCCTGCAGACAAATATGACCAATGGAAGCAGGTCGAAATTACCTTTGACCCGTCTGGAATGCAGTTCAGATAGGCGAATTTGCGCCAAGAGACGGTAATTTCCCCGTCCATTCTTGGTAACACGGATGAATAAATGCAGACACAGAGCTGCAAATGATATGAGGCTGGTAAGTATGATACGGTTAATGATCCTTTTGGTCGCGCTTGTTTGGGGCGCCGCGGCACTTGCCCAAGACGGGCCACTGCGCCTGACAATTACCGATGGCAATATCGAGCCGCTGCCTTTTGCGGTCCCGCAATTTCAGGCCGAAAATGCGGACGCGACCAAGGTCGCCGCGGATTTGACCCGTCTGGTTGCCCAAGACTTGACGGGCTCCGGCTTGTTCCGCGAAATTCCTACATCGTCGTATATCAGCCAGCATTCCAGCTTTACCCAGTCGGTTGCCTATGCCGATTGGCGCGCGATCAATGCCCAAGCCTTGATCACGGGTGCGGCAACGGTTTCGGGTAACCAGCTGACCGTCAAATTCCGCTTGTATGACGTATTTTCGGGCACCGAAATGGGGGGCGGGCTGCAATTTTCAGGCACGGTCGATGGTTGGCGCAGGATGGCGCATAAGGTCGCGGATGCCGCCTATAGCCGGATCACGGGTGAGGGCGGATATTTCGACAGCCGCGTTGTTTTCGTTTCCGAAAGCGGGCCCAAAAACAATCGCCAGAAACGGTTGGCAATCATGGATTACGACGGTGCGAACCTGCAATTCCTGACCAATAGTGCCGCATTGGTGCTGGCTCCGCGGTTCTCGCCTACAGGTGATCGCGTGTTGTATACCAGTTTCGAAAGCGGCTTTCCGCGGATCAACGTCCTTGATGTGGCGACAGTTGGGCAACGCCAACTGACAACCGCACAAGGCGAAATGGCGTTCAGCCCGAGGTTTTCGCGCGATGGACGACAAGTGATCTATAGCCTGTCGAACGGTGGCAATACCGACATTTACCGTACAGATCTGGCGACAGGCCAAAACGCGCGTCTGACCCAAGCGCCGTCGATTGAAACGGCCCCCAGCCTGTCGCCTGACGGCACGCAGATTGTATTTGAAAGCGATCGTTCGGGCACGCAGCAGCTCTATATTATGTCCACGGATGGCGGGAATCCGCGCCGCATTTCGTTCGGTGATGGCCGGTACGGGACGCCTGTCTGGTCACCGCGTGGCGATCTGGTCGCATTCACCAAGCAAAACGCCGGCCGCTTTCATATCGGGGTAATGCGCACGGACGGAACCGAAGAAAGGTTGCTTACGTCGTCCTTCCTTGACGAGGGGCCAACATGGTCACCCAATGGACGGGTTCTGATGTTCATGCGCGAAACCCAAGGTGCCGCTGGCACGTCATCGTTGTATTCGGTCGATATTTCAGGGCGCAACCTGCGACCTGTCGCAACAACTGGCGGCGCATCCGACCCATCATGGGGCCCGCTCCAACCGTAACAAGCCGTGATTTTAACCGAGCGCCCCAACATGATACATGAGGGCCAAGAGCAGATAAAAGACAGGAAACGAAACATGCATTTTTTGACCAAATTGGGCGTTGTGGGGCTTGTGGCCGCCACTGCGGCCTGCACAAACCCTGACCGATTTTCGAGCGACGCAAACTCTGGCGCGAATTCAAACGCGCAGAACGCTGACCAGAACGCACTGGCGGGTGCCAATGACCCCAACAGCCCGCAGTTCTTTAACCAGACTATTGGTGATCGGGTGTTGTTCGCTGTCGACACCTCGACGCTGACAGATCAGGGCAAGACAATTCTGGACGGTCAGGCGCGCTGGCTTTTGACCAACGCAGATTATCTAGCCATCATAGAAGGCCACGCAGACGAGCAGGGTACACGTGAATATAATATTGGTCTCGGGTTCCGCCGCGCCAATGCTGTGCGTGAATACCTCGTGGCCAAAGGTGTGCCGGCAAATCGCCTGCGGGTAACCAGCTATGGCAAAGAACGTCCAATTCAGGTTTGCTCCCAAGAATCTTGCTATGCGCAGAACCGCCGCGCCGTTACTGTGATTTCGATTGCATCGCTTAGCTAAGGACCCAGCACCATGTTGTCCCGTCTCGCCCTTGTAGCGACCCTTACTTTGACTGCTCCTGCCGCCTTGGCGCAGGACCAGACACTTGCGGATATCCGTCAGAAATTGACAGTCCTATATGTCGATATTCAAACTTTGCGGACCGAATTGTCCACGACAGGCGGGTTGACCCAAGGTATCGCGGGTAACACCCCGCTGGATCGTCTAAACGCAATCGAAGCGGAATTGCAGCGCCTCACATCCAAAACCGAAGAGCTTGAGTTCCGCGTCAACCGGATTACCCGTGACGGGACCAATCGGATTGGCGATCTGGAGTTCCGTCTATGCGAGCTCGAGGCTAGGTGCGATATTTCTACACTCGGGGACACGCCCAGCTTGGGCGGTGTCGATAACGAGGCCAGCGTGCCAACCGCTCAACCCGCCCCCGCCGACACTGGTCCGGCCCTCGCTGTTGGCGAAGCAGATGACTACCGGCGGGCGCAGGAGGCGCTCGCATCCGGCAACTTTCGCAGCGCCTCAGACCAGCTTGCGGCCTTTGGCGCGACCTATCCAGGTTCGCCAATAGCCGCGGATGCGGCATTATTGCGCGGTGAAGCGCTCGAAAACTTGGGCGAGATGACAGAAGCCGCTCGCGCCTATCTGGCAGCATTTTCAGCTAGCCCGACAGGCGCAAGGGCCCCCGACGCATTGTTCAAACTAGGCGCAAGCCTTGGCACTTTGGGCCAGACCCAAGACGCCTGCGTGACCTTGGGCGAGGTGGAAATCCGGTTCCCCACTAGCCCGGCTGTGGCAGATGCAAAAGCCGCGATGGTCCAGTTGGAATGCAACTGAACGATGCGGCGCGTCTGACCCGACGGGTCGCACGCGCCTTTGCCCCCGATAGCCCGTCGCGGATTGGTGTCGCTGTTTCAGGCGGCGGCGATTCGATGGCGCTGTTGCATCTTGCACATGCAGCATCACAAGCTGGTGGACCGCAGGTTCTGGCGGTGACCGTTGATCACGGGCTTCGACCCGAAGCCGCCGCCGAATGCGCGGTTGTGGCCAAAGCCTGCGCTGGTTTGGGGGTCTCGCACACGACGCTTGAGTGGCGCGATTGGGACGGGCATGGCAACCTTCAGGCCGCTGCACGCGTCGCACGATACCGCTTGATCCGTGACTGGGCCGCGCAACATGATGTTGCCGGAGTTTTGCTGGGGCACACAATGGATGACGTCGCTGAAACCTATCTTATGCGCCTTGGTCGCAAGGCTGGCGTCGACGGTTTGGCCATGATGGACCAGAGCTTCAGCAAAGACGGGCTGCGCTGGGCGCGGCCGTTAACCCATGTAGGGCGCACCGAGTTGCGTGAATACCTGACTGGGCAAGCCGTTCAATGGGTCGAAGACCCGTCCAACGATGATGTGGAATTTGACCGCGTTCGCGTCCGTCAGGCCTTGGGGCATTTACACGACTTGGGGGTTACGGCTGCGTCACTGCACCACGCAAGCCACACCGCCCGTCAGGCCCGCGATGCGCTGGACCATTACACCGCACTGGAGGCAAACCGATGGGTGGCTTCCGACAGGGGCGATTTGGTGATGCCGCGCAATCCCGATATACCCGCCGAAATGCTGCGCCGGATCAAAAGCAAAGCACTACAATGGCTAGGCGGGTTGGAATATCCGCCGCGCCAGTCCTCCCTGACCCATCTTGAGACAGGATTGGCACTGGACGGACGCGCAACCGTTGCGGGTTGTTTGGTCAGCGTCGAGGGCGACACCCTGCGCATGACCCGCGAGGCGAACGCCGTCAAAATGTTGATTACGCCAACGGATCAAATTTGGGACAACCGCTGGGCTTTTGACGGGCCCCACGACGCCGGTTTGACCATCAGATTGCTGGGCGACGGCATTCGCCATTGTGCGGACTGGCGCGAGAGCGGATTGCCAAGACCGTCATTGATGGCCAGTCCGGCTGTTTGGCGCGATGACGCGCTCATTGCGGCCCCCTTGGCAGGGGAAATGAACGGCTGGTCGGTGCGGATGACTGCGGATTTCCATTCATCTTTGGTTACGCATTGAAGATTACTGTTTAACCTCTATTTTAGGGGTAAGCACCGGCGCGACTCTGTTGCGCCCCGATTTTCGTTTCCACAAAGGAGTGTTCCCTTGGGCAACACACGCAATATCGTTTTCTGGGTCGTCTTGGGCCTGCTGGTTTTTGCTCTGGCACAGGTTTTCAGCGGCTCTGGCAGCTCTGGGCTGAACAATTCCAAGACCTACTCGGAATTTGTCGGCGATGTCGAAAGCAAATCAATCAGCCGCGCAACGCTGGACGGCGAGCAGGTTCGGTATGTCGGCAGCGACGGACGGAACTATGTCACCATCGTGCCGCGTGATGCAAAAGTATCCGACTTGCTGATCGCAAACGGCGTTCCCGTAACGGCTGAAAGTCAGGAACAATCAGCGTTCTCGGCGTTCCTGATCACCTTGTTGCCATTCCTGCTGCTAATCGGTGTCTGGATCTATTTCATGAACCGCATGCAAGGCGGCGGCAAAGGCGGGGCGATGGGCTTTGGAAAATCCAAGGCGAAATTGCTGACCGAAAAACACGAACGTGTCACCTTTGATGACGTGGCAGGTATTGATGAGGCCAAGGAAGAATTGGAAGAAATAGTTGAATTCCTGCGCAACCCGCAGAAATTCAGCCGCCTTGGTGGTAAAATCCCCAAGGGCGCTTTGCTTGAGGGCCCTCCAGGAACGGGTAAAACTCTGCTCGCGCGCGCCATCGCGGGCGAGGCGGGCGTTCCGTTCTTTACAATTTCCGGTTCCGATTTCGTTGAAATGTTCGTTGGTGTCGGTGCATCGCGCGTGCGTGATATGTTCGAACAGGCCAAGAAAAACGCGCCTTGCATCGTCTTTATCGACGAAATTGACGCCGTTGGCCGCGCCCGTGGCGTTGGCATGGGTGGTGGCAATGACGAGCGTGAGCAAACATTGAACCAGCTTTTGGTTGAGATGGACGGCTTTGAATCCAACGAAGGCGTCATCATCATCGCGGCAACCAACCGCAAGGACGTGCTGGACCCAGCCCTGCTGCGCCCCGGGCGTTTTGACCGTCAGGTGACTGTTGGCAATCCCGACATCAAAGGCCGCGAAAAGATTTTGCAGGTTCACGCACGTAAATCCCCGCTGGGCCCTGACGTGGATTTGCGCATCATTGCCCGCGGCACACCCGGTTTTTCCGGTGCCGATCTGGCAAACCTTGTCAACGAGGCAGCCCTGACCGCGGCGCGGCTTGGGCGTCGCTTTGTGGCGATGTTCGATTTTGAACAGGCCAAAGACAAAATTCTGATGGGAGCCGAGCGCCGTTCGATGGTGTTGACCCAAGATCAAAAGGAAAAAACAGCCTATCACGAGGCAGGCCATGCGATCGTCGGCATCAGCCTTGAGAAATGTGATCCGGTCTACAAGGCCACAATTATCCCGCGTGGTGGTGCCTTGGGTATGGTCATGAGCTTGCCAGAAATGGACAAGTTGCAGATGTTCAAAGACGAAGCCGAGCAGCGTATCGCCATGACAATGGCGGGCAAAGCTGCCGAGATTCTAAAATACGGTCCAGACTCGGTTTCGTCCGGCCCTGTGGGTGACATTATGCAGGCCAGCCAGTTGGCCCGCGCGATGGTGATGCGCTATGGCATGTCCGATAAGGTCGGCAATATCGATTACCAAGAAGCGGCGGCCGGCTATCAGGCCAATGGCGGCGCTGGCGGGTTCTCGGTTTCAGCCGCGACCAAGGAATTGATCGAAAGCGAGGTCAAACGCATCATCGATGAAGGCTATGATACCGCGTTCAAAATCATAAAGAAAAAGAACAAGGAGTTCGAACGCCTTGCTCAGGGTTTGTTAGAGTATGAAACTCTGACCGGCGCAGAGATTGAGCGTGTGATCAAAGGCGAGCCGCCGCATGTCGACCCTGATGAGGACGACAAACCAACCGGTGGTAGCTCAATCACGGCAGTTCCGAAGACCAAGCCGAAAAAACCCAAAGCCCCCGACGCGGGGCTAGAGCCAGAACCATCCTCCTAGAGAGAAAAAGCCGCCCTTCGGGGCGGCTTTTTACTTGCGGTTGATTGTCGCAGCGTCAGGCGATACCAATACGCAAAAATCGACAGGAGCGACTTAAATGCCTGCATTGGCCCCGACCAGTTATTACGCCGAAATCGCATGGCTAGGCATGGTTCCAAGCGGTGAGGGATTGCGCGCCACCCAAGCCGATGCGCTAGAACTGACCTATGCAGGCGCAACTGGAGAAGACCATAGCGGTTTGACCCGCGCGTCATGTGTTCGCGTCAGCGCACAGTGGCCCCAAGGGACCGAAATCCGCAATGTGCGGCAATTGTCGGTGCTATCGGCAGAGGAAATCAAGCTGATCGCCGCTGGATGCGGATTGGATACTATTGACCCGCAACTGCTTGGTGCGAGCCTCGTCCTACGGGGCATTCCAGATTTCACCCATGTCCCGCCGTCATCACGGCTGATAGCGGAAAACGGCACCGCCATTGTCGTTGATATGGCGAACCGTCCCTGCATCTATCCGGGCAAGGAAATTGAACGCGATCACCCCGGACATGGCAAGGCGTTCAAGGCCGCAGCCAAAGGCATGCGGGGCGTGACCGCATGGGTCGAAAAACCGGGTGTCCTGCGTGTTGGAGACCGCCTGCGTTTGCATGTGCCTGACCAGCCAGTCTGGCAATCGCAGGCATCGATGGCCTTGAAAACAACTGACGAGACTGACGATTCCGTTGGCGAAAATGTCGCAATCGCGGCGCGACGCGGACCGGTGTCCGTTTAGACAGAAATCATGAATCAGAGGCGATGCCTCGCACACAGGGAACGAGACCATGGGTTACAAAACCGACATCGAAATTGCACGTGAGGCCAAAAAGCGCCCGATCCAAGAGATTGGTGCGAAGCTGGATATCAGCAGCGACGACCTGCTGCCATATGGCCATGACAAAGCCAAAGTCAGCCAGCGTTTCATCGACAGCGTTCAGGATCGGCCAAACGGCAAACTGGTTCTGGTCACGGCGATCAACCCGACCCCTGCTGGCGAAGGCAAAACAACAACAACTGTTGGTCTGGGCGATGGCCTGAACCGCATCGGCAAAAAGGCCGCTGTTTGTATCCGCGAAGCATCGCTGGGGCCGAACTTTGGCATGAAGGGCGGGGCTGCTGGCGGCGGTTACGCGCAAGTTGTGCCAATGGAAGACATGAACCTGCACTTTACAGGCGACTTCCACGCGATCACCTCTGCGCACAACCTGCTGGCTGCGATGATCGACAACCACATCTATTGGGGCAACGCGCTAGAAATCGACGTGCGCCGCGTGGCATGGCGTCGTGTCGTTGACATGAACGACCGCGCATTGCGTCAGATCAACGTGTCGCTTGGCGGCGTGGCCAACGGCTTCCCTCGTGAAGGTGGCTTTGACATCACTGTGGCGTCCGAGGTTATGGCGATCCTGTGTCTGGCCCTGAACCTCAAAGACTTGCAAGAGCGTCTGGGCAACATGATTGTGGCCTATCGCCGCGACCGCAGCCCTGTTTACTGTCGCGACATCAAGGCCGACGGCGCTATGACTGTTCTGCTAAAAGACGCAATGCAGCCCAACCTTGTCCAAACGCTGGAAAACAACCCTGCCTTTGTTCACGGTGGCCCCTTTGCCAATATCGCGCACGGCTGTAACTCGGTTACGGCCACAACAACTGCTTTGAAAATTGCTGATTACGTTGTCACCGAGGCTGGCTTTGGTGCCGACTTGGGCGCCGAGAAGTTCCTGAACATCAAATGCCGCAAGGCGGGTCTGTCCCCCGATGTGGTGGTTCTGGTGGCGACAGTGCGCGCGATGAAAATGAACGGCGGCGTGGCCAAGGCTGACTTGGGCGACGAGAATGTCGAAGCCGTAGGCAACGGTTGTGCAAACCTTGGCCGTCACATCGGCAACCTGAAATCATTCGGCGTGCCTGTTGTCGTGGCGATCAACCACTTTGTCACCGACACGGATGCAGAAGTGCAGGCCGTTAAGGATTATGTCGCGTCACAAGGGTCCGAAGCGATTCTGTCGCGTCACTGGGAACTGGGCTCCGAAGGATCCGAGGATCTGGCCAAGAAAGTTGCCGAGATTGCCGAATCAGGTGTATCGAACTTTGCGCCGATCTATCCAGATGACATGAGCCTGTTCGACAAGATCGACACAATCGCAAAGCGGATTTATCACGCCGACGAAGTGTTGATGGACCAGAAGCTGCGCAACCAGTTGAAAGACTGGGAAGAGCAGGGCTATGGCAAATTGCCGATCTGTATGGCGAAAACGCAATACAGCTTCTCCACCGATCCAACACTGCGCGGCGCACCAACTGGCCACTCGGTTCCAGTGCGTGAAGTCCGCCTGTCAGCGGGTGCCGGTTTTGTCGTCGTTATCTGCGGTGAGATCATGACCATGCCAGGTCTGCCGCGTGTGCCATCGGCTGAAAATATTCACTTGAACGCAGACGGTCAAATCGAAGGCCTGTTCTAAACGACTTAACAAAGGGCGGGATTTTCCCGCCCTTTGCTTTTGCCCCGTGGGGGCCAAAATTTTACGAAAGAAGACACCATGACAGCAACAGTTATCGACGGAAAAGCATTCGCAGCCACTGTGCGCGAAAAAGTCGCGAGCCATGTAACGCGCCTGAAAGAAGAGCACGGAATCACCCCGGGCCTCGCCGTCGTGTTGGTGGGCGAAGACCCTGCGAGCCAAGTCTGCGTTCGTTCGAAAGGCAAGATGACTGTCGAAGTCGGCATGAACAGCGTCGAACATAAGCGCGACGCCGATATTTCCGAGGCGGACCTGCTGGCGTTGATTGACCAGTTGAACAACGACCCCGCGATCCATGGTATCCTAGTTCAGCTACCCCTGCCGGATCATCTGGACAGTGATTTGGTCATCAATTCGATTGATCCTGCCAAGGACGTTGACGGCTTTCATATTTCTAACGTGGGTCTGTTAGGCACAGGGCAGAAATCGATGGTGCCTTGCACTCCGCTTGGGTGCTTGATGATGCTGCGCGACCACCACGGCAGCCTGTCTGGTCTGAACGCAGTTGTAATTGGTCGGTCAAACATCGTGGGCAAGCCAATGGCCAATCTGCTGTTGGGTGATAGCTGCACGGTTACAATTGCGCATAGCCGCACCAAAGACCTAAAGGGCGTGGTCAGCCAAGCCGATATTGTCGTCGCCGCCGTCGGACGCCCTGAAATGGTCCCCGGTGATTGGATCAAAAAAGGCGCCACAGTCATCGACGTGGGCATCAACCGGATTGAGCGTGATGGCAAGAACAAGCTGGTAGGCGACGTAGACTACGCCAGCTGTTCCGAAACTGCTGGCGCAATCACCCCCGTTCCGGGCGGTGTTGGGCCGATGACAATTGCTTGCCTCTTGGCCAATACGATCACGGCATGTTGCCGGGCAAACGGACTATCTGAGCCCGACGGGCTAACGGCATAGTTGTGTCACTCTCGAACAATTGACGTAACGGCAGTCGTTTTCCCCTAATTCGATCTTTAGAAACCTCGTAGTCTGACTGCGAGGTTTCTATTTTGAAGAAGAGGCTTAGGTGGAAGACTTTGCAAAGAGATTCATAAAAAAGACGTTTTCAAGGGACGCAGTCTTAGTCTCGTTCCTCGTATTTTTGGGCTGCGTAGTCTCCGGCCCGTTCGGGACCTATATAGCGATCGACTTTGGTGAACGGATTTTCTTTTGGGGGGTGCTCATTTTTCTGGCCCTCTGCGTCGGCGGCTTGTGCTGCGAAACATTGTGGCGCTGGATGTCAGACAAAAGCGCGCTTTTGCGCAGCGTGGCCACATCGCTAGCATTCTCCGTGGTTTATACACCGGTTCTGGTCTGGATTGGTCAAGCGTCGCTATTGATCGATCCCAGCATCCGCCGTTCACCCCACGAGGTGTTCTTATTGGTCTTCGGTTTCGCCTTGATCCTTTGTGGGTACATCTTGTTCGCTGATGCAAAGCGTCGGCCTGCCACAAATGCCCGACCCCGGCTACTGGATCGTTTGCCTGAAACCTGTGGTGGCAGAGTAATCCGGCTAACCGTCAAAGATCACTACGTTCACGTCTATCTGGATGACGGGCTGGAACACCGCATTCTGATACGGTTTGCGGATGCTGTGAATGAGATGGCCGGAGAACCCGGTTTTTGCACGCATCGATCCCACTGGGTTGCTAAAGCCGCCACCAAGAGAGCGGTGCGCCGCCAAAACAAAGAATTTGTTGTCTTGACCAATGGTGCCGAAGTCCCGATCAGCAAGACCTATCGCCCGAACGTTGTCGCAGCAGGGTTATTGTAACGGAACCGGTATCGCGCGACGGCCCGTCAGGACAACCGCTGCTTCTTTACCAAATTGCCGCCTAAGGACGGGGTCCGAGACCCGAAGCCCCCCTGTAAACGTTCCAAATGCGGGCAAGATCAGACGGTCCGCGTCATAGACGAAACAGGCGCGCGCAGAGCTTCCGCTCACGCTGTGCTTGGGGTGGTAGTGCCCCGAAATTTCAGCGCGGCGCACGGTAGCGATATGGCAAAAATTTAGGCCATTTACGGTGATCTCTGCCATATGGGCACCACCAATGCCAACTGGGCCGGGATCATGGTTGCCCTCTATCCAGACCCATTCGCGCCCGGCCTGCATAGACGCAAGCAATGCATTGTCCGGGTCGGTCATCGCGTCAACGGCGACAAGATCGTCAAAACTATCGCCAAGACAAATAACGCAACGTGGATTGTAACGCGTAATTTCAGACGCCAACCGCGCCAACGTGTCTAGGGTTTCATAAGGAGGAAGCAGCGCATTTCCACGCCGCGCCATCCGATCCGATTTACCTAAATGCAAGTCCGAGACACATAAAACCCGTTCTTCGGGCATCCACAGGATTCCGGTTGGGCATGCCTCGAGAGATGAACCACAAAACGAGAAACGATGATTATTCATACGTATTTGTCCCCTAGGCGGCAATCAGGGGCAAGTGTCAAATATTGCTCAGGCCGCTGGCGCGCATTAATTCGCCTGCCGCGTCTTCGATCATCCGTTCTTGGGCGGAACCGATGATCCGGATCTTGCCGACCTCCAAGAGCATCGGAGCCGCCAAGGGCGAGACACGATCTAACGCCACATGATCAATTTTTCCGCGTGTTCGGGTTAGCATTTCTTCGATGCGGCCAAACCCGACCAGCCCTTCCATCGCTTCCTCTTGGGTAATCTTGAGCATGAGATGATCAGGGTCGTATTTCAGCAATGTATCATACAGGATATCGCTTGAGAACGTGGCCTGCCTACCGGATTTGCGCGCCGAAGGCAGGTTGCGTTCTATCAGACCTGCAATCGTCGCCGACGCGCGAAACGAACGCTTCATCACGGCGTTTCCAGCCAGCCAGTTGTCTAGCCCGTCGCGCAACCCTTGTGGGGACAAAAGCCTCTGTGGTTGGTCAACGGGGTCTAGCCCCCAGACGAGCGTCGCATAATCGGTGGCGACAAACCCGATCGGATGCAGGCCTGCGTCCTCCATCCGTTTTGTTAGCAATAACCCCAGAGTTTGCTGCGCATTCCGACCTGCAAAACAATAAAAACACGAATTTTGCCGCCCATTGTGGGGAAATGTTTCCACCAGAACCCGGTCGCTATGCGGCATTTTCGAAACTGTACGTTGTAAGTTTAGCCAGTCACGAGTGTGGGACGGCAGGTCGGGCCAACTGCTCTGTCCGAGCATCGTGACGATCCGTTTGGACAGCTGCGTAGATGTCGCGAACTTGCTTCCGCCGAACACTGCGATTTTGGGGGGCTTGTTGGCATTTTTACTGACTTCGACAGTCAATTCGCGCAGACCTTCGTATTTTACGATTTGCCCCCCGATCAAAAACGTGTCTCCGGGCGTCAGGGTTGCGGCAAAAGCCTCTTCGACTTCACCAAGCGGTTTGAAATTTCCGCGCAACCGAACCTTGAGCGTGTCTGTGTCCTGAATTGTGCCGATGTTCATCCGTATGCGTGCGGCCGAGCGCGGGTCACGTAACTGCCAGCGACCATCTGGACGTTGCAACAGGCGTTTCCATTTGTCATAGGCCCGCAGCGCATAGCCGCCGGTGGCGCAAAACTCGAGGCATTCATCAAACTGAGGGCGCTCAAGGTCGCAATAGGAGCCAACTGTTTTGATCTCTTGGAACAGGTGAGACGCATCAAACGGTCCGGCACAGGCGGCAATCAGGATGTGCTGGCATAAAACGTCCTTGGGGCCGGTCCGGCGCAGGTCACCATCCAGATCGCCCTCCAAGGCAGCATCGATAGCGGCGAGGCATTCGAGGACTTCGAACCGGTTCGCAGGCACCAACAATGCCTTGGATGGCGCGTTATAGCGATGGTTGGCGCGACCGATCCGCTGAACAAGACGCTTAACATTCTTGGGCGCACCGATCTGGATCACAAGATCGACGTCGCCCCAGTCGATCCCCAGATCAAGTGTTCCCGTGCAGACAATCGCACGCAAATCACCTGCAACCATGGCGGCTTCGACTTTGTTCCGTTGGGCCCTGTCTAGACTTCCATGATGAATCGCGATCGGGAGATCGTCATCATTCGCAAGCCAAAGGTTATGAAAGAACAGTTCGGCTTGGGCGCGTGTGTTGTGGAATATTAACGTCGTCTTATGTTTTTTGATCTGATCCAAAACAGCGGGGATCGCGTATTTCGCACCCCCACCAGCCCATGGCGGAGCCTGATCAGTGGTTAGCATGGAAATGTCGGGCGCAGGGCCGGGGTCGGCGTGGATGATCCGGCAAGGGTCGGGATGGCGGGCCAAGAGCTAGGCGATAGCGGCGGGCACCTCGACCGTGGCGGACAGACGAACGCGGAGCATGTTAGGCGCGACGGTTTGCAGGCGAGACAAAGCCAAAAGCAGCTGATCGCCACGTTTACTCTCGGTCAGGGCATGGATTTCGTCGACAATAACGCGTTGAAGGCCCGCGAACATACGTGGCGCGTCTTCGTAGCTGGTCAGCAACGCCAAGCTTTCGGGGGTAGTCAGCAGGATGTGAGGCGGGTCGGCGCGCTGCCGCTTCTTGGCGGTGGCCTTGGTGTCGCCTGTTCGGTCCTCGATCCGGATCGGCAGGCCCATTTCGGACACAGGTGTGAGTAGGTTTCGTTTGATATCGGCGGCCAGCGCCTTGAGCGGTGAGACGTAAAGCGTGTGCATGCCCTGATGATCGCCACCAGCGCAGTCAAGCAGGCTGGGCAGGAAACCCGCCATCGTTTTGCCGCCACCTGTCGGCGCAATCAACAACAATGCCGGTTCATTTGCGCAGGAAATCATCGCGTCCTGATGCGGATGCAAAGACCATCCACGATCTGAGAACCAAATGTCAAAAGGCGAGGGTAGAGAGGTCATAAAGCCAAAGTGACGCAAAGGGGCCATGGGTCAAGACCCATGGTAACACCATTTTCGCAGGTCCGGCCCTAGCGCACGATTTCTTCGTGCTCAACAAACATATTCGCCCATGCGCGGTCGATCAATTCAGGGGTCATCTGGTAGGGAATGCCTTCGAATTCGCAAATAGAAATCATCTGGTCGATCAAAAAGACCGGTTGATAGTTCGCATAAACATTGTCGATCTCAGGATATTTCTTGTTCAACAGATGCAGCAAAGCCGCCTCGTTCAGGGGCATCTTTTTCTTGCGCGCGACGAGCGAGAAGATTTTTAGAAAATCCTTTTGGCTCGGGCCATCGATCTTGATCTTATAGAAAATCCGCCGCAACGCCGCCTGATCAAAAATCTCGTTTGGATGGAAGTTGGTCGAGAAAATTACAAGGGTGTCAAAAGGCACCTCGAATTTCTCACCCGACTGCAGGGCAAGGATATCTTTGTTTTCTTCTAGCGGAACGATCCAGCGGTTGACCAGTGTCTGCGGCGGTTCGGCCTGACGTCCAAGGTCGTCGACGATGAAAATGCCGCCGGTTGATTTTAGTTGCAGCGGCGCCTGATAGGTGCGCGCGGTCGGGTTATACACCAGATCCAACATATCAAGCGTCAGTTCACCACCGGTGATCACTGTCGGACGTTCGCAACGCACATAACGTGTATCAAACCGTCCTGATGTGCGGCGCAGTGAATTTGGGTCGTCGACCTGTTCTTCTGCTGCGGAATGGACAATCGGGTCGTAGACCGTGATCACCTGACCCGAAAATTCAATTGCGCGGGGCACGTAGATTTTGTCACCCAAGGCATCCCTGATGCCGTTCGAAATCGAAGATTTGCCATTGCCGGGCGGACCATACATCAAAATAGAACGGCCGGCACCGACCGCAGGGCCAAGGTTCCCTAGTAGAGCAGGTGGCAAGACCAGATGGCCCATTGCTGCCGACAGTTGGTCGCGCGTGATCGCGATGTTGCGGATCGACTGGCGTTCAATTTGTTCGCGGTAAACATCAAGCGGGACGGGCATCGCACCGAAGTATTCGGACTGGGCCAAGGCATCTAGCGCGCGCGCCTTGCCCGATTCTGTTAGCTGATACCCCATTTCGTTGCCTGCACTGGCGCTTAGGGTGCCCATTGCCTCTATCAGGCGTTGGCCGCGTGCGATGTCGATCAGTTCTTGGACGATATTGATCGGAAGGCAGACAACTTTGCACAGATCGGACAGCTGGGTCAGGTTCATCCGGAACATGGATTTTAGCAAAATGTCGCGCATCATCGCCAGCGGCAGTTTCATCTGCGCCAATGTCTTGGGTGGAGGCGGCGCCATAACGCCAGAGGTCTGCATATTCATGTATCTTGCCTTTCCCGTCGCCCAATTCAGGCGTGTCCTTGAGTAGGAAATGGCAGTGCTTTATGGCCAAATAATGGACAAAGCGGCTAGGTTTTGGGGCATTGTTCGCCCAACTACCCAGAAAATGCCGCCAAACAAAGGTAGCTGATCAAGGTCATTCCGAGAGGAAGGCCCATAGGAAACCGCTTGCCGCTGTTCCAGCTTTGCCAGTCGGGAACCAGTTTCCGAAGTGGGGAATGCTTGGCGATCCTATGCGCTACAAACCCCGCAGCAATGCAGGCCGCCAGTATCCACGCAAGCGCAACAATGTCGGAGAGCAACACGAAAGGGGCCGCCGCCGCCGCAAATTTTGCATCACCAGCCCCCAAAACGCCTGCCGCGTTCAACACGATGCCGATGATCAGAACCACTGCAAAATGGAACCATTGCCAAAGATAGTCGGAAAATTCGAACGCCATAAGTCCCAAGATGGCATAGCCTGCGATCAAAGTGCCGACCGCGACGTTTGGAATTTTCATCGACTTCATATCGCTAAAAGCAACATAAAGGCTGACAGGTAGAGCCGCGATAAGCAGCCACACTGCAGAGGAAGGGGCGAGTGTCAGGTCCATTGTGATTTAATTTGTCACATTATCCTCGAGCGCCCGAAGCGAACGAACCGCCTCTTCAAAGTGCTGAGGGTGTGTATCGATTGCCTCGCGTAGCAGACCTTTTCCGATTGTCAGATCGTTCTGTTTGATCGCCGTAAGTGCGAGAGTGTGCAGCAATTGAGCGCGTTCGATCTGGGTCATCTGGATAACCGGCAGATCGTATTTACGTTGGGCACCGCGGGCCAGAACCAGATTGTTTTTGGCAGTGAACAATTTGTTATTGTGGCGAATTGCGTCTCCGAACAGGCGTTCGGCAGCTTTGTATTTTCCGCGCGTCAGGTTCGAATAGCCCCAGTTGTTGTAAACGCCAGCCGGCGTTGTTGTCAGTCCAGCGGCGATTTCATAAAAACTGTCAGCTTTGTCCCACTGCTTGCGGCTGTCAGCGACCATCGCCTCGAGGCGATAGCGTTTAAACGTCTCAAATGTTGGGGGGACCGTGTTCAAAGTCTCGGCCGCGCTATCCCAGTTGTTGGTCCGGATATAAGCATCGGCCAATTCCACGCGGTCGCTGTCCTCTGCCTCGGGGTGTGCGACAACGTCTTTCCAGGCAGCGACGGCTTCTGCGGCGCGTTTGGCGCGGATAAGGGATTTGGCTAGCCCGCGCATCAGGTCAATCCGGCCCGGATCATTCGCGCTGGCGCCGGAAAAATAATTGACCGCCTCATCGGGGTCCCCGATTGTCAGCATGACATCGTTGAGGTTCGTTTCGTCAACGACATTTAGGTCCTGCAACGCACGTTCGACTTGTGTATCACCGGATTTGTCGCATGCGGACAGGGTTATTGCTGCGCAAATAACAATTGCAAATTGGATAGGGTGGCGCATTTTCTGCGTCCTTTACTGCTTTTGACCTCAAAGTGCGGTCAGAAGGACAAAGTCGCCCGTACCCCGCCGCACCAGTTTTACGTTCTCATTTTGATCAAGATCATAGGTCGGGTCCTCGATTTTGGCGAGGGAAATGCGCAAATTTTCACGTATTTGGTCGGAATTGCCGTTATCCGTTGCAAAGGCGCGACGGAAGACTTCGCTGGCTTCGGGGTATTTCCTTTGTTCCATCAAGATAACACCCAGATTGTTCCAAGCCGCGGCAAAGCTCGGATCCTGTTCAGTGGCGCGTCGTAACAGCCGTTCCGCTTGGTTTAGCCGGCCCAATCGCAAATTGGCCGATCCTAGTGCGGACAAGGTGTCGACGTTCAAACCCTGCTGCGCTGCGGCACGTGTATAGGCCTTTAGGGCAAGCTCGTGTTCTTCTGCTGCCATCAGCCGGTGCCCAACCATTAAGCCATCGAGATCCGACGCCCCCGCAATTCCGGGCGCACCAACAGTATCGTTGGAACGACGAAAGCCGCCCGTTGAACAGGCGGCCAAAGTCACGGTGACCAACAATAAGCTGGCTTTAACTGGGGTCATTGGCTCTCCTTAGCCACCGCCAAAGTTCGTCGCAATCTGGTGGACGGACGGCCCGATCAAAATGATCAGAAGTGGCGGCACCGTCAACATCATCGTGGCCAATGTCATCTTTGTG
>CAXIAS010000013.1:0-39957 GCA_964022195.1 uncultured Roseobacteraceae bacterium
TTCCAGGTTGAAAACCTGGCGTCCTAACCGATAGACGAAGGGACCGCACTTGGTGAGGCCGCTTTTAGGCAAAGCCGCACGGATGGGCAAGAGGTTTTTTCGCACTTTTTTACGGTTTTTTTCGAAGCCGATTATTCGGCCTTTGCGGCGTCTTCCAGACGCAGTTGAACCGACCGGCGACCTTGCCATGTATTGATTTCCAACCGGCCCGCCAAATGAAAACGTGCGCCGTTATGGCCGGTTAGCAAAGGTCCCAAAGGCCCGTCCATCGCGCCAAAGCCAATCGCGTCGATCCGCGCGCCCAATCCGTCGCCAAAGGTTAGCTTCAGATGGTTTGCACCGACTTGTTTGGCAAACAGGATTTGCACATCTGGCAAAACAAAACGCGGGGCAGGGGCGCCTGCGCCAAATGGGCCGGCTTGTTCGATCTGTTCGACCAGTTCGACTGTGGCCGCACCGGGCATAAGGACGCCATCTAACCGCAAATCGGCAGGTCCGATCTGGTCGGCCCCTTGTTTCGCCAACAGCGCCCCCAACCGTTCCATCGCGGCGTCCAGCTGGTCTTCGGCAACAGTTAGGCCCGCAGCCATTTTGTGCCCGCCGCCCTTGATCAAGACACCGTCAGCTGCGCAACGTTGGATCGCAGCGCCCAGATCGATACCGCTGACGGACCGACCTGATCCCTTGCCGACCCCATCATCCAAGCCGATCACAACGGCAGGGCGGTTGGTGGCTTCTTTCAGGCGCGCGGCGACAATGCCAACAACGCCGGGATGCCAGCCTTTGCCAGCCGCCCAGACGAGCGGGCCGTCTAGACCGCGTGCCTCGGCCTGTTCCATTGCCAGATCACGAACCTGTGCCTCAACCTCGCGGCGTTCGGTGTTCAGCTCGTCCAGTTTTGCGGCCATTGCCTCCGCTTCTTGGCGGTTGTCGGTGGCCAATAGCCGTGCGCCTAGATCGGCTTTGCCAATTCGCCCTCCTGCGTTGATGCGCGGCCCAAGAAGGAAGCCGAGATGGTAACTGCTGGGCGCCTCGTTTATGCCTGCGACATCGGCCAGCGCTGTGATCCCGATCCGGTTGCGACGACCCATCACCGTCAGGCCTGTGCGCACAAACGCGCGGTTCACCCCGATCAGCGGGGCCACGTCCGCGACAGTGCCCAAGGCCACAAGGTCCAAAAGCGCCATCAGGTCTGGGCCCTGCGCGCCGTCGGTCTTCATCTGGCGGTTTGCCTCGACCAACATCAGAAACACGACGCCCGCCGCACATAAGTGCCCAAGATCGCCGGATTCGTCTTGGCGGTTCGGGTTCACGACGGCCACGCATTCAGGCAGGGTTTCGCCCCCCAAGTGGTGGTCCAGCACAACCACATCAGCCCCAGCTGCCGCAGAGATCGGACCATGGGATAGGGTGCCGCAGTCGACGCAGATAATCAGGTCATGGTCACGGGCCAGCGCTGACATCGCCTCATCGTTGGGGCCATACCCTTCGTCGATGCGGTCGGGCACATAAAGGGTGGCAATCAGTCCCATGTCCCGCAACCAGCTGATTAGAAGTGCCGCAGAAGTGCCTCCGTCCACATCGTAATCAGCAAAAATCGCCATTTTCTGACGCTGTTTGACCGCCTGCAAAAAACGTTCGGCGGCGATGCCCATATCCCGCATCTCTAACGGGTCCGGCAGCAGGTCGCGAAGTTTGGGGTCCAGAAAACCCGCGGCGTCGTCGGCCGAAACCCCGCGTTTGGCAAGTGTCCGGCACAAGGGCGCAGGCAGGCCGGTGGCTTGGGCCATTGCTTCGGCTAAGCGATCTTCCTCAATGGATGGACCGATCCAGCGCCGTCCGGTGGCAGAGGCGTCAATGTTCAGGAATGCGGGCTTATTTGGTGTTTGTGTCATTGCCGACCTCTATATCTGAGGTCGGCAAGCAGTGCATCAAGAATTAGGAATCTTGCAGCTACAGCTTCTTAGTTGGTTGGATTACGGTATTCCATGCGCCGCACGGACCCTGTTTTGGACCGCATCAGCAGTGTTTCGGCGGTGACGTAGCCGACTTCGCGCTTAATGCCGGGGACGAGGCTGCCGTCGGTGACGCCTGTGGCGGCAAAGATCACGTCTTGGGTCACCATTTCGTCGCGTGTATAGACGCGGTCAAAATCGGTGATGCCTGCTTTTGTGGCGCGGCCGCGTTCGTCGTCGTTGCGGAACAGCAGGCGGCCCATGATCTGGCCACCCATGCATTTCAGGGCTGCGGCGGCCAGAACACCTTCGGGCGCGCCACCTTGGCCCATATACATATCGATGCCGGTTTTAGCTGAATCAGCGCAGTGCATGACGCCCGCAACGTCGCCATCTGTGATCAGGCGGATCGCAGCACCCGTGGCACGGATTTCAGCGATCATGTCTTCGTGGCGCGGGCGTTCCAGAACGCAAACTGTTATATCGGATGCGGCGCAGCCTTTGGCCGCGGCCAGTGCTTCGACACGCTCACGTGGGGACATGTCCAAGGACACGACGCCCTCGGCATAGCCCGGCCCAATCGCCAGCTTGTCCATATACGTGTCCGGCGCGTGCAACATCGAGCCGCGTGGCCCCATGGCAATCACGGCCAATGCGTTTGGCATGTCTTTGGCTGTCAGGGTTGTGCCCTCGAGCGGGTCCAACGCGATATCCACGCCCGGGCCGGTGCCGTTGCCGACCTCTTCTCCGATATACAACATCGGCGCTTCGTCCCGTTCGCCTTCACCAATGACAACGACGCCAGAAATGTCGAGCTTGTTAAGCTGAGTGCGCATCGCATCAACGGCCGCTTGATCGGCAGCTTTCTCGTCGCCGCGTCCGATTAGGGGGGCGCAGGCAATTGCTGCTGCCTCTGATACGCGGGCAAGGCCCAGCGACAGGGCGCGGTCATTAAAGTCAATGGTCTTGGTCATGTGCTGATCCTTAGAAATACTTGTCCGACCCCTAACGGGTCGCGTTGCTGCGGCGCAAGGCTGTTTGCGCTAAACGGCTTCGATACGGATTGCGACTGGCTCTGCCGCGACGACCCCTGTGCTGTCAAAGGCGGCAATCGCCTCGGATAGGGCGGTTTGCGTGGTCTTGTGGGTGACAATCAACACCGGAGCGGATGTATCGTCGTGATCGTATTGGCGCATCCGGTCGATGGAAATGCCAGCGTCGCCCAAAACGGCTGCGATTTTCGCAAGCGCCCCAGGTTTGTCCAACAGCTGCATCCGTAGATAATAAGGGGCAGGCACAGCGGCAGTGGCGGCCCGTGCCCTGCGCAAAGTGTTTGCCGGCTGGCCAAAGGTCGAAATGCGCGTCCCGCGCGCAATATCCATAACGTCGCCCATCACCGCACTGGCGGTCGGGCCCATTCCGGCACCGGGCCCCCGCAGAACGACCTGTTCTACGCTGTCGCCTTCTAGGACGACCATATTGGTGCCACCTTGCAGCTGACCCAACGGCGATGTGTCGGGCACGAGGCAGGGGGACATACGTTGTTCCAGCCCGCGACCGGTCAGCTGGGCGACGCCAAGCAGTTTGATTTTGTAGCCCATATCGGCTGCTGCATGGATGTCTTCGATTGTGACTGACCCGATGCCTTCCAGCTGGACCGCGTCGAAATCAACCTGCGTGCCGAAAGCGATGGAGGACAGCAGCGCCAGTTTGTGGCCCGCATCAATCCCGCCGACGTCCAGCTCGGGGTCTGCTTCAAGAAACCCAAGTTGATTTGCGGCGTCAAAGACCTCTTCGTAGGTCATGCCGTCGTTTTCCATCCGCGTCAGGATGTAGTTGCACGACCCGTTCATAACACCCATCACACGCGTAATTTCATTGCCAGCCAACCCTTCTGTCAGGGATTTTACGACCGGAATGCCGCCCGCGACCGCCGCTTCGAACCGAATGACGTGGCCCGCAGCTTCTGCGGCTTCGGCCAAGGCCTGCCCGTGGATCGCAAGTAGGGCCTTATTGGCGGAAACGACGTCTTTGCCCGCTGCAATTGCCGCCTCGGTGCTGTTTTTGGCAGGCCCTTCGTGGCCGCCCATTACCTCGATAAACACATCGATGTCATCGCGTCGGGCCAAGTTTGCCGGATCGTCTTCCCATGCGAAATCGGACAGGTCCACATCGCGGTTTTTGGATTTGGATCGCGCTGATACGGCGGAAATCACAATTGGGCGCCCCGCACGAGCAGCCAACAGGTCGCTGTGTTTTTGCACGATTTTGACGATACCAACGCCAACAGTTCCCAAACCGGCGATGCCCAAACGAAGAGGTTTTGTCATAGTCAAAGAATCCAGCGTAAATGTCGTTGCGCAGGGTCTAGCGAATTGCGGCAGGCACCGCAACGCCGCGGCGCATGCGTGCCCGCACAGCCGGCTCGACCACTGGCCCGCGCAGTGACGCGGCCCGCGCCTGTAACGACACAATCCGGTTGTTCATATTTACTACCGATGCGGCGGTAATCGCGTTTGTAGTGTCCAGCGCGTCGATTTTTGCCAATAATGGTTCAAGCGGTTGCAGCACAGGATAGGGCGCAGCCGCGTTTGACTGTGTGATTTGCCCGCCGACGTCGGGGAAATCGGTGCACCCAATCAGGCCACCGAACGATATGATCAACAAACATCGCATCCTGCTAACCCTCTATCCGGCGCAACCCCGTCTAAGCAATGGCCCGCAGGATAATTTCCGGATCTTGTGCGGGATTTCGGCAACCAGGTGACGTCCACCCCGCGCGAATGCATCTTTCGCCAGCTTCGGTCGTTGTTCATCGTGCCGCAGCGATGAATTCCTGCGAATTTGGGTGTTGCAAATGAACGTCCGTTCAATAAACTTGCACAATGGCACGCAAGCAAGGCTCTCACTCTCAGACGACCGGCCCGAAGGTCCGAGAAGCCGCGCTGCGATTGATTGCGCGTCACGGCTGTGCGGCCGTTTCAATGCGTCAGATTGCGGCTGAAGTCGGGGTGCAGGCGGGGGCCTTGTATAATTATACCCCCGACAAGCAGAGCCTGCTATTTGACCTTATGCAGTCGCATATGCTGGAATTGCTAGAGGCTTGGAACCTGCAAGATCATTCCGGCGATGCGATGTCACGTTTGCAACGGTTTACCCAGTTCCATATCCAGTTTCACCTGACGAGATCCGATCAGGTTTTTGTTTCCTATATGGAATTGCGCAATCTTTCGGCAGAGAATTTCGCCAAGATTGAAGCGATGCGTCGTGGCTATGAGGGCGCGCTAGAAGGTATTTTGCAGGCCGGTGAAGCCGAAGGTGTCTTTGATATTCCCGATACTCGCGTGGCCGCGATGGCGCTAATTGCAATGTTGACTGGCCTGAACAATTGGTATCGGGACGATGGGCGTTTGACGATTGCACAAATCGAACAGATTTATTGGGACCTTGTGCGCAAGTCAGTAGAAGCCTAGTCGCATTCGGACAAGACGGGTCGGTATCCCGCCTTAGATTTGTTGAAAAGCAAATGACAGGGATATCACATGAAAATCGGATTTATTGGCCTCGGCAATGTCGGCGGCAAATTGGCGGGCAGTTTGCTGCGCAACGGGCATGACTTGTATGTGCATGACCTGAACTCTGATTTTGTGGCTGATTTCGTGGACCGCGGGGCCAAAGATGGCGGTTCGGCTGCAAATTTGATGACCGTCTGCGAAGCCGTGATCACGTGCTTGCCCAGCCCCGAGGCATGCCAGTCCGTCGTGACAGAAATGCTGCCTAAAATCACAAACGGCAAGATTTGGATGGAAATGTCGACCACCGATGCGGATGCCGTGGCCAAATTGGCGGATCAAGTTACGGCGTTGGGCGGCGCAGCAGTTGACTGCCCTGTGTCGGGCGGATGCCACCGCGCGGATACGGGCAATATCAGCATCTTTGCCGGTTGCGACCGCCCCACATTCGAACGGGTGCTGCCATTGTTGACCACCTTGGGGCGCCGTGTTTTGCACACTGGTCCAGTCGGCAGCGCGTCGGTTCTGAAGGTCGCCACAAATTATCTGGCGACGACGAATCTACTATCGGTATGTGAGGCGTTGATCACGATGAAGGCGGCGGGCATTGATCTGGGGGTGACCTACGAGGCCTTTAAGATCAGTTCCGGCACGTCGTTTGCCCATGAAACCGAGAGCCAGCTGATCCTGAACGGATCGCGCGATGTGAATTTCACGATGGACCTGGTCAAGAAAGACATCGGCTTGTTCCAAAAAATCGCGGAAGAGCATGATATTCCTCTGGAAATCAGCCCGTTAATCGTGTCGATCTTTGACGATGGCATCAAACGCTATGGCATGCGTGCGCAGTCGGATCAGATCATCGAGCGATTGGAAGAGGCGACCGGACTAAGCGTGCTGGCCGAAGGGTTTCCGTCCGAGTTGGTAGACGATGAACCCGAAGAAAAGGGATACGAGGTGGTTCCCCCGCGTTAACCCTGTTAGGGCTGGCGGATCACTAAGGGATAATTAAGTCATGTTTCAACCAGACGAAGATGGTGTTCTTGCGCGTGTTTCAGCGTCGACAATGCGGCGCGGGTTTGCCTGTCTTGTGCTATATGGTTTGGGTGTCTTGTTGATTTACGTGGCGATTGTGCGGCCACCGGCGCTGATTTGGTTGGCGTTTCTGCTGGCGCTGGGTGTCACGGTGTTGATCGTGGCCGACCGGATGCGGCGGGCCACCAAACGAGAGCTTATCCTGACCACTGATGCGCTGATTGACGATCAGGGCAGGGTTCTGGCCGAGATGGCGGATGTACGATCGGTTGAGCGTGGCGTTTTTGCGATGAAGCCGTCCAACGGTTTTACCTTGGTCCTATCCACGCGCGGTGAACGCGCGTGGTTGCCCGGGTTGTGGTGGCGCGGGGGTCGCAGGGTTGGGGTCGGCGGCGTTACAGCGTCGGGTCCCGCAAAATTTATGGCCGAGCGGATCGCAATGCTGATAGCTCAAAGAGAGGCGCGTTAGCAGCGTTCCTTGCTCGGGTCGCCGGGGACGCTGTTCCAGCATACCGACGTCCCAAAGCGCGGGCTGACCACAACGAAGGTCCGCATCTCTAGACCTGTCAAACCGGTCCCTTCCATAATGCCAAAACCATTGCCGTATTTCGGGATGTAATCGGTGCGTGTCTCGAGCAATAGCGCGCGTTCTAGATGCGACAGGATCGGCAAGCGATCGGCGATTGCGGCCATATCGACCGTCCGAAGCACGCTGGGAAACTTAGCACCCCGTCTGCGCGACCACCGGACTTTGTATTTCTTTTGTTTGTCATTCCACAGGAACAAGGTCACACGAAATGACGGATCGTCCTCGGTCAAGGTCAACTGCTTTAGCAGCTTTTGTGTGCCATTCAGATAGGCTGGATCAACATACCCTGTTTCGCGGCTATACATGTCCGCAATCGTCAACGCCGCTTTGTTCGAAATCAATTCCGACCGGTAGGCGTCAAAGTATTGTAGCGTCGCGATAAAGAACCAGACCAACAAAGGGGTCATGATCAATGTCTCGACCGCAACCGACCCAGTTTGATCGCGTTTGAACCTTTGAATTAGCTTGCGAAATTCCATCATTTGAAAGGCTCCATCACAAAGGCCGAGGTCGCAAACAGCGCATACGCACCGTTAGGGTTGTCGGCCAGATGTTTGCCGATACCCATGTCCAGCAATTTTGGATCGTAGAGCACGCAAACTTGCAGCATCATCAACTCGTTGTTGCCGCCATTGGTGAATTGCACGGCTGGTTGGACATCCAAAGCGCGATCGACGCAACGGACAGGCCCGTCCAGACCGCCACTCCAGTTGCGTGGTTCTTCGCGGATCATCTCGAGCTGTAGATCGCTGTCGCAATCGGGAATCATCATTGTTCGAGCGCAAATTTCAGCCTTTAGCTGTGCATGGGTCGGATCCTCGATCCGACCGATACGAACAGCACGTACAGTGAGGTCTAATCCGCGTTCCAGCATTGCATGGCGCATGGACAACATGCCTGCCTCGTAGCAATTCAGGAACATCAACATAAAGAACGGCAGGACGAACAGGAACTCGATTGTGCTGGATCCGTTTTCACCACGACCAAACCGTCGCAACGCGCGCATTGAGGATCGGAGAGTTTTCATAGCTTCAACCTCAGCTCGGTGATCTGTTTGGCAATAGCTTGAAAGACGGTGGACAACTCGTCGCCGCCCACATCAAAGAAGTGGGAAGGCGAGGACGCGCAAGCTGCGAGGGATTGCTGTCCTGCTGTCGGTGCCTCAACCGCGACGGCGTAAATGATGATACCTTCTTCCTTTGCCAGCTCACAAAGATCGCGAAACAAAGCATCACCGGTCGCGGGACTGTAGGCTTGGATCAAGTCAGTATAGGTAACATTGCCGTAGTAGTCCCACTGGGTCTTGAGCCAATGGTAATTGTAGTACCCGAACAGGCCATAGTAACTCGTATACATTCCATACCGAAAGTTATTATTTGCGAAATAGGCTATTTCGGCAGGGCTATCGTAGGCATAGGCAGGGGGGCGATAGGAATAGTCGTTCTTTCCATCGGTCATCACCAGAATAACCTTTTGAGTGCCCGACGCGACGCCCTCGACGGGGTAATCTGCAGGACGACCGGAAAAGACTGCGTCAATTGGCTTGCCCGCGCCAGTGAGTGACGTAATCGCAGGACGCATGGATGGGTCAAGCAACGCGGTGCCCCATTTCAGACCCAGAAAAATGGATGTTGATCCCCGTGGCTCTAGCAAATTGATGGCCGTCTCCAATGTCGAATAGTCCTGGGACAGGGGGATTATCCGTTCAAACGTCTGTTGCGGACAGATGGGGCTGTCAACCACGTGATACGTCTGGTCCCAACTGCCGTAACGGCGAGCTGGGTTCGATTGAAAGTGGGCGACATGCGAAAGGGAAGCACTGGCTGGCATCGCAAGTGTACCGAATGCGCTGTCGGGAAAATCGACGCAGTGCGAATAGTTGTGAATAGCTGGCGCGCCGACTGCAGTGAACAGGTCAGGTCCCGCATTGACCTGATCCGTATACGGCACCAGCGAAAGCGAAATCTTGTTGCGATATTTGGTCGGGGTCAGAAGTGAGCTTGCAAAGAGTTTTGCCGCGTCTCTAAGCGCCTCGATCTTGGATTGCGAGGACGATCCACCATTGCGTGGCACAACCGGCTCGCGCATCGAGCCGGAAATATCAACAACCAATGACACTTCTATATCTGCAATGCCCTCGACCGCCGTGGCCCGAGCGGGGGCCGCGAGAGTTTTGATGCCGGCGAATTTCAGGAAGTGAGTGTTCATTTCGAATTTGGCTTCAACACCAACGCTGGTATAGCCGTTAATTTTGAGCACATCAGGCTCGCCGATGATCGTATCGCCAAACCCTGCTTTTTCGAAATAATCGATGACAACGGCTTTGGGGTCTTTGTCTTGATCCAATTCGGCGGCGGCCAGAACGGCCACATCGGCAGTATTCTGAAGCATCGTCCGGCGCGATTCAAAACGCATGAAATCAACGGCCATGCCGCCCATGATCAGCATGGTTACAAAAAAGAGCAGCGTCATTATGATGATCGAGCCGTCTTCGTTCCGACCGAATTTCCGCAAGAAATCCGCCTTTGCAGATCGCGCGTCGTTGGATTTGGTTTTTGCAAGTTCAGCCATGGAACCGCTCGCTTTCCTAAATAACTACACACACCTCGACTGAATCGATGTCGGGAGTCTTTCAAGGCTTGTTAAAACATCGGTCTGTGTCTGAATTGGGGCAAGAACCTGTCTGTTTGGGGGTGGTTTTGCACGATTCGGAAACGATTGGCCGCTTTGCGGTGCATTGCTGGGAAATGGTTAACAGATGAACCGCAAGCGCGGGAATGTCCCCTGAAATTGCAAAGGATTCGGTCATTTTGACTTAATTTCTTGAAACACGATATTCGGGCTAATAATCCTCAAAAAAGGGCCTATTGTGGACAGAATGTCGCAGCCCATTGCCACCTGCCGATGGACAGGTGTTGGAATTGATAAGGAACCAGATCTTATGTCGAAATCCCCTACTACCGCCGCCGAACCCAGTTTTCGCGAGTCGGTTGAGCTTATGTACAATCGTGCCGCGGCGCTGATGGACCTAAGCCCAGGATTAGAAGAGAAGATCCGTGTAGCCAATGCCACCTACACTGTTCGCTTTGGGGTGCGTCTGCGGGGCGCAATTCATACGTTTACCGGTTACCGGTCGGTGCATTCGGAACATATGGAGCCCGTAAAAGGCGGGATTCGTTTCGCCCCCAACGTTCATCAGGACGAAGTCGAGGCATTGGCCGCGTTGATGACCTTTAAATGTGCGCTGGTTGAGGCACCATTTGGTGGGTCAAAGGGCGGGCTGTGTATCGATCCTAGCGAATGGTCCGCTGACGAGATGGAGCAAATCACGCGCCGGTTTGCTTATGAGTTGATCAAGCGCGACCTGATTAACCCGTCTCAAAACGTGCCGGCCCCCGATATGGGTACAGGCGAACGTGAGATGGCGTGGATTGCCGACCAATACAAGCGGATGAATACCACCGACATCAACGGCGCGGCCTGCGTCACGGGCAAACCGATCAATGCCGGTGGCATTCAGGGCCGGACCGAGGCCACAGGTCGCGGTGTTCAATACGCGTTGCGCGAATTCTTTCGTCATGACGAAGACAAGGCGATGGCCAATCTGGACGGCAAGCTAAAGGGCAAGCGGGTCATTGTTCAGGGTCTGGGCAACGTCGGGTATCATGCGGCGAAATTCCTATCTGAGGAAGATGGTGCCTTGGTCACTGGGATCATCGAACGCGATGGTGCCTTGCATGACGAAAACGGCCTCGACGTCGAGGCCGTGCACTCTTGGATTGCGAAACACGGCGGCATCGCAGGTTACCCTGACGCCAACCATCAGGCTGACGGCGCCGAGTTGTTGGAGGCGGATTGCGACATTTTGATCCCCGCAGCGCTTGAGGCCGTGATCAACAAATCAAACGCAGACCGCATCAAAGCCAAGCTGATTATCGAGGCCGCCAACGGACCCGTCACAGCCGGTGCGGACGAGATTTTGCGCGAAAAGGGCTGCGTGATCATTCCCGACATGTATGCCAACGCAGGTGGTGTGACGGTGTCCTACTTTGAGTGGGTCAAAAACCTGTCTCATATCCGGTTTGGCCGCCTGCAGCGTCGCGCCGAAGAGGCCCGCCACCAGTTGTTGGTCGACGGGTCGCAGCGCCTGGACCGGTATTTGGGTAGCGATTGGTCGATGACCAAGGACTTTAAGGAACAATACCTGCGCGGTGCGGATGAACTGGAGCTGGTGCGTTCCGGTCTCGATGACACAATGCGCAAGGCGTATCAGGACATGCGCGAAGTCTGGCACAGCCGTGACGACGTCAAGGACCTGCGCACCGCCGCCTATCTGGTGGCAATCGGCAAGGTCGCGATGAGCTACCGTGCCAAGGGCCTCTAGAGCCAAAAATCGTCGGGACCGTGCTTGGGCGGTCTCGACTCTGCTCGTGCGGGCGCGGATAATGCCCGCATGAGTTTGCCCCCTGGATTCCTGGACGAGTTGCGCAACCGGCTGTCGATCTCTCAGGTCGTTGGTCGCAAGGTCATGTGGGACACCCGAAAGTCAAATCAGGGCAAAGGCGATATGTGGGCGCCGTGCCCGTTTCATCAGGAAAAATCGGCCAGCTTTCATGTCGATGATCGCAAGGGTTTTTATTACTGCTTTGGGTGCCACGCCAAGGGCGACGCCATCACCTTTGTCCGCGAAACCGAAAATGTCGATTTTATGGAAGCGGTAAAAATCCTAGCCGCCGAGGCCGGAATGCCTGTCCCGCAATCCGACCCGCGCGCGCAGGAAAAAGCCGATAAGCGCAAGGGTTTAGTGGATGTAATGGAGCAGGCAGTGCAGTGGCACCGTATGCAATTGCAGACCGCTGCTGCCGCTGACGCGCGCGACTATCTGGAACGGCGCGGCCTGGATGCCGAGGCGCAGGCGCGTTGGGAAATCGGCTTTGCACCTGCAAACGGCGGGGTTATGGCGCATCTGACGGGCAAGGATATTCCAGCCAAACAGGTAATCGACGCAGGCCTTGCCGCCGAAAGCGACCGCGGCGGAAGCCCTTATGACCGGTTTCGCGGTCGGATTATCTTTCCTATTCGGGATGGGCGTGGGCGGCCCATTGGGCTGGGTGGCCGCGCGATGGACCCCAATGCACGGGCCAAATATCTGAATTCGCCGGAAACGGCGCTGTTTGATAAGGGGCGCAGCCTTTACAACCACGGACCCGCGCGCGAGGCCGCTGGCAAGGGCCAGCCCTTGATCGTCGCCGAAGGGTATATGGACGTCATAGCCCTATCCGAGGCGGGGTTCGCGGCCACTGTGGCCCCCTTGGGGACAGCCATCACCGAGGACCAACTGCGGTTGTTGTGGCGGATTGCGCCCGAGCCTATCATCGCGCTGGATGGGGATACCGCGGGTCTGCGGGCTGCGATGCGTCTGATTGATATAGCCTTGCCGCTGTTGGAGGCAGGGCAATCGCTGCGCTTTGCGCTTATGCCCGAGGGGATGGACCCCGATGATGTCCTCAAGTCCAAGGGCACGTCGGCGATGCAAGCAATACTGGATCAGGCGATACCGATGGTACAGTTGCTCTGGCGGCGCGAAACCGAAGGTCAGGTTTTTGACAGTCCCGAACGCAAGGCGGCGCTGGACAAAGCATTGCGCGAAAAGATCAAATTGATCGCCGACCCATCCATTCGCAGTCATTACGGCCAAGCCATCAAAGACTTGAGGTGGGAGTTGTTCAGCCCGCGCCGTGCGAGCGGGCCAAAAGGCGCAGGGCGGCGCGCATCGACTTGGGGTGCCCCGCGCGAACCGTGGCGGCGTGACATTGCCCCCGTCGCCACGAGCAAATCGTCGATACTAGCCGCAGGGGCGGACGAAGACCATTTGCGCGAGGCGGTGATTCTTGCTGTTTTGATCGTGAACCACGATCAATGCGCACCGTTCGAACACGCATTGGAACAGATGCTCTGTTCCGATCCCGAACACCGCGCATTGCGCGATATTATCGTGCGCCATGTAGCAGACCCCGACGGTGCAGCGCTCGTTGCGGAAATTGGCCCCGAACGCCTTGAAAATCTGATTGGACAAAGCCATGTGTCAATCAGCCCCGCAGTGCGTCGCGCAGGTCAGTCCGACGTTGCACGGATGTGTTTGACCGAAGAATTCGCTAAATTGACTGCCCGACGCGGTCATGCCCGCGAGATTGAGGATGCGGTCGAGGACCTAAGTGGCATCGCCGACGAGGGGGTGACCTGGCGGCTGCAGCAATCGGCGGCGGCACTAGACCGCGCGGGGCGCGGCGATACCGATGATCGAGCTGAATATGAAACTGGCGACAATGGCGCCCAGATCAAAAAAGAAGAGCGCAACGCCTTTGACAAACTACTGGATCAGATCGGTTATCGCAAAGAGTCAAAGTCCACAGATAACACACCTTAGTAAACCTTTGCGCATATGCTTGCGAATCACCGCCAGAACGGGTTGATTCGGACTAACGCGAATCACCCGAATCACTTTGGAATTTGCCCTTTCGATTACAGGAGCCTGTTGAATGGCCGCTAAAGACACCGACGATCGCAAGAATGATGACGACGGCAGCTTGGATATGTCCCAAGCTGCGGTCAAGAAAATGATCGCAGACGCGCGCGAACGTGGCTACATCACTTACGATCAGCTCAACAATGTGCTGCCCCCCGATCAAGTGTCTTCCGACCAGATCGAAGACGTGATGTCGATGTTGTCCGAAATGGGCATTCAGGTCACCGAAGAAGAAGAAAGCGAAGAGGTCGAGGAAAACAAAGGCGGCACCGATGTTGCCACTGTTGCCGGATCTCGCGATGTTGCGCTTGGCTCGGCCGAGACCGAAAAACTGGACCGTACGGATGATCCCGTTCGCATGTATTTGCGAGAAATGGGCAGTGTCGAACTGTTGTCGCGTGAAGGCGAAATTGCGATCGCCAAACGGATCGAGGCCGGCCGCAATACGATGATCCTCGGGCTGTGGGAAAGCCCGCTGACATTCCAGGCGCTCACAAGCTGGCGCGACGAATTGCTGACAGAAGATATTCTTCTGCGTGACGTCATCGACCTTGAGACGACGTTCGGCAACCAGATGGGCGACGATGATGACGAACCTGTCGTTGCACCAATTGCAGGTGCAGCCCCTGTTGCCGAGAAAAAGGAAGAAGCCCAAGAACTGGACGCCGACGGCAACCCGATCGTCAAAGATGACGATGACGATGAAGACGATCAGGCAAACATGTCGCTTGCGGCAATGGAAGCCGCGCTAAAGCCGCGCGTTCTGGAAACGCTTGATCTAATCGCCCGCGACTTTGCCAAATTGTCGGATATGCAAGACGCGCGGATGTCCGCCACATTGAACGAAGATTCTTCGTTCACTGAAAAGGAAGAAAAGAAGTATCAGAAGCTGCGCTCTGAGATAGTTGAATTGGTGAATTCGCTTCACCTGCACAACAACCGGATTGAGGCGTTGATTGACCAGCTATACGGCATCAACCGCCGGATAATGTCGATTGATAGCGCCATGGTAAAGCTGGCCGATCAGGCCCGCATCAACCGTCGCGAATTCATCGATGCCTATCGCGGCCGCGAGCTGGACCCAAACTGGCTGTCCGAGATGGGTGAAAAGTCAGGCCGTGGTTGGCAAATGCTGATCGAACGCTCGACCCCGAAAATCGAAGAATTGCGCGGTGATATGGCCCAAGTTGGTCAATACGTTGGTGTTGATATCAACGAATTCCGCCGTATCGTTCAGCAGGTTCAAAAGGGCGAGAAAGAAGCGCGTCAGGCCAAGAAAGAAATGGTCGAGGCGAACCTGCGTTTGGTGATCTCGATCGCCAAAAAATACACGAACCGCGGATTGCAATTCCTTGATCTTATTCAAGAAGGTAACATTGGCTTGATGAAGGCCGTGGATAAATTCGAATACCGGCGCGGCTACAAATTCAGCACCTATGCGACGTGGTGGATCCGTCAGGCGATCACACGTTCAATTGCTGACCAAGCCCGCACTATCCGTATTCCGGTTCACATGATCGAGACGATCAACAAACTTGTTCGAACAGGTCGCCAGATGCTGCACGAGATTGGCCGCGAGCCGACACCAGAGGAATTGGCATCCAAGTGTCAAATGTCGTTGGAAAAAGTGCGCAAGGTTATGAAAATCGCGAAAGAGCCGATTTCCTTGGAAACGCCGATTGGCGACGAAGAAGACAGCCAGCTTGGCGATTTCATCGAAGACAAGAACGCGGTCCTGCCTCTCGACAGCGCCATTCAGGAGAACCTGAAAGAAACAACAACTCGCGTGTTGGCGTCCCTGACCCCGCGCGAAGAACGCGTGCTGCGGATGCGTTTTGGTATCGGTATGAACACAGACCATACGTTGGAAGAGGTTGGTCAGCAGTTCAGTGTTACCCGTGAGCGTATTCGTCAGATCGAGGCAAAAGCGTTGCGAAAATTGAAGCACCCAAGCCGGTCGCGCAAGCTGCGTAGCTTCTTGGATCAGTAATGTCTTTGTTTGGGCGACTGTTCGGAAACAAAACCAAAGAGCCGGTGGCCGAAGTTTACAACGGCTACCGCATCTTTGCGGAGCCGATGAAGGACGATGGGTATTACCGCCTTTGTGCGCGGATTGAACTAGACACAGAGACCGACGTCCGCGTGCATCAGATGATCCGCGCTGACACGTTCAATGACGAAGGCGCTGCGGCTGATGCGGCAATTGCCAAAGCAAAACAGGTGATCGACCAGCAGGGCGAAAAGATGTTTCGCACTTGACATAAATGTCGACTAGGGTGGCTTTATGAAATGTATTGTCGCTCTTGTTTTGGCTTCAGGACCTGCGTGGGCCAATTGCGGTGGGTATGAGCAAACCTTTCTCACATGCCAAATTGAATCCAGTGGAAAAACGCTTTCGGTTTGTTTTGACGAGGTGACTGCGATTTATCGTTTTGGTCCAACGATGGCGGCACCGGAACTGGAGTTGACGACGCCGATTGCCCAGCTCGGCTATACGCCTTGGCCCGGAGTAGGGCGCGCGATTTGGGAAGAAGTTGTTTTTACCAACAACGGGCACAGTTACACGGTTAACGCTGGTCTAACGCGGGATTTTCCGCAGGGTAACGATGCCGAAATCGCCGAAGCGCATTTTGGCGGCGTCACCGTGCGAAAGGGCGATGCCCGCCTTGTAGAAATGGCTTGCGATCCGGCGACCATATTTCACGATTGGGTTGGTGGCTTGGCTGAAGCCAAGAACAGACTGGGCTATGTTTGGACCCATTTTGAGCAAGAATGGGTCGCGCTGCCTGACTGAGGTCTAGGGCGGATCCAAGAGAGGCATTTTATGAAGTTAGCATTTCTATTTGTTGTTGTGGGGGTTCCTGCTTGGGCGACTTGCGGCACGGACGAGCAGACCTATCTTTCATGCAAAATCGAAAATAGCCGAAAAGTCCTTTCAATTTGCCTCAATGATGACGCGGCGACCTATCGCTTTGGCATCGATAGACGCCCCGCCGAGCTGTCGATCACCGAGCCGATGGCCACATTCAGGTATGTCCCCTGGAACGGTTTGGGGCGCTCAATTTGGGAAGTGGTCGAATTCTACAATGGGGCGTATACCTATGAAATAGAGGCCGGATTTGATCGCATGTTCGATGACCAAGCCGAGCTGGATTTCCCACTATTTGGAAGTGTGCGTGTTACGCGCGACGAACAAACGGTGGTGACATTAGAATGCGACCGGACAACAGTCGACTACAATTGGGACACCCTTATATGGGAGGCTAAGCGAAGACTGGGACTGGAATGGGATGATCAAGCCATTGATTGGGTCGCAAAATCTGACTGATGTCCGCGAAACCGAGTCCAATTGGACACACCATTTAGTGTCTGCATTTTGCGACTACCCAAGCCCTGCCAGCCTGCCTATAGTGCCTGTGGATAAGTGGGAATATACCCACGACCGGCAGTATATAATAAAAACACGAGGACAGGCCCATGCGTTGCCCCTTTTGCGGAAACGTCGACACCCAAGTAAAAGATAGCCGCCCCGCCGAGGATCACGTAGCGATCCGACGTAGGCGTTTTTGCCCCGCTTGTGGTGGTCGATTTACAACTTATGAGCGCGTTCAGCTGCGCGATCTGGTTGTTATCAAATCCAATGGTCGTCGCGAAGATTTTGACAGGGACAAGCTGGAACGGTCAATCCGTATCAGTCTTCAGAAACGCCCTGTCGAGCCCGAGCGTATGGACCAGATGATCAGCGGCATCGTGCGCCGTCTTGAGAGCATGGGCGAGACAGACATCGACAGTAAATCCATCGGTGAAATTGTGATGGAGAGCCTCGCTCGGATTGATACGGTGGCCTACGTTCGTTTCGCCAGTGTTTACAAAAACTTCCAAGCCGCGGACGACTTTGACAAATTTGTCAGTGAATTGCGCCCAGACGTTCCACCAGAAGAGTGACGCAATCCGCTGACGCCCGCTATATGGCGCTGGCCCTGATGTTGGGGCGACAGGGATTGGGGCGCGTCGCCCCGAACCCTTCTGTCGGATGTGTGATTGTGCGCGACGGTATCATTGTCGGACGGGGGCGCACCGCCGATGGCGGCCGCCCTCATGCCGAAGTCGTGGCCTTGGCACAAGCAGCCAAGGCGGCCAAGGGTGCGACAGCCTACGTTACGCTAGAGCCTTGTTCCCATCACGGCAAAACCGGCCCCTGTGCCCAAGCGCTAGTTGCTGCTGGTGTCACTCGGGTGGTTGTCGCGACCAGCGATCCGGACCCTCGGGTGTCGGGGGCTGGTTTGCGGATGCTTCGCGATGCGGGCTTGCAGGTCGATGTCGGATTGATGCGTGATCAGGCCGACACGGATCACGCAGGATTCTTTCTCACCCAAAGGGCTGGCCGCCCCTTTGTGACGCTAAAGCTTGCGATGACGCTCGACGGGCGGATCGCGACGTCAATCGGTGATAGCCAATGGATCACGGGCTCGCAGGCGCGGCGGATGGTTCACGCGATGCGCGCGCGCCACGACGCGGTTTTAGTTGGTGGCGGCACGGTGCGCGTGGATGATCCGACGCTAACAGTGCGTGGGTTGGGTGTCGGATATCAACCCGCGCGGGCCATCGTGTCCAACTCCGAGCTTATCGCGCCCAATCTGGCCGCCAGCGCCGAGGCGGGCCCCGTCTATCATTGCCACGGACCGGGTGTGACCTCGCCCGATTGGGCGATTGGAATTCCCTGCACGATGGAGGGGGCCGAGGTGGATGTGAAATCTGCGTTGGCCGGGCTTTCGTCGGCAGGTCTGACACGCGTGTTTTGTGAAGGTGGCGGAAGGCTGGCCGCATCTTTGATGTCGGCGGGCTTGGTCGACGAATTGATTTGTTTTTACGGCGGCGCGATTATCGGGGGCGACGGTCTGGCCTCGCTTGGTGCGTTTGGAATGACCCACCTGAACCAAGCGCCCCGTTTTTCACTAATCGAACAAGCGACGATTGGTGGGGATGTCATGCAACGGTGGGTGCGTCGGTTGTGAAACTCTGGTCTGGGTCGCCATGGGCTTAAGCCCATGGTTACTTAGTTCCGATTACAACAGATCTAACGCCACATATATGCGTAGCTTGCAAAGACGCCCTGAAGCTTTCCAACCAGTCGCCAGCCTGCACCCGCCTTTGGCGCATCACCTGTGATCAACCTGTCTACGACGGTTTCGGGCGGGCAGGCCTGACCCGTCTTCGTGTCCAGATACCGCGGATAGTCGATCAACACCGCATGAGCGAGCGCGATCAGATCGGGGGTAGCCGTCCGGCGTGGCGAGGGGCCATTGCGGTCATCGGTCAAACCCCAGCCCGCATAGAATGGCGTCCCGATACAGGTCACTTCCTTGCCACGGATCAAGGCCTCAAACCCCAATAGAGACGTGATCGTCCATACGGCGTCGACGGCGTCTAGCGCTGCGATTGGGTCGGTGTGTTTCAAGACGACGTTTGCATATTCTAACGGCGCATCGATAACCCCGGCGCGCAAACCTGCTTCGACGTCGGGATGAGGCTTGTAGAGGATGACCGCATTGGGATTGGCGGCGCGAGCCGCCTGCAATAGAGCAGTGTTGGTCCGTTCTGTTCCTGCACCTAAACGGATGGATGCATCATCTTCGACCTGCCCGGGGACCAGTATCCGGCGGCCGATTGGCAAATTGTCCAGCTCTGATACGAGCGGCAGATTGTATTTGGACACTCTGGCGGCGACGATTTTCGACAAAAGCGCCTCAGCCCGCGCGCGCTGCCCATGGGTTAGGGTCCCGCTGGCGTTGATAAAGTGCTCCAAACGGCTGGGTCGCGTGGGGTCATAGTAGATGCCCAAGTCGTCAAGAACCAGCGACATTGGCGGGGTCAGATCGGCCCCCAATCCTTGTGACCGCAAGAATCCGTCTTCTACCCGCGTGATATCCGGTTTGGCCTGATCGACCTTGTTGGCCCAAGCCATCTTAGGTCTGTCATCCGCCGTTTGCCTGAATTGAACCGCATTGTAGCGGCCAAAGAATTTCTGCAAGGGTTTACGTTTCCAAAGGCGCATCCCTTGCGCAGACCAGCCGACCCGATCCTCGCGCCACTCTCGCGTTAGTGCCGTCAGATTCCGCAACGCCACCTCGAAGGAACATAGCTCATCTCGGAATGGGTCATACCATTTGGGATAAAGCAGCATTGCTCCTGCAAACAATTGGTTTCGCGTCAATTTTCGTTGCCTTCGAACCAGCGGCTGCCGGTCGTCGGTCAACCCCCATCCCATATAGAACGGTTGCCCAAAGACCACAGGTTTGTGCCCCATAAGAAGTGCCTCGAAGCCCATCTGGCTGCTGACCGTATAGACCGCAACTGCCCCATCAAATAGCACATAAGGCGAGATCGGCTGCTCAAGCAGCGTGATCCGGTCGTTGGTGCAATCGGCGCACGTGTAATACCCGTCGCGATGCCCTGCTGTTGTCTCTGGATGGGTTTTGATCAGGATCCGCGCATTCGGATGCTCGGTTTGGGCGTAAAAGAGCATCTCGCGGAATGTGTTCGAATCCGCACCTGATGCGGTAACAGATGCATCGCCACGGGTCTGATCGATGACCACAACATAACCCGGTTCCGGAGCAGGATCTGTGGGGTCAAATGCGTTATACTTGGACAGGTGCAACCGTTGAAGATCTGCAATCCCGGCCTTGGCGCGGGACAAAAGCGGGGCTTGGTCTAGCGGATGATCCCTTAGCAGTTTTTCTAGATCGCTGGGGGTCGCGGGGTCGAAATGCACGCCGCTGTGGTCGATGTGTAAACCCATAGGCGGGGCGCCATCACGCCCTGTTAGGACCGACCGCAAAAATGCGTCTTCGACCCGCATGACAGGCGTGCCTGTCGTTTGCGCAACGGCTTCGCCGCGATGGGCGGTAGGGCTCTGCCCCCAAATTCCGACGAGATCTGTGTCGGCTGCGGGTTTGCCCAATTTTATTTGGTATCCCGACAGGGTCAGGATGCGCCGGATACGCCGATTGGTAAGGAAACCGCCATTATAGACGTAAAGAGGCCGCGAGATTTCTCTCGCGGCCTGTGTCGTTTCACCTGTCGGCATTGGGCTTAGTTTCCGAGCGCTGAATTGACCGATGTTGCCGCCCCAAGAGAGCCGGTAATCGCGGCGATTGTCTTGTTGAACTGGACATATGGTGCCTCGGTCACATAAACAGTGTCTTCGTCGCGGATCGCAAAATCGCGGGCCATGAACATACCGTTAGGGCGTGTCAGGTCCAGAACATAGACGACCCGCTGGGTGCCAGTGATGTCATCGCGCGCCAATAGCTGTTTTGCGATTTCCTCGGGTTCGTTGCGGAACACAAAAACGCCTGTTGGATCGGCCACAGTCGACGACAGCCCGCCAACCTGTGCGATGGCTTCGATCGCAGACAGGGTCTGGCTTTCGAATGTTACGCGGCTCTGGGTGCCGGTCGCACCCAGCGCGGTATAGCTGCGGGTGTCTTGTTCCACAATGATCCGGTCCCCACCGCGTAGGGCAATATCATGGCCGGGGTGATCATAGAGGTCCTCGAACCAGATCGAGCCTGAATGATCGCCGCGCACGACGGTGACCTGAGCAATTTCGGGTTGGATTGCAACACCGCCTGCGGCGGCCAGCATAGCAGCCAGCGTGCGGGTCGGGCGTTCAATCGGATACACACCCTGCGCACCGACGGAACCTACAATAGAAACAGTCGACCCGTCTCCGGCCAGTCTGCGCACCTGAACCTGTGGGTCAGGTGTAGCGTCGCCCAATTTATTTGTGATGATCCGGCGAATGCCCTCAGGCGTGTTGCCTGCCGCCTTTACCCGACCCGCATAGGGAATAAAGATATAGCCGCTACCATCGACTTGGACTTCTTCCAACACAGTCGCGTTCTGGCCCTGAGGGACCAGCAGGCCATCGTCAACGTTTTCCCAAATCGTCAGGCCCAGCACATCGCCTGCACGGATCGTGTCTGACCCAACGACGCTGGCGTTTTTGAAACCAGACGAGAACCCGAGCGCCGGAGTTACGGCCGCGATCCGGTTGACCCGGTCATCAACGACCAGAACAAAGGCATCGCCTTGCTCCAGAACGGAACCAGAGAAAATTTCGGCCTTGTTGGGCCCCGAACGTGGCAAGCCGCAAGAGGCCACAAGCCCCAGAGTCACCACAAGTGCCGCGCCTTTTGCAAAGCGCAATGTCAGAGAAATCACTGCCGGTCTCCTCGACCTATTATTGTTCTGCCTCGGTAGTCTTTTTCGTCAAGTTACGGGAAATGCAGGTATAAAGCTAGAGACAGCAGGAATTGTCACCAAATTGGAAACGATAAGTGTTGCCCACCTGCCGCGCCCCCCTAGGTTTAGTGGTTTGCTATTGCGTAACCCGCAATGGCTGGCGTGGGGGAACTTTGCCCATTTCGACGGCATCATAGGGATCTTCGTCTGCCAGCATCATATCGACGACCTGCCGGAGCAGTTGTCTACGTCCGCGCGCGGCATAAAATCCGCCCGGAACCTGACTGGTTTCCAGCAAATAGCGGCGATAATCCTTGTATGCGCGGCTGTCAGGGCGGTCGGGGGCGGCAAAGAATTCTTCAATGGGCTGCTGCGACACGAACTCTGATTTGCTATAGACCGCATCGCCGAACACCCGAAGCGGAATCCCGCGCCACAGCACCTGCTGGCCCGCAGTTGAATTGACAGTCACCGCAGTGCGGGTTTGGTCAAGGAGCTGCGCCAGCTTGCCGCCGCGCAGATAATGCACCCGCGCCTGTACTCCGTGTTCCGCCGCGATTTTGCGGATAATGGCGTTAAGGGGCGCGCGCCCGTTTTCGAGCGGGTGCGCTTTGAACACCAAATGGTGATGCCGCGGCGCACCGGCTGCGAAACCGGCTATAACCGGTTCGATGAATTCGGCCATGCGGGTAAATGGGGAATGGGACTGAAAACTGGCGTCATGTTCCAGCTGCATTAAAACAAGGTGATACGGGTATCCGCCGCGCCGGATCCGCAGGGTGGAGAACATCCGGTCGAGCGCCAGAAACGGCATCAAAAGAAGCCGTTTGGTATACAGGCGCGCTTCGGTCAGGACTGGCAGTTCGCGATGTCGTGTCATCTTGCGATAGTCGCGGTTCCGGAACATCACAAACCAATGATACAACGCGCCATAGAACACGTGGTGGCGCATATCGCCCCAATGCGCGGGTGGTGTCGGTAGTTCTAGATTGGACCTCTCTAGCGCCTGACGCATTTGCGGCACTGTCAAATCCATCAGACGGGAATGACCGTTGCTGCCGCCGCGTTCATAGGTCACCCAATAGGGGCGCAAATAGCCTTCTTCGAACACATGCACCCGAATGCCGCATTCTTTTGCAACGACAACGGCCTGCGTGTGAACGGGGCGGGTGTCGCCGTATAGCACGATATCGCCAATGCCATGGGTCTTGATCAAGGCGCGTAATTCGTCGGCCCAGTCTTCGACAGTGCCCGTGTAGGGAATGTAGCCCGGATCACCGAACCAGAACGCGCGATCCCCGGCGTTAAATCCGACCCGCCAGACCTCTGCACCCGCAGACCGCAACATCCGCGCAAGTCTGCGAAAGAACGGCCCGTGCGGGCCCTGTAAGAACAGGAATTTTTGGTGCGCTGCGGGGGCCATATCTACGTGTTAATCTAACTGCTGTTTGGTTCAAAAGCCTTTATCGTGTGCTTTTTGGCAGGATTATGACCGATTGACCAGTCCGCGATACTTGCAGGGTGATGTGTGAGGCGCTAGGCACAGCCCATACACCAATAGGAGCACGCTATGTTCACAGGAATTGTTACCGATCTGGGCTCTGTCCGCTCAATTGAACGGCGCGGGGATCTGCGGGTCCGTATCGGCACGTCGTATGATATGGATGGCGTAGACATCGGCGCGTCGATCGCCTGCGAAGGCGTTTGCCTGACGGTCATAGCCAAGGGCAAGGATCAGGGCGACTGGTTCGACGTCGATATTTCTGCAGAATCTGTTGATATTACCAACATCGGCTCTTGGGCCGTGGGTAAGCAGCTAAATCTGGAACGCGCGTTGCGTTTGGGCGACGAGTTGGGAGGCCACATTGTGTCTGGCCATGTTGACGGCTTGGCCGAACTGGTGTCGATGCAAGACGACGGCGACAGCACGCGGTTGCAGTTCCGCGCCCCCGAGGCGCTGGCCCGCTTTATCGCCCCCAAAGGATCGGTTGCGCTGAACGGCACATCCCTGACTGTGAACGAGGTGCAAGGCACTACATTCGGCGTCAATATCATCCCTCATACGAAAGAGGTGACAACTTGGGGCAGTGCAGAGGTCGGCGACCGCATTAATCTTGAGATTGATACAATGGCCCGCTACGTGGCCCGCTTGCGCGACTTTGATTAGCTAGGGCGGGCAGGGCCGGTCGCTGACTTGACCGGGTATTGCCCTGATGTGTGCTCGGCAAATCCGGCGCCGGCTTCTTTGTAGATATTAAAGACTCCGGTTGCCCCTTGGTTCAGTAGCACGTCTTCTTCGCCTAGATGGCGGGCGATCGCGGTGATCTGCCCGTCAAATCCGACCCGAGAGAGTTCGGCCAGCGCATCGAGATTGGCGTTCAGGTTCGGCAGAGCCAGCATGACCAATTCGATGCTGTGGTTGGCGTCAACCTTTTCCCAAAAATCGGCATCACTGGGATCACCGTGCAGGACGTTTCGACCCACCTCGCGGTTTCGCGTGACGCCATCGTGGCTAAAGTCCACACCGATGACCGTGGCGCCATGTCGCGCGTGCATGGCATCATAGGCGCCGGTTCCAACCCGCCCCATGCCGAATATCGCAATGGTTGCGGATTGGGTGTTCATATAGTCATCGTCGGGCAACCGCGGTTCGCGTTGGAACCATGCCCAGAAAGGGCGAAACCGGCTATACAGCCAGTCATCTATCGCCACGACAGGGCTGGCCACCACCAGCGAAACCGAAAGTGCGACCGCCATAACCCCCAACCATTCGGGGCCGATCCAACCGTTGGCCACGCCGATCGCAATGACAATCAAGCCAAATTCGCTAAAGTTGTTCAAGTTTAGCGTGGCCAGCAGTGCGGTGCGCGACCGTAGCCGGAACAGCGTCATCAAAAACAGGAACAGGGTGCTTTTGCCCGCGACCAGCGGGGCCATGGCAAATCCCATGGCAACAACGGTCCACGACAAGTCGCCTACAAGTCCGATAGACAAGAAGAACCCGACCAGAAACAGATCCTTTAGTCCAAAGATGGATTTTGCCAAATCATCCGATCGCGGGTGCCCTGCAACCAGCACCCCAAGGACCAACGCGCCCAAATCGCCTTTGATCCCTGCCAATTCGAACAGTTCGGCGCCACCCAAGGCCAACACCAGCCCATACAGGACCATCAATTCGCCGTGTCCGACCCACACCAACAGGCGCAACAGCAGTGGCCGCAGCACGATCAGCCCCAATAGTGCCGGTGCCCAAACCGCCGGAAGCTTGCCGGTCGAGAGGCTAAGAAATACCACCGCCGCAAGGTCTTGCATGATCAAAATGCTTATCGCGATGGTTCCGTGCAGTGATTTCATCTCGCCCGACTTTTCCAGTGAACCGGCCGCGAACACAGTGCTGGAAAAGCTAAGTGCAAAGCCGATCAGCAAGGCGGCCCGAAGGTCCAACCCGCTTAGCAATGGTAAGCCAATGACCGACAACCAGAACAGCCCCATTCCGGACACGACAGTGACGGTGGAAGAATGCAGCAGCGTCACCGCCCATACCTGTGGCCGGATCAACGTGCGCAAGTTCAGTTTCAGCCCCACGGTGAACAGCAAGATCGTGATGCCCAGATCGGCCATCTTGTTCAGGACGTCACCGCCCCCCAAGCCCAAATAGCCCATGACAAATCCGGTGACCAAGAACCCGACCAGCGCCGGCAGTCTCAACAGTGTTGCCCCGAGCCCCAAAAGAAAGGCAAGCGAGATCCACGCCACGTCTCCTAGTGCAATGGCTATCCACTCGAATTCCATGTTCAAACCTGTGTCTATGTCTATCCTTTAGGTCGCACACAGCTGGGTGCAGTTGCAACCTGCGCGCCGCTGCGCGCCGCTGCGCTGTTGCGCCTTGGCAGCGCTGGACCCTTTCCTTTGCTAGAACCAACGACTATCTAGGGCCCAAGCAAGCAAAGGGTCGTCATGCCACAGACATTTGAAACACCCGGACCGGTCGAACAAAACTGGGCTGAAGCCATTTCCCCGATTGAAGACATCATCGACGATGCCCGCAACGGGCGCATGTTTGTTCTAGTCGACCACGAAGATCGTGAGAACGAAGGTGATCTGGTGATCCCTGCACAAATGGCGACACCCGACGCGGTGAACTTTATGGCCAAACATGGCCGTGGGTTGATCTGCTTGACGTTGACCTCGGACCGGATTGACGCGCTGGGCCTCCCGCTGATGGCGACGCATAATTCGTCCCGGCACGAAACCGCCTTTACGTTGTCTATCGAAGCCCGCGAAGGCGTGACAACAGGCATTTCTGCCGCCGACCGCGCCCGCACGATTTCGACCGCGATTGATGCGACCAAGGGGGCCGCAGACATCGCAACGCCGGGTCACGTGTTTCCACTGCGCGCGCGTGATGGCGGCGTTTTGGTGCGCGCTGGCCATACCGAGGCCGCCACCGATATCAGCCGCCTTGCAGGGTTAAACCCCGCCGGTGTGATTTGCGAAATTATGAAAGAAGACGGCGAAATGGCCCGCTTGCCGGATTTGATCAGCTTTGCCCAACTGCACGGCCTCAAGATTGGCACGATCAGCGATTTGATTGCCTACCGCCGCCGTCACGACAACCTGATCCGATTGCGAAAGGTTGAACAGATGACATCGGAATTCGGAGGCGCGTGGGAAATGCGTGTCTACGCCGATGAAACCCAAGGCGCGGAACATATCGCGCTGATCAAGGGGGACATAACATCTGATGCGCCGGTTTTGACCCGTATGCATGCGCTGGACCCGATGCTCGACGTTGTCGGGGCAGGACCCAAGGGGCGGCGCAACGAATTTGGCGATGCGATGGCGCAAATCGCCGCCGTTGGTCGAGGCGTTTTGGTCCTACTGCGTGACGTTCATATGGAGATTGATCCCGATCCTGATACGTCTCCGCAGACTTTGCGCCAATACGGCGTCGGGGCGCAAATCCTGTCGACGCTTGGCCTGAACAAGATCGAGTTGCTGACCAATTCCCCCGCGCCCAAAGTTGTAGGGCTCGACGCTTACGGTCTGGAAATCATCGGAACGCGCAAAATTTCGGAGATTGGTTAATGGCGGGATCGACCCATTACATTTTGCCCCGCCCTACCTTTGACAAACCTGTCAAATTGCTAATCGTGGCCTCGCCCTACTACAAAGATATCTACGACCGGCAAGTTGCGGGCGCTGTGGCCGAGATCGAGGCGGCAGGGGCCACATATGACCTGATCGACGTGACCGGCGCGTTGGAGATTCCGACCTCCATTGCGATTGCGGAGCGGATGTCGAACTTTGATGGTTACGTCGCATTGGGCTGTGTGATCCGGGGGGCGACAACCCATTACGACACTGTCTGCAACGATAGCAGCCGCGCGCTGCAATTGATGGGCCTGCAAGGTGTTTGCATTGGCAACGGCATCCTGACTGTTGAAAACCACGCCCAAGCGTTTGAACGGGCCGACCCCGCCCAGATGAACAAAGGCGCAGGAGCGGCCGCTGCGGCCTTGCACTTGGTCGCCTTGGCTCGTAAGTGGGGCCGTCCTGACAAAGGTGTCGGGTTCACATCCGAAATCATATTGGCCAAAGGCGGCACGCAGACCACATGACGATCTCGAACAATCAGCTTCGCAAGATGAAATCCGCCGCTCGTTTTTACGCGGTCCAAGCCCTGTTTCAGGTCGAGGCGTCTGGACAGACGGTCGATCAAGTGATGCGCGAGTTTGAGGACCACCGTTTTGGCGCCACCTATGACGAAGGTGAAATGGTCGAGGGCGATTTGGACACGTTCCGTTTGCTGATGGACAAGGCTGTGGATTTACAGGCCCCTATTGACCAGATGACAGATCGTGCTTTGGTGGCAAAATGGCCGATCGGCCGGATTGATCCGACGTGGCGGGCCCTGTTTCGCGCCGCGGGCGCAGAGCTGATGAACAAAAGGACCCCGCCCAAGGTCGTGATTTCCGAATTCGTGCAAATCTCCGAAGCGTTTTCGCATGACGGAAAAGAACCAAAGTTTGTAAACGCGGTGCTGGACCATATGGCTCGCGAGGCGCAGCCGGACGCATTCTAATCCGGTTGCCCCAAGGGCAATAATTCAAAACTATCCAAGGATTAGCGGCGGGGACCGCAGCAACCGTTCAAGGATTTATTCCCGAGGACCTGTATATACAGGTGGGCGCCAGGTAACCGGACCAGGGCCCGGACAGAGCCAGCTCCCTCGGATTTGCTTAAGGCCACTGGAATGTAACCCCTATCCGAACGAGAAGAGCAGACCCGCCACGCAGACAGATAGGCGCGGCCAGCGGCGAGGGCAAGGGCTTGACCGATGTTTACGTTTTGTTCATATTTGTCCACATGCCAGATGATACCCGATCTCCAGCGTTGATGCCCGGCCAATTATTGGCGCGGGGGGTATGTCGACATTTGCGCAGCTTGGATTTCGTCAGCGTCGAAGAACTGGTGCCCACCTCGGGATTGCGGGTCGATGTGATGGCTTTGGGCCCAAAAGGAGAGATTTGGGTTATCGAATGCAAATCCTCTCGTGCGGATTTCCAGTCGGACAATAAATGGCAGGGATATCTGGAATGGTGCGACCGGTTTTTCTGGGCAGTCGGCGTGGATTTTCCGACCGAACTGCTGCCTGACGACACAGGGCTAATTCTGGCCGATGCTTACGGCGCCGAAATTGTTCGCATGGCGCCAGAGGACAAGTTACCCCCAGCGCGCCGCAAAGTAATGGTTCAGAAATTCGCCCGCCATGCCGCTATTCGCGCGCAAGCGGCGCGTGATCCGCGCATTTAGGGGCTAGCGTTTACTAACTGCTTTGGCAGCTAAAGTTGCTGCCATGATCTCTTCTGCGATGTCTTGTGCCTCGTCCGGGTAGAAATCCATCGGAATTTCGGTTTCGCCAGCTTGGATGAACAACCGCACCATGCCGTTGTCTGTCGGCCCGATTTGCAGATTTGCTTCGATGTCTTGTGCGTCGTTGATACCCATGTCGGCGTCCTTTCAAAAACTGTTGCGGCATTTAGCGCAAGGTATGCAAACTTGGCAAGGTTAGGGTATTGCAATCATCTTCGCTTGCGTCTAAATCGCCCTTGTGTGCCGCCTTAGCTCAGTTGGTTAGAGCACTGGTTTGTGGAACCAGGGGTCCCCCGTTCAAGCCGGGGAGGCGGTACCATCCCCCCTCTATTCGATGATGACTGTTTGACGCAATTGCGATGTCGCGCGGTCATAGATCAGGATCGTATCAGAGTCCGTTGTTACGGCAAACCAGTCGGCGCCTTGGGTGAAGGCCACGGCATTTACCCCGTCAGGCAGGGTGATCCGGTCGGGCAGGGGCAAGGGGTCTGCATTCAGCCGGATGACAAGCGCTGCAATTAGGACTAGGAAGCCCGCAATCATCACAAAGCTGAGCGTTGTGACCAGTCGTTTGAGATAGGTCAGATGTGCCGGAGTTGTGTCATCAGGAGAATCAGTCATGGCCGCGTCCATTATCAGCTTTGAAATTGCGGAAAACCCGCCTGCGCGTCTTGATAAGGCCTTGGGGCGCGATGTGCCAGAGCAGGCATCGCTTAGCCGGTCGCGGTTGGCCAAACTGATCGCCGACGGGTCGGTGCGGGTTGATAATGTCGTGGTCACTGATCCGCGTTTTCGCGTAGCGGAAGGGGCACAAATCGACGTCACCGTTGAGGCCGCCGTCGAAAGCCATATCGTCGCCGAAGATATCCCTTTGGACATCGTATTCGAAGACGACGACTTGATTGTTGTTAACAAACCCGCCGGAATGGTTGTGCATCCGGCACCGGGCACACCGTCGGGCACTTTGGTCAATGCGTTGATCCATCATTGCGGCGACGACTTGTCCGGAGTGGGTGGCATGAAACGGCCAGGAATTGTGCACCGGATCGACAAGGACACATCCGGCCTGCTGGTCGTCGCCAAATCGGACGCGGCGCATCAAGGTCTGGCAACGCAATTTGCCGCGCACACAGTGGAACGTCGATATCTTGCAGCCTGCTACGGTGTCCCCAGTTCGAATGACCCACGTCTTCGCGGTATCAAAGGAACCGCGTTCGAGCCGGGCAATATCCTCAAGGTCCAGACATTCCTTGGGCGCCACAAAACTGATAGGCAACGGCAAGCGGTATCCTTCACCACGGGACGTCATGCGGTCACGCGGGTTCGGGTCTTGCAGGAATACGGTGTGCCTGTCGTCGCGGCGCTTGTTGAATGCTGGCTCGAAACTGGCCGCACCCATCAAATCAGGGTCCATATGGCCCATTGCGGCCACGGATTGATCGGTGACCCTGTCTACGGCGGGCGGCGCAAACTGTCCCCCAAAGTGGTCGGGCAGGCGGCAGTCGAGGCAGCGGGCACATATTCTCGTCAGGCGCTTCATGCGGCAACTCTGGGGTTCGAGCATCCCGTCAACGGGGGAATGTTGTCATTTGAGGCGCAATTGCCCACTGATATGGCCAATTTATGTGCTGCTTTTCAGGGGACAGACTGAAATAGCGCATCCCATGTGCGTGACCGCACTGAAACCTGACTTTAACCTGATCGGTCGCGTTGTCATATTGGTTTAACAATTTGACTGTAATTGCCCTTGAAACCGCGGGCGCCAGTCGCCATATGCATGTTAAGCCCTTAAACATTGGGAGGGGACAAAAGATATGAGCAACTACACAAACCTACCGGCCCCGTCGCCGGAACAAGGCCTGAACCGCTATATGCAGGATATTCGCAAGTTTCCGATGCTTGAGCCGGAAGAGGAATTCATGCTGGCCAAACGTTGGGTCGATCATGAAGACACGAATGCCGCGCACAAGCTGGTAACGTCGCACCTGCGTTTGGCGGCCAAGATCGCTATGGGATACCGTGGCTACGGCCTGCCGCAAGCCGAAGTAATTTCCGAGGCCAACGTGGGCTTGATGCAAGCGGTCAAGAAATTCGACCCCGACAAGGGGTTCCGTTTGTCTACATATGCCATGTGGTGGATCCGCGCGAGCATTCAGGAATACGTGTTGCGGTCTTGGTCTATGGTCAAGTTGGGAACAACGTCTGCGCAAAAGAAACTCTTCTTTAACCTGCGCAAAGCCAAAAGCCGGATTGGCGCGCTGGAGGATGGCGATCTGCGTCCCGAAAACGTGCAGCGTATCGCGACCGATCTGGGCGTGACTGAGGCGGAAGTCGTGTCGATGAACCGCCGGATGTCGGGTGGTGATGCGTCGCTAAACGCGATGGTCGGTTCTGATGGCGATAGCGCCACGCAGTGGCAGGACTGGTTGGAAGACGACAGCGTCGATACGGCTGGCGATTATGAGGCGTCGGATGAGCTGACTGCGCGGCGCGAAATTCTTGCCGAGGCAATGGATGTCCTGAATGACCGTGAAAAGGACATTCTGGTTCAACGCCGCCTGTCCGAGGAATCGATCACACTTGAGGACCTGTCGGGCCAATACGACGTCAGCCGTGAACGTATTCGACAGATTGAAGTTCGCGCCTTTGAAAAGCTACAGCAACGTATGCAGGCCTTGGCAAAAGAAAAAGGCATGTTGGCATCGACCTAATGCCTAGGACGGATCCCGATTTCTCGGGGTCCGTTTTTCCAATCGCGGGCTTGTTCCCCGCCCGTTTACCGTGGCACATTAGCTGCAACCCAACATTGCTGCAGGACGTTAGACATGAATGACCACGATACCGACCAAGCCGACTATGAAAGTCTCTGGATCCGTTTGGTTTCCATGATTGTTGTTTCAGTCTTGCTAAGCTTTGCCTATTCGTTGCTTGGCCTTTTGACGGTGATCCAATTCATCATCATGGTGTTCAACAAACGCCAACCAAATGAACATTTAGCGGAATTTGGCACGACGATGGGTGTCTGGATGGCCAAATCAATCCGGTATCAAACCGGCGCCTCAGAGGTAAAGCCTTGGCCGTGGACAGAGTTAGACTAACCCAAGTTTCAAAATATGCTGGGGGCCGGCTTGCCCTTGCATATAGTGTGCGCCAGTATCGATGAACCCGCCGTGCAGATACACCGCTCGCGCTGCCGGATTTTGTAAGTTTACGGTCAAATATACACTGCGTTTTTCAGGGTATTGGTTGCGCAGATAGCAGCGCAACTGTTCGCAAACATTTTTGGCGATCCCACGTCCTTGGGCGTTTTGGTCGATGATAAACGTGCGCAGGCCTAGGCTGACATCTTCCGTGAATTGCATGAGCGTATGATACGCGCGATCAATGCGGAACATTCCAACAGGCGTATCCCCCTGTAAGATCACGTGTATGTCAAAACGGTGCAGGTCAGAATCGATGAACTCTGTCGGTTGTCCCGAAAAAACAACTTGATCGTCACGCACTGAAACCTGCATCAGGCGGTCGCGATGCGCATCAACAAAGGGGGCAAGAGTGATCATTCTTCCATGGCTTCCAATTCATCAATCATTCCGCTGATCATCGATAAACCCTTGTCCCAGAATTTGGGGTCGGACGCGTCGAGGCCAAAAGGCTCAAGCAGCTCCGAGTGGTGTTTGGATCCGCCAGCGCGCAACATATCGAAGTATTTTTCTTTGAAATCAGGGTCGCCTTCTTCAAACACGGCATATAGCGCGTTCACCAATCCGTCGCCAAACGCGTAGGCGTAGACATAGAACGGCGAATGCACGAAATGCGGGATATAGGCCCAAAAGGTTTCGTAACCATCGGCAAAGTCAAAGACCTCGCCAAGCGATTGCGCCTGAACGGACATCCACAGTGTGTTGATGTCGTCAGGTGTCAGCTCGCCTTGGGCGCGGGCGGCGTGCAATTTGCATTCAAAATCGTAGAATGCGATCTGGCGCACGACGGTGTTGATCATATCCTCGACCTTGCCGGCCAACAGAACCTTGCGTTCCTGTTTGGTCTTGGCCCCGTCCAGTAGTTTGCGGAACGTCAGCATTTCACCAAACACAGACGCGGTTTCCGCCAAGGTCAATGGAGTGGATGAAAGCAGTTCGCCTTGATCAGCGGCCAGAACCTGATGTACGCCGTGACCCAGTTCGTGGGCAAGCGTCATCACGTCGCGCGGTTTGCCAAGGTAGTTCAACATGACGTAAGGGTGCACTGTCGTCACAGTCGGATGGGCAAACGCGCCGGGCGCCTTGCCCGGCTTTACCGCAGCGTCGATCCAGCCTCGATCAAAGAAAGGCTCGGCCAATTCGGCCATACGCGGGTCGAAATCGCCATACGCCTGCATGACCGTGTCGCGGGCTTCGTCCCAATTCACAAGACGGTCATCTTCCATCGGAAGCGGTGCATTGCGATCCCAAACCTGCATCCGGTCCAGACCTAGCCATTTCGCCTTAAGGGCATAATACCGATGAGACAGGCGCGGGTAGGCGTCGACAACTGCATTGCGCAAGGCTTCGACCACCTCGGCCTCAACGTGGTTGGACAGGTGGCGGCCTGTTTGCGGGGTCGGCATCTTGCGCCAACGGTCTTCGATCTCTTTTTCCTTGGCCAGTGTGTTGTGGACGCGGGCAAAGACCTTGATGTTTTCGCGAAACACCGCTGCCAAGGCGTGGGTTGCGGCCTCACGCTTGGACCTGTCGTGCTCGGTCAGCAGGTTCAGGGTCGCCTCAAGGTTTAGGGTTTCACCGTCGACGTCGAATTCCAGACCAGCCATTGTTTCGTCGAACAGGCGGTTCCACGCGGCTGCGCCGACGGTGGATTGATCGTGCAAGAACTGTTCCAGCTCGTCTGACAATTGGTGCGGTTTCATCGCGCGCATGCGATCAAAAACAGGTTTGTAGCGGGCCAAGTCTGCGTTGTCAGTCAACAATCCCGCCAAATGGGCGTCGCCAAGTCGGTTAAATTCCAGCCCATAGAACACAAGCGGCGTTGTGTATGCCGTGATCTTGTCCTGCGCGTCGGCCATGAATTTGGCGCGGTCGCTATCGGTTGTGATTTGATAATACCGCAGTCCGGCGTAGGACATGATTCGTCCCGCCGCAATGTCGATTTGTTCATACCGTCGCACGGCGTCCAGCAGTCCTTGGGCGTCTAGTTCGGACAGTTTGCCTTGGTAGTCAGTCGCGAATTCCGAGCAGGCCCTGTCAAGCCATTCCATGTCGCGTGCCAGCTCGGGGCTGTCAGGCGCCGGGTAAAGGTCGGTCAGGTCCCATTCGGGAAGGTTGCCGAACCCTTCGCCGCCATTGGTGGATGCATCATAGACGGGGGATGGGGTTCGCATGGTTCTGCCTCTTTATTTGGTTTTCCTAGATATAGGGTGCCCTGCGGCAGCTTAAAACCCGTAAAGAGCCGCAGGATTGCCGACCAAGTTACGTTGGCGGGATTCGTCGTCGATCACCACGCGGTGAAAGGCATCCTATGGCGTCGCGGCCTGCGGGTTCTGTGCGCAGTTTGGTATGATAGTTGGCCAACCTGCCCCTCATCGGCGCCGTTCGGGGTTGGCAGTCACGCGGGGGCGGACAACCCTGCTTGGCGTGGGCCTGCTGTGACATCTGGCCATCCGATGTGGTCAAACACAACCGGCACCGGCGACTTTGCGATATCGCGAGCCAGATCAATCATGTTCCTGTTTGCGAATTGGTCCAGCGCAGTATCATCGGCGCCGTCAGGCGCAGGTCAACGCCCTTGAACCCCGGTCCTATGTCGCGCACTGCGCGGTCACGGACATATCCGTGCCAGAAAATATCGAACGCATAATCACACAACGAGAGCAGCCAAGATCGTCGTCGAAAGCCGTCACGGTGTCTTCGGAGCGCCCAGCAGGTGGACGTGCGAATCGTAGGCACTGTCCAGTGCCGGATACTTAGGTGCAGAGGGGTTATTGTTTGGTCATCGGCTAGGGGTAGGTGTCAAAATGGGCGGCGGTTGCGTCGAAAACATGGGTCCTGATCTGTGACGTTTCCATCATCGCTTCGTGTTTCCCGCCTTCGATCATATCCAGCGTCGCGTTTGGCCAACGTGCCATCCGGTCATGGATGCGCGCAGGGGCGACGATTTCTTCTTGGGTGCCCAAGAACGTCAGACACGGGGTTGCGATGCTCGGAAGGCGTGACAGGGCGCGCGTTTCGCACAAGGCTTCGTTCAGCCACCTCAGCGATGGGCCACCAAGCGTCATTTCGGGGTGCGCCGCGGCCTGTTGGCGAAGGACATCGAACATTTCAGCGTCACCAGTCAGTGTGTTGTCCGCAAACGAAACCCTTTCGACAAAGGTTTCAGCCTGTTGGCCCGGCGCTAGCATTCCCTCAAACCCCAGCTTGCGCGACAAGGTCGAAATGGTCCACGCGAACGGACGCAATAGTGGCGACATCTCGATCCCCCACATCGGGGCTGAAAACGCCACAGCCTTGACGGGCAATCCTTCGGTCAAGGCGCGCAAACCGATGCAGCCGCCCATAGAATGAGCCATCAGATAATATGGTTGCGGCAGGCCTAGATCGCGGACATGTGTTAACATCGCGGCCACATCAAATTGGTAGTCCGAGAATCGGGCCACGTCGCCATAGGCGGGATTGGGGTGGATACGATCTGCCAAGCCTTGACCGCGCCAGTCGATTGCGACTGTGGCATAACCGCGCCGCAGGAATTCACCCGCCGCGCGGCCGTATTTTTCAATGTATTCCGTGCGCCCTGGGAACAACAAAACAGTGCCTTTGACATCAGATCCGGTCCAATGGGCCACGCGAATGCGTAGCCTGTCGGAGGTTGTGATCCAATGGGCGGTCCCGTTGTCGGGACCGCCGGAAATATCAGAGTAAAAAGGCGCGATATCCATCTGTGTCTAGGCGAGAATCGCGGCCAGTTTCATGGCTTTACCCATGTCACCACCGATCTTCAGTTTGCCTGTCATGAATGCGGCGGTTGCGTTCTGGTCGCCTTCCAGAATGGCGCGGAACGTGTCCGCCGAAGCGGTTAGGGTGACATCTGCATCCTCGTCTGCGGCACGAGCACCGTCGCCATCAATTATAATTGCACCCTCGTCCTCGATGTCGAACTTGGCCGTTCCGTCAAACCCGTCGCCGTCCATCTTTGCATTCAGGGCCGCTACGGCCTCGGTGATCACATCGCTCATTTTTGATCCTTTGTTTGGGTTGTTTTGCCGTCACCCTCTGGTGTTGGCGTCTCGATACGCTACAATGACGTTATGGGCACGCTTGGACACAGCTTCAACTTTATCGTTACGGCATTTTCGCTGGTAGTGTGGTTTTCCACACCATTGGCGGCATCCACTTTGGATGAATTGTTTGAACAACTGGCAAACGCGGACGCCCAAACCCAGTCGCGGATCGAAGGACAGATCATCACCCAGTGGGAACGCAGCGGCTCTGCGGCGATGGACTTGCTGTTACGACGCGGTAAAGAGGCGCTGGACGAAGGCGCGCCGGACATCGCGATCGAACATTTTTCAGCTCTGGTCGATCATGCGCCCGATTTTGCAGAAGCCTATAACGGTCGGGCTACGTCGTATTACCTGGTGGGGCTGATCGGTCCTGCACTGAATGATTTGCAACAGGTATTGGCCCTAGAGCCGCGGCACTTTGGCGCGATGCGGGGACTGGCTGTTATCCTCGAGGGTCTGGATAGACCAACGCAGGCGTTAGAAGCCTATCGCGCGGTATTGGACTTGAACCCAGCGTCGACAGATGCTCTGGAAGCGGTCGAGCGATTGGAACTGCAATTAGAAGGACAGGTGCTGTAGCGGCCCCTGTCGGTGATCCGGACTATAATGATGCTTAATTCACGGGTCATGGCCGTCTTGGGACCGACCAATACGGGTAAAACCCATTACGCAATACAACGTATGTTGTCGCATCGAACGGGTGTGATCGGTCTGCCGCTGCGGCTGTTGGCGCGAGAGGTGTATGACCGCATCGTTGCGGTCAAAGGGCCGGGCGTGGTTGCGATGATCACGGGCGAAGAACGCATCGTCCCGCCGCGCGCCGCCTATTGGGTTTGCACGGTCGAGGCGATGCCGCTTGGGCTGGGCTGTGATTTTCTGGCGATCGACGAAATCCAGCTATGCGCCGATCCCGAACGCGGCCATGTATTCACCGACAGATTATTAAATGCCCGCGGCTTGCACGAGACTTTGTTCTTGGGCGCGGAAACCATGCGCAATGCTATCGCGGAACTTGTTCCAAGCGCAGAATTCACCACCCGCGACCGCCTGTCGACGTTGACGTATACAGGGTCCAAGAAATTGAGCCGGATGCCCGCAAGGGCCGCGATTGTGGGTTTTTCCGTTGAAAACGTCTATGCAATTGCCGAATTGCTGCGCCGCCAAAAGGGCGGGGCGGCCGTGGTTATGGGTGCGCTTAGTCCACGCACTCGCAACGCGCAGGTTGAGATGTATCAAAACGGGGATGTCGATTATCTGGTGGCAACCGATGCTATCGGGATGGGGCTGAACCTGGATATTGAACATGTCGCGTTTTCGTCACTGACCAAATTTGACGGACACCGAATGCGGTATTTGATGCCCGAGGAGCTGGCGCAGATTGCGGGCCGCGCGGGCAGGCACACCGATAACGGCACTTTTGGCGTTACTGGCGAGGCTCATGAACTGGACGAAGACGTGGCCCAAGCAATTATGGATCACCGTTTTCGACCAGTGACAAAACTGCACTGGCGCAATAGCGACCTTCAATTCGGATCGCCCAAACGCCTGATCCAAACATTGGAAGAACACACAAGCGACCCGTTTTTGACCCGCGTGCGCGAAAGCGACGACCTCGCGGCGCTCAAGGCGCTGGCCTCGGACGAATTGATCGCGGCCCGCTGTCGCGACGGCCCGTCAGTCCGGCTGCTGTGGGATGTGTGCTGTGTGCCTGATTTCAGGGGAATCAGTCGCGGTGAACACGCGAGCCTTTTGTCCAAGATTTTCACGGATTTGCACCAGGACGGTCACGTCGATCAAAACTGGTTCGGCCTGCAAATTCGCCGCACTGACCGGACCGATGGCGACATTGATACACTGTCCAAGCGGTTGGCGTTTATCCGCACTTGGACCTATGTTGCGCAACGCAAAGGCTGGCTGCGTGATGAAACCCATTGGCGTGACGCGACCCGTGCGATAGAAGACCGCCTATCAGACGCGCTACATGGCGCATTGACGCAAAGATTTGTGGACCGGCGGACCAGTATTCTGCTTCGGCGGCTCAAACAAAAGGAGAGCCTGTTGGCTGACGTAAATGACAAAGGCGAAGTCACCGTCGAGGGTGAATTTGTAGGCAAACTTGAAGGCTTCCGCTTTCGTATGGATAAAGCAGCCAGCCCGGACGAGGCCAAGACACTGCGTCAGGCATCCGTTCAGGCGCTGGTGCCACAGTTCAATCTGCTGGCTGACCGGTTCTATAACGCGCCCGATCCCGAGATTGATTTCACCGAACAAGGTGGCCTGATGTGGGGTGACGCGGCGGTTGGTAAACTGGTCGCGGGCGCCGATCCGCTAAAACCGCAGGTCGAGGCGTTTGTCGACGACGAGGCAGGCGATGACGTCAAATCCAAGGTGCAGCGCCGTTTGCAGCATTTCATCGATCGCAAGATCGCGGCAGGGTTTGAACCTTTGCTGGCGCTCAAGAATGACGAGACGTTGCAAGGGGCAGCCAAGGGCTTTGCTTACCGGATGGCCGAAGGCTTTGGCATCATTCCACGTGGCGAGGTCGCAGATGAGGTCAAAGCGCTGGATCAGGATGCCCGTGGCGCGCTGCGCAAGCATGGTATCCGTTTTGGTCAGTTCACAATTTTTATGCCGCTGCTCCTAAAACCCGCACCGACGCGTTTGCGTTTGGTTCTGTGGTCCTTGTCCAAAGGATTGGGCGAATTCCCTCAAAGCCCGCCCCCCGGGTTGGTCACAGTGCCCGCCGCCAAGGACGCCGTTGCGGGATATTACGCAATGGCCGGTTACCGCGCTGCAGGCGAACGGGCGATCCGCATCGACATGCTCGAGCGTCTGGCTGACATGTTGCGCGACAAAGACAGCCGTGGCGGGTTCGAGGCCAACGCTGACATGCTGTCGATCACGGGAATGACCTTGGAACAGTTCGCGGACCTGATGTCGGGTCTGGGATACAAGGCCGAAAAGGGCGAGCGTGAAAAAATCAAGGCCGTAGCGGTAGAAGAAGCTGTCGAAACACCTGCTGAAACAACCACCGAAACTGAGGCTCCATCAGATGATGCTGCGTCGGATGCAGCACCGGTAGCCCCCAAAGCGGACCCCGAGATTGAGGTGTTTTATTCCTTTACTTGGGTCGGTCGCGCGGCACGTGCGAACACAGGGAAACGTCCACCAGCGGGTAACAAACCCAAGGGCAAAGGCAAACGCCCGCCCAAAGGCGGCGACCAGCGGCAGAAATTCAGCGCTAAACCGAAAAAGGAAAAAGCGATTGATCCCGATAGCCCATTTGCGGCTCTTGCGGCCCTGAAAAAGGGTTGAACGACAAACGCGAAACAATCCGCTTGGACAAGTGGCTGTGGCAGGCGCGGTTTTTTAAATCGCGGTCTATCGCGGCCACTGCTGTCACAACGGGCAAGGTGCGGGTCGACGGCCAATTGGCCGTGAAACCGGCGCGGCCGGTTGGCGAGGGGAACATTTTGACGTTTCACCAGCAAACAGATGTGCGCATTGTGAAAATCTTGGCCTGCGGCAAGCGCCGCGGACCGGCCCCGGAAGCGCAGGCTCTCTACGAGGATAACTCTCCTCCTAAGGTTCATGTCCCGAAAAACCCGCGTTTCGAGGGAAAAGGTCGCCCAACCAAGAAGGATCGTCGGAATATGCAATCCGAACCGTCGTACCATAGGGCATTCGATCTTGAATGATGCCCCCGTCTGTCCTAGCTAGACGTCAACAAACATTCGGATGATCCAATGACCTATATCGTCAACGACAACTGCATTGCCTGCAAATATACCGACTGCGTCGAAGTCTGTCCCGTGGACTGCTTTTACGAAGGCGAAAACATGTTGGTAATCCACCCCGATGAATGCATCGATTGCGGCGTTTGCGAGCCGGAATGCCCTGCCGACGCGATCCGCCCCGATACCGAGCCTGACATGGAAAAGTGG
>CAXIAS010000014.1:0-38958 GCA_964022195.1 uncultured Roseobacteraceae bacterium
GGCTGGCTGCTGAGCCGCCTACGACTACTGCTTTGCGTCCATTGGGGACGCGCCCGAGCAGATCACCCTGGACCAACCCGGCGCGTTCATCGACACAGGTTTTGTCGAGGCGGTGTTTGACGACGCCCCCGCCCGCCTGTCCGAATTTCTGGATGCCGCTGGCACCGATCACATTCTGGCCCAGATGGGCGATAAAAATACGCTGGTGATCATCACCGAAGACGCCTTTGCCGGACATCCCTATACGCTGACCAGCAACGACACATTGGCCTATCTTGGCCCCACAGTTGTGGACGGATGATGCGCAACCTGATCACGGATGTTCCCGGACTAAAGATCGGCAACGCCCAGTGCGACACAGTCAAAACCGGTGCTACCGTTTTGACCGCTGATGCGCCCTTTACTTGCGGTGTTCACGTCATGGGCGGCGCGCCCGGGACGCGGGAAACGGATCTGCTGGCGCCCGATAAACTGGTAGAACAGGTCGACGCACTGGTGCTGTCGGGCGGCAGCGGCTTTGGCCTTGATGCGGCATCAGGGGTGGCGGACGCGCTGCGCGCAGACGGGCGCGGGTTCTGTGTGGGGGGCGTCAACGTCCCCATCGTGCCCGCCGCGATCCTGTTTGACCTGCTCAACGGCGGGGCCAAGGATTGGGACATAAACCCTTACCGCGATCTTGGCGCACGGGCCTATGCCGCCGCGGGTGTCGACTGTGACCTAGGCAGCGTCGGGGCCGGATACGGGGCGACGACCGCGACCCTAAAAGGCGGATTGGGATCCGCATCTATGCTGTTGCCCAACGGGGTCGTCGTCGGCGCATTGGTCGCGGTGAACGCCATCGGGTCGGCGACCGTGGGCGACGGGCCACATTTCTGGGCCGCGCCGTTCGAGGTAGGGCGTGAATTTGGCGGACTTGGCCCCTCGCCGACCTACCCGACAGGCCGCCCCGCAACCAAAGGCACGCTGCACAACACCACCATCGGGATTGTCGCCACCAACGCACGCCTGACCCAAGCACAATGCACGCGGATGGCCACAGCCGCGCATGACGGAATCGGACGGGCGGTAGTGCCTGCCCATACGCCCGTTGATGGCGACCTGATATTTGCGGCCAGCACAGGCGACGTGGAAACCAGCGATCTGCTCTACCTCGGGCACGCGGCGGCCACCTGCATGGCCCGCGCCATCGCGCGCGGCGTGTTTCTAGCGCGATCAGGCCCCCGCGAAGACCTGCCTTGTTATGCGCGGGCATTTGCATGACGCTGTTGGTGGATGTCGACGGGGTGATCATTACCGGCAGCGTTGCAGGCGACGCGCACTGGTCCGATGGGCTGGCGACACAGTTTGATTTCGATGCCGCGGCTTTGCGCGAGCACTTCTTTGACCCGTTTTGGGCCGATGTGGTGACGGGGCGCAAAGCGGCGCCCAGCTGCCTTGCTCGGGCGCTGGACCAGATCGGATCGACGGCGACTGCGGCTCAGGTGCAGGACTATTGGTTCGCCACCGATGCCCGCATAAACGCCGCCGTTCTGGACTGGATCGACGACCGGCGGCGGGACGGCTGGACAGTCAAACTGGCCACCAACCAAGACCATGACCGCGCGGCCTATCTGATGACGGATCTGGGCCTAAACGCCCATGTCGACGGCATCTACCATTCGGCCCGATTGGGGTGCGCGAAACCTGATCCCGCCTTCTTTGACGCCATCGCGCAGGCCGAGGGCAAGCCGCCCCGTGGGCTGACCCTGATCGACGACACAAACGCCAATGTGACCGCCGCCCGCACTGCGGGGTGGCGGGCGATCGTCTACAGGCAGCCCGCGGACCTAGACCTGATAGCACGGCAGTAGCGGGCCGCCCGCATAGCACAGCGCGGCATTGCGCTGCGTCCGCACCCTATCCCCGCCAATCGCCCCCAAAAAACGCCCTTGCAGGGCCAATTGTGACCCCTTTCATGAGTCCAGACGTGCTTTGCGCTTGCTCCTCACCAAAGGGATGGGCAACAAAGCTGCAAACGCAAGTAGGAGGCCACAATGCTAGAAGAGACCACAAACCTGAAATCCATGCTGTCGCGCCCTGATCTAGTGTGCGAACAGGCCTTTGTTGGCGGCGAATGGGTCGCTGCGAAATCTGGCAAAACATTCGACGTCACCAATCCTGCGCGCGGCGACGTCATCGCGACAGTGGCCGATCTGGACCGGTCCGAAGTGGCAACAGCCATCGAAATCGCCCGTACCAGCCAAAAACCATGGGCCGCCCGCGCTGCCAAAGAACGGTCCAACATCTTGCGCAAATGGTTCGACCTGTTGATCGCCAACCAAGAGGATCTGGCGATCATCATGACCGCCGAGCAAGGCAAACCGCTGGCCGAGGCCCGTGGCGAAGTCGGCTATGGCGCGTCGTTCATCGAATGGTTCGGCGAAGAGGCCAAGCGCAACTATGGTGAAACCATTCCCGGCCACATGGCCGACAAACGGATCACAGTGATCAAACAACCCATCGGGGTTGCAGCAGCCATCACGCCTTGGAATTTTCCCAACGCGATGATCGCCCGCAAGGTCGCCCCCGCATTGGCCGCCGGCTGTTCATTCGTCGTGCGCCCCGCCTCCCAGACCCCGCTATCAGCGTTGGCGATGGCCAAACTCGCCGAAGAGGCCGGCCTGCCCAAGGGCGTCTTGTCCGTGGTGCCGTCAGAGGACGCCTCGGGGATCGGCAAAGAATTCTGCGAGAACCCGACAGTGCGCAAACTGTCGTTCACAGGGTCCACGCAAGTCGGGCGCATCTTGATGAAACAAGCCGCCGATCAGGTGATGAAATGTTCGATGGAACTGGGCGGCAACGCGCCGTTCATCGTGTTCGACGACGCCGATCTGGACGAGGCGGTTATCGGCGCCATCGCGTGCAAATTCCGCAACAATGGCCAAACCTGCGTTTGTGCAAACCGCATCTATGTGCAGGCAGGGGTCTATGACGCCTTTGCCGAGAAATTGAAAGTCGCGGTCGAAAAACTGTCCATCGGAGATGGCCTGATCGACGGGACCACCACTGGTCCGCTGATCGAACCATCCGCTGTCAACAAGGTCCAAGAGCACCTCAACGACGCAGTGGCCAAAGGCGGCAAAGTCCTGACCGGCGGCAAACCGCATGATCTGGGCGGATTGTTCTTTGAGCCGACAATTGTGACCAACGCCACGCGCGACATGATCGTCAGCACGGATGAAACATTCGGTCCCTTCGCGCCGCTGTTCAAGTTCGAGGACGAGGACGACGTCATCGATCTGGCCAATGACACAATCTTTGGTCTGGCGTCCTATTTTTACGCCAAGGACCTGTCGCGCGTGACCAAAGTTGCCGAAGCCTTGGAATATGGCATCGTCGGCGTGAACACAGGCATCATTTCGACCGAGGTCGCGCCCTTTGGCGGGATCAAACAGTCCGGCCTTGGCCGCGAAGGAAGCCGCCACGGCATGGATGACTACATGGAAATGAAATACATCTGCACGAGCGTCTAAGTTCACCAAATGGCTAAGGGTATTTGAAAGTTCTGAAATACCCTTAGCAAACTATTCGCTGTCCCTAACGGGACAGGAAATTGGACCTTATTGCGCTCGATATCCAATCGCAGACAGGGGTCCGATTTCGTCGCACTGGCCCATATCAAACAGCAATCGCGTCTCGGCCTGGGCCGCTACGGCAAGCCACGAGTGACGGATGGCTTCCCGCTGTGATACCGGAACTGCATGAAACGCGATTTGGCGATCTTCGAATACATAAATGGCTCTTATGATCTACGACGCCGCCACTTAACACTGGGTTGGAAAAGCCCGATCGCGTTCGAACGCAAATTGGTTAATACCAGCATCTGGGGCGGCACGAAAGCGGGACAGGTCCAGCTTTGAATCCGATCACCACGCCAAGGCCATGGCGACAGGCGCCGCCAACAAAAAGGTCCCAATGCTGGCCGAAACCACCAAGCCAAGCCTGAGTGTGATCGGGGCGCAAAAACCTGACGTCTTAGACGACCTTTTTGGGCCGAACGCAGCACGGGTTGTGCGGCACACCAATTGTTCGGTCTATGTTGTTCGCTAGAGGCAGAAATTTCGCGCGTCCGTTCGGGTCAATCAGATTCCCACCGGCAACGCGCCTGCGGGAATGCTGTCATATACCAGTTGCACCGCTACCTATGCGATGACTGCGCACACAACCGGGCACATTGGCCCAAATCAAGAGACGCTTTATCGGGTCGCCGCTTGCGCGTCATAGGTTGCCCGTGCGGCATCTATCTTGACGAGGTTATCTAACGCCCATTTGCCCAACACAGAGACCGGCGCGCGGAACGACTTGCCCATTTCGGTCAGGTTATATTCCACCTTTGGCGGGATCGTTGGGTGGTAGGTGCGGTTCACGAGACCGTCGCGCTCCAACTCTTTTAGCGTCAGGCTAAGCATCCGTTGCGAGATGCCAAGGTTGCGTTTGAGTTCATTGAACCGCAGCGTTCCGTATTCCGCCAATGAAATCACGACAAGCACGCTCCACCGGTCGCCGACCCGCGACAGCACTTCGTTGATACGTTTGCAATCGGGGCAGCGTTCATCGTCCAACATGGCGGTTCCCTTTTTGTGACCGGGGTTCAAACATGTGCCTTCTTGCAGCATGTGGCGGTGTCACTTAGATCGTCAGTTACTAATGTATACCGATCCAAACGGGTCCTGACAACAGGGTTAGACACATGACAGCCAAGCCACTCAACGACCTTCTGAACTGGCGCTACGCCACCAAAAAGATGGACCCTGCCAAAGCGGTTTCGCAAGAAAAGGTTGATGCCATTGTCGAGGCAATCCGCATGGCCCCGACCTCTAGCGGCACCCAGCCATTTGAGCTGTTCATCGTGACCAACCCTGACATCCGCAGCAAGATAACCGAAGCCGCCGGTGGACAAGCACAGATAGCAGACGGCTCTCATACTTTGGTTTTCGCGGCGTGGGACGATTACACCGCCGACCGCATCGACGATGTTGTCGATCTGAATGTTGCAGCCCGTGGCGATCTGCCGATGTTACATGCATACTATGAAAATCTGAAATCGAACTACGTGCCGCGCGACGCTGAAACCAACTATGCCCACGCAGCCCGCCAAGCCTATATCGCGCTTGGTATCGCCCTTGTTGCGGCTGCAGAACAAGAGGTCGACAGCACCCCGATGGAAGGCTTTGACCCTGCCGCTGTGGATGCGATCCTTGGCCTAAAGGAACGCGGGCTGCGGTCCGTCATTCTGATGCCGTTGGGGTATCGCGATGCGGCCAGCGATTGGTTGGCCCCAATGGGAAAAGTGCGCAAATCCCGCGACACACTTGTCACAGAGGTGAACTAATATGGGCCTCCTGCGCAAGCTGTTCCGCGCCCAACCGACACCAACTGCCGACGGTGCGTTCAGCCCGTCGCCCTTGGCTATCAAATTGGGCACATCGTCCACCACCGACTATGATGGCGGCGCTTATGCCCAAACCTACGCAGGCACACAGAACCGTGTCCTGATGGTCTGCACAGAGCAACGCAATATGACGATGGCCAATGGCCAGAAATTTTCGACAGGCAACCACCCTGTCGAGATGGGGCTGCCTATGCTGCACCTGATCAACGCAGGGTTCGAGATTGATGTCGTGACCCCCACCGGGGCGCCTGTCGCGATTGAGATGTGGGCCATGCCTGCCGATGACGCAGACATCCAAAAGCTGTTCCGCGACTTTGACGGTGCGTTTCAAAAACCCGGCAGCCTCACGGATTTTGTTGCAAACGATATGACCAACGACAGCAAATATGCCGCCGTTTTCATTCCCGGTGGCCACGGGGCGATGTTAGGTTTACCAGATAACGCCGACTTTGGAAAAGTGCTGCACTGGGCGCATAACGCGGGCCTTCATACCCTCGCATTGTGTCACGGTCCCGCTGCATTACTGGCTGCAAAAAATGACGCAGGTTTCTTGTATGACGGCTATAAAATCACCGCGTTCCCTGATGCGGTTGACAGGCAAACGCCGATGATCGGTTATTTGCCCGGGCCGATGCCATGGTGGGTTTGTGAGCGGTTGAATGCCTTGGGCGTTGAGACCATAAACAAGAAAGCCGACAATTCGACCCACGTCGACCGGCGCCTTGTGACAGGTGCCAGCCCACAAGCCGCGAATACCTTTGGCAGACTGGCAGCAACAACTTTGCTAAAACGAACCGACGCGAATTCCTAAACCCAAGAGGGACACATCATGACCGAAACAAAATCCTCACTGCGTATTGATATTGTCTCGGACGTGATGTGTCCGTGGTGCATCATCGGATATCGCCAACTTGCCACGGCTTTGGAGGCAAGCAATGTTGATCACGAAATCCACTGGCATCCGTTCGAGTTGAACCCGGACATGCCACCCCAAGGACAGGATATCGGCGAGCATCTGGCCGAGAAATACGGGACGACGCCAGAACAGTCAGCAGCCAATCGCGCGATGATGACCGCACGCGGCAAAGAGCTTGGGTTCGACTTCAACTTCGCCGATGGCTTTCGCATGCACAACACATTCAACACCCATCAGTTGCTGCATTGGGCGAATAAGCAAGGCCGCATGCACGATCTAAAACAAGCGCTGTTCACTGCGCATTTCACCCACGCGCGAAATCTGTCCGATGACGCAATTCTGGTCGAAATTGCCGGCGATTGCGGTCTCGACCGCGCTGAAGCACAAGCCGTTCTTGACGACCAAAGGTATGCAAATGCCGTGCGCCAAGAGCAGCAGTTTTGGGTTCAGAAAGGGATCACAGGGGTGCCCGCGGTTGTCTTTGATCGACAGCACCTTGTCACAGGCGCCCAAGGCGTCGACAACTTCAAAAGCATCCTTTTGCAGATCACGACCTAATGGCCCCTTGCGTCGGGCTGTTCTCTGGCAACGCGCAGTCCAAACGTTTTGGCAAGAACACTTGCAATTGTATCACCGCCCAATTCTCAAAACCGACTCGCGGCGTTTAGACGGGGTCGGCCAGCAGCCGGACATGCAACCCGTCACGCGCGCGCAGCGTGGCCCCCATTTCCAACACCACATCGTCGGGCGCGCCCACCGGTTCTATCCGGTGCCCTCTTAGGATTGTGGCCAGCATTGTCTCAAGCTCGGCCATAGCAAAGGCCATTCCCAGACAAATGCGCGGCCCTGCGCCAAATGGCATAAACCGGCTCCGTGCGGCTCGGGCGTCGAACTTGTCGGTGTGGAACCTGTCAGGATCAAAAACCGCTGGTCGGTCCCAGAAATCAGGATGCCTGTGCAAGGCATAAACAGGGATCAGCAACAACTGTCCCTTTTTGAATTGGTGGCCATCCAAGGCCACATCCGCAGCCACCTGTCGTCCCAACACAGGCGCGGCAGGAAACAGGCGCATCGCTTCATAAATCACCTGCCGTAGATAGGGCATTCGGGTCAGGCACTGCGGGGTCAAATCCGGTGGCAGGCCGGCTTGCGCGATTTCGCGTCTTAGCCGGTCTTGGACTTGGGGCTGGTGGGACAGCGCCCAGATGGCCCAAGACAGCGACAATCCCGTGGTTTCGCGACCTGCGGCCAAGGTGCCGACGATATTATCGCGGACCAGATCAGGCGTCATCGCATGGCCTGTTTCCGGATCGGTCGCCGCCATCAGTCGGGCCCGCAGGCTGCCTTCGATGGCGCTATTCGCCTGCCCGATCACGCGGGTCACAATCGCGTGCAACCGCGCAGCGGCGGCCTTGCCTGTTGCCCCGAACAGGGGGCGCAAAACCGCTGGCAATTGCAGCACATCGGCAATGTTGATCCGGCTCATGTCCGCCGTCAGGTCTTGGCCCGCCTGTGCGAACTGTGCCTTTGCATCGGGGTCATTCGCGCCGGTCAAAAAGGTGTCGAACACCACCTGGGTCATTGCGTCGGCGGTCTGCTGCGTCAGGTCCGCGACGGGGTCTATCCGCGCGATCATGCGACGGGCGGCGCTTTGGGCTGCTGGCACGACCTCTTGGGCGCAGGCAGGGGTAAACAACGGCGCCGCAGCGCGTCGCTGCCAACGCCACGCCTGTCCTGTTACCGCCGCGATCCCGCCGCGCCACACGGGGCGCAAGATGTTCAACGTCGTCTCGGCCTGCTCGAAATTCTGGGCGTCACTAACCAGTATCTGCTGTAGCAAGCCCGCGTCGGTGACCATCAATATCCGCGCACCCAAAATCGGCGTCACCGCGTCGCGATAGATCGACGCGGGCCAGTTACGCGCCCCGCAAGTCATCGCATTACGCAGCCTTTGCAAGGGCTTATCGGGCACCGGGGGTTGCGGGATAAACGGGGGGATCCAATCGGGTTCGGCCATATTGCGCACCGCCTTTCGCCCCTTGTTACGCTGTGGCAAAAATATTTTCAAACCCGACCCAAGGATTGACGCCGCGCCCGCGTCCAATCTAGGTGATGCGTATGACAACTGATGATCAGGCCCTCGCCCTTGCGGCGGCAGGCGGCGACGGGCAAGCGTTTGGTGTGCTGCTCGACCGGCACTATGACAGGCTGTTTGCATTTTGCTATCGATTGACCGGCACACAGCACGAGGCCGAAGACCTGACCCAAGATATCTGCGCCGCCCTGCCCGCCAAATTGCGCGGTTTCCAAGCGCGATCCAAATTCACCACTTGGCTGTATCGGGTCGCGGTCAACGCAGCCCATGATCGCAGACGCAAACACGCCAGCCATGCGCGCGCCGCCACAGGCTGGGGCGACTGGGAGGCAAACCGGACCGCCGTCGCAGCCGAACAGACCGAAACCCTGACGTGGCTCCAGAATGCGATGAACGCCTTGTCTGACGACCTGCGCGACACGCTGGCCTGTGTGCTAGACGACATGACCCACGCGCAAACAGCCGACATCCTTGGCGTCAGCGAAGGCACGATCAGCTGGCGCGTATCCGAAGCCAAAAAGGCGCTACGGGCGCTGCGCGAACAAGAGGATCAGCTATGACCGATTTTGATGATCTGAAAACGGCGATGGATGCCGCAACCCCGCGCCCTGACGCAGGCAAACGGGCCGCCGATCTGGCGCTGGCTCGGAAAAATTTCGACAGCCTCCAAGGATCTGCCGACGCGGCGCGTCATACCCCTGTAACCGGCCAAAGCGGCCTTTGGACAGGAGTTAGGACAATGCTGAATTCACTGACATCAAAAGGGGCGATCACCGCCTCGACCGCGCTGGTCGCCGTTGGGGTCATGTTTGTATCGCCGATGGGTCAGGACTGGATGCGCGCCCCCGCGTTGCAACCGTCACTAGAACACGCGCTGGCCGCCGCACCGGAAAATTTTGTCATCCCGCAGGCGGACGAGGCGGATGAGCAAATCACAGCTGGGGACGACGCGCGCGACCTGATCCAGCCGCGAGCCAGCGGACGGGTTATCGATCCGCAGTCGGACCCGACTGTGGGCCTGATGGAAACGCCTATGGCAATGACCGACGTGCCCGCCCTTGCGACACAGAAATCGACGCCCAGATCGGCATCGGCAGGTCTGGACTATAGTGTGGCCCCTCAAGTTCTGCCTGATATCGAGCAGATAATACCGCCTTCGGGGACCGAAGACTTTGCCAACACCAGCCAAAATTCGCTAAAAATTACCTCGGAAGAGCCGGTCTCGACTTTTTCCATCGACGTGGACACAGCCAGTTATAGCGTCGTGCGCTCGTCTTTGATGCGCTGGCAGTTGCCGCCCGCCGATGCCGTGCGGGTCGAAGAGCTGATCAACTATTTCCCCTACGACTATCCGGCCCCCGATGCGGGCGACGCACCGTTCCGCCCGACCGTGGGCGTGATGCAAACCCCGTGGAACCCTGACACGCAGCTCGTGCATATCGCGATCCAAGGGCAGATGCCCGCGACAGCTGACAGGCCGCCCCTGAACCTAGTGTTCCTGATCGACACGTCGGGCAGCATGGCGGACCCGAACAAACTGCCGCTGCTCAAACAGTCGTTCCGGCTTATGCTGGACCAGCTGCGCCCGCAGGACCAAGTTGCGATCGTCGAATACGCAGGCAGCGCAGGTCAGGTGCTGGCGCCGACATCCGCGTCGGACCGGTCCACAATTTTGCAGGCAATCAGCGGCCTCGGGGCGGGCGGGTCAACCAACGGCCAAGGCGGGTTGGAACAGGCCTATGCCACGGCCGCCACCATGGCCGAAGAGGGCGAAATCGGGCGCGTGATCCTCGCCACTGACGGGGATTTCAACGTCGGTATTCACGATCCTGACGCGCTGACGGATTTCATCGCGGACAAACGCGACAGTGGCACCTATCTGTCGGTTCTTGGCTTTGGTCGCGGCAATCTGAATGATGCGACGATGCAGGCTTTGGCGCAGAACGGCAACGGCCAAGCGGCCTATATCGACACCCTGTCCGAGGCACAAAAGGTGCTGGTCGACCAGCTGACTGGTGCCCTGTTCCCGATCGCGGGCGACGTCAAGGTGCAGGTCGAATTCAACCCCGCCCAAGTCGCCGAATACCGCCTGATCGGCTATGAAACCCGTGCCCTGCGGCGCGAGGATTTCAACAACGACGCGGTGGACGCGGGCGAGTTGGGCGCAGGCCATACCGTCACCGCCATCTACGAGGTCACGCCTGTCGGCAGCCCCGCGCAACTGTCCGATCCCCTGCGCTATGACACTGCCCCAACCGCCGCGCCCACATCCGAGCTGGGCTACCTAAAGCTGCGGTATAAACCGGTGGGCGACGACACCAGCCAACTGATAGAGACCCCGATCACGGCGGATATGGACCCGACCCAAGACGCCCAATTCGCCAGCGCCATCGCAGGGTTCGGCCAACTGCTACGCGGCTCGGACTATCTGGGGGAATGGGGCTATGATCAGGCGATCAGCTTGGCCAATGCCCATCGCGGCGATGACCCGTTCGGCTACCGGACCCAAGCCGTGCAATTGATGCGACTGGCCCAGTCGCTGTCGAACTAACCGATCCAGCCCAACCCCGCACGGGTGTCCCCTGCGGGGTTGTATTCGCCACTGACCCAGCCCTTGTATCCGTCCGCATCCAATCGGGCGAAAAAGGCAGGATACTCAATCTGCCCCTGATCCGGTTCTGACCGGTCGGGGGTTTGGGCCACCTGCACATGCACCACCAAGTCGCGGCATTTGGCCCATGTGCCCATCACATCGCGTGTAATTTTTTGCGCGTGGTAGGCATCAAATTGCAATCGCAGGTTCGGCGCGCCCACCTCGCGGATCACAGCACAGGCCAGATCAAAATCATCCAAAAAATACCCCGGCATATCGTGCGTGTTGATCGGCTCGATTGTCAGACTTTGATCCGGGGCCTGCGCCGCAGCCCAGCGCAGGTTTTCGACAAAAACCTCGCGGGCGCGGGGGCCTTGGGCGATACCGGCCATAATATGCAAATGCTGCGCGCCCAGCGCCTTGGCATAGCGCAGCGACCGCTTGAAATCTTGGCGAAATCGCGATCCGTCTACGGCGGCAAAGCCCCGATCGCCGCCGGTGTAATTGGGCGGCGGACAATTGATCAACGCGAGGGTTAGTTCATTGCGCCCCAGCATATCCAGCATATCGGGCACCGGATCATCATAGGGAAACAACACCTCGACCGCGTCAAACCCCGCCTGTTTGGCCGCATCGAACCGCTGCAACAACGGCACCTCGCCGAACATCATCGTCAGGTTGGCGCAAAACTTAGGCATCGGGCAGCTCGGCGGTTGGAATGATCCCGAAAAACTGCCCGCCAGAATGCAAGCCGAACCAGTCGACCCCGTCGATCTGGGCTGTCTCGCCGATATCAACAAGACGGTAGAACGATTTGCGATCAATCAACGCCTCTAGGTTGGCACGAACCAAGACATAGGGCGCGGGTTCACCGGTATCGGGGTCGCGCGCCACCCTGATCGGGTTTTCGGGGCCTGCGCAAACAACATCGCCCACGTTGGTTTCAAACTCCAGATCGCGGCCCTTGCGATTGAAATCCACGGCGACAAACGGCGCGTCATCGACCGTGATCCCGACCTTTTCGACAGGGGTCACGAGGAAGTAGTCATCCCCGTCACGGCGCAGAATCGTCGAAAACAAGCGGACCAGTTCAGGCCGCCCGATCGGCGTGCCCAGATAGAACCACGTCCCGTCCCGCGCGACGCGCATGTCCAGATCACCGCAAAACGGCGGATTCCACAAATGAACCGGCGGCAAACCGCCTTTTTTCGCGGCTTTGGCCGCCTCAGCGATGCTTTGGGCCGATGGGGTCACGTTCTTTTGTCCGGTCATTGATTTTGCCATTGGGGTTGATCGGTTTATCTGCTGTTATGACTATATAGGTGAAGCAGGAGCAATGTCATGACAAACCCCGATCAACTGGTCGCAGAGATTGAAACGCTTGGGGACAAGCTGTCTGCAGCACGGGCCAGCATCGCGGAACGGTTCATCGGGCAGCCTCGGGTCGTGGACCTGACACTGACGGCGCTGATCTGCGGCGGGCACGCGGTATTGGTCGGCCTGCCGGGTTTGGGCAAAACACGGCTGGTGGATACATTGTCCACGGTCATGGGGCTGGATGGTAACCGGATCCAGTTCACCCCCGACCTGATGCCTGCCGATATCCTCGGCTCTGAAATTCTGGACACCACGGATGACGGCCGCCGCGCGTTCCGCTTTGTGGAAGGTCCGGTGTTTTGCCAGCTGTTGATGGCGGATGAAATCAACCGCGCAAGCCCGCGCACCCAATCCGCGCTGTTGCAGGCGATGCAAGAACGCGAGGTCACAATCGCAGGCGAACATCGTCCGCTGGGCGCGCCGTTTCACGTGCTGGCCACTCAGAACCCGATCGAACAAGAAGGCACCTACCCGCTGCCCGAAGCGCAGCTTGACCGTTTTCTCGTTCAGATCGACGTGCCCTACCCGACCCGCCAGACCGAGCGTGACATCCTGATTGCCACCACTGGCGTCGACGAAGGCGCTGCCACCGCCGTGTTTACTGCAGCCGAACTTTTGGCCGCGCAAACCACCCTGCGGCGGATGCCCGTGGGCGAAAACATCGTCGAGATGATCCTTGATCTGGTGCGCGCCTGCCGCCCCGACGAAGAGGCGCCCGCGCTGGTGCGCGACACTGTGCAATGGGGGCCAGGCCCCCGCGCGGCCCAAGCATTGATGCTGACGGTGCGCGCCAATGCATTGCTGGGCGGCAGGCTCGCGCCTTCGCCCTCGGACGTGATGGACATGGCGATCCCCGTGCTGGAACACCGGATGGCGCTGTCGTTTGCAGCCCGCGCCCGTGGGGAAACCGTGCAAAATGTGATCACCACAATCGCCGCCCAAATCACCGCAACACAGGTCGCCGTCGCGTGAGCCACGCCACCACCCTGCGCGCCCGTGCCCAGCGCGAGGCAGGCACCCTGCCCGCATTGCTGGCGCAGGCAACGGATTTGGCATCCACTGTCTTATTGGGGGATCACGGGCGCCGACGGGCGGGCATGGGTGACAGTTTCTGGCAATACCGCGCAGCACAGCCCACCGACGGGCTGCGGGCGATCGACTGGCGCCGCTCGGCCCGCGGGGACGACACATTTGTGCAAGACAAAGAATGGCAGATCGCGCAATCCGTGCTGATGTGGGTCGACACCTCAGCGGCGATGCAGTTCCGGTCCGCCGACAGCCTGCCGGCCAAGGCAGACCGTGCCCGCCTGCTGGCGCTTGCCACTGCCATCTTGTTGAACAAGGGTGGCGAACGGATCGGGCTGACCGCCCCCGCGCTCGCGCCCTCGCGCGGCACGGCGCAGATCGAAAAGCTCGCAGCGGCGTTATGCACCGACACGAACACCGATTACGGCACGCCAGATAGCACACCGCCATTGGCGCATGCCCGCGCCCTCTATATCAGTGATTTCCTAGGCGACATCGCCCCGATCGAGGCCGCACTGACCAAAGCCGCAGATCGCGGCGTGCAAGGCGTCTTGTTGCAAATCCTCGACCCGCAAGAGGAAACATTCCCGTTCCACGGCCGCACCGTTTTTCAGTCGATGTCCGGCACCAAGACCCATGAAACCCTCAAGGCGGACGGGCTGCGATCACGCTATCTGCACCGGCTTGCAGACCGCAAAGACAGGCTGACGACACTGGCACGGCAAACCGGCTGGCAGTTCAAGACACACCATAGCGACCAATCTGCGATCTCGGCGCTGCTCTGGTTGCACCAAACGATTGGCGGGCGCGCATGACGATGGGTCTGACAATCTGTGCCCGCACGTTGCGCCATGTCGCCCGACATCTGGCCGAGGGAGAAAAACCCTGATGTGGTCGTTTGGTGCCATTGGTTTTGCGTCGCCTGTATTGTTGCTAGGGCTGATTGCCCTGCCGGTCTTGTGGCTGATCCTGCGGGCGGTGCCACCTGCGCCTGTCAAACGACGGTTTCCGGGTGTGGCCCTGCTGTTGGGGTTGACCGACGACGAAAGCCAGACTGACCGCACACCGTGGTGGTTGCTTCTGCTGCGCCTGCTGGCGGTTGCGGCGCTGATCGTGGGTTTTGCGGGGCCGGTTCTGAACCCGCAAACCGACAAACACGGCACGGGTGATCTGGTGATCGTTCTGGACGGGTCATGGGCAGGGGCCACAGGCTGGGGCCGCCAAGCCGACAGGTTGGACGCGCTCTTGGGGCAGGCGGGCCGCGCCGAGAGGCGGCTGGCGATCATCCCGCTCACGGATTTGCCACCCGATCAGGTCATCCCCTTTGCCGCCGCCCGCGATTGGCAGAACAGGCTGGCAAACCTGCAACCGCAGCCTTGGCAACCCCGCGCTGATGCCGCCCAGTGGTTTGCAGGCATGGATGCACGGTTCGAAACCATCTGGCTGTCTGACGGGCTGGACTGGGACGGACGGTCGGACCTGCTGACGCAGCTCGAAACACACGGCCCTGTTCGCGTCATCCAGCCCCCCAAGAAAACGCTCGCCCTGCGCCCTGCCCGTTTCCAAGACGGTCAAATCATCCTGACCGCCAACCGCACACCCGTGGGCCAATCCGCCGAGGTCATGATCAACGCCATCGGGCTTGATCCGGCTGGGGTCGAACGGCTTTTGCAGGCCACGCCGCTTGAATTCGTAGCCGGTAAGGCCGTGTCCCAAGCGCCGCTCGACCTGCCGCCAGAATTGCGCAACCGGATCACACGGTTTGAAATCGCAGGGCAACGGTCCGCAGGGGCCGTGACCTTGGCCGACGACGCGCTGCGACGGCGCGAGGTCGCGCTGATCGCCGGTCGCGACGACCGCGAAGGGCTGGAACTGCTGTCACCGCTGCACTACCTGCGCGAGGCGTTGGCCCCCACAGCCGACCTGATCCAAGGGGCCGCAATGGCCGATATCCTGCTGGCCAACCCCGACGTCATTATCATGGCCGATGTAGCCATTCTAAGCGCCCCGCAAACCGCCGCGATCACCAACTGGGTCAACGATGGCGGGCTGCTTGTGCGCTTTGCCGGTCCCTTGCTGGCCGCAGCCGACACCGGTCGCGCGATCCAAGACCCGCTCTTGCCCGTGCGTTTGCGTGCTGGCGGCCGCAGCGTCGGCGGCGCCATGAGCTGGGGAGAACCCAAAACGCTGGCGCCCTTTGCGCAGTCGTCACCGTTTTATGGTCTGACCGTGCCCGACGACGTCGCAGTCACGTCCCAAGTCATGGCCCAACCCGACCCGACACTTGCCGATCGGGTCATCGCCCAATTGGCCGACGGCACCCCGCTGGTCACCCGCAACAGCTTGGGCGAGGGTCAGGTGATCCTGTTCCATGTCACCGCAAACGCGCAATGGTCGAACCTGCCACTGTCGGGCTTGTTTGTGCAAATGCTAGAGCGGCTGGCAATCTCGGCCCGCCCTGCGGCTGACAACTCCGAGGCACTGGCCGGCACCACGTGGTTGCCGCGTCTGGTGCTGGACGGATTTGGACGACTGCAAGACGGCACCACCTTGGCCGGCATCGACGGGGCCTTGCTGGGTGCGCCGCAACTGGGGCCGGACCTGCGACCCGGCCTATATACCCACGACGGCCAGCAGATTGCGGTCAATGTCGCATCAACGGATACAACACTGACCCCCGCCGCATGGCCCGGGCGCATTCCTGTCGAAGGTTTGGACATCGCGCGTGAAGTGATCCTCAAAGGGTGGTTGCTAGCCGCGGCGCTGGCATTGGTGGCCGTTGATTGCATTGCGTCGCTGGCGATTGGCGGACGGCTGCGCGGCCCGCGCGCCGACGTGGCGGCCACGCTGGCGCTGCTGGTTATACTGGCCCCTACACACGGGCAGGCGCAGCAGGACGACTTTGCCATTCGGGCCACATCCCAAGTCGTCTTGGGGCATGTGCTGACCCGCGACGCGGAGGTCGACAAGATCGCGGGTGCAGGGCTGGCGGGATTGTCACGCACATTGTTCCAGCGCACCTCCATTGAACCTGCCGACCCGATGGCTGTCGATCTGGAAACCGATGAGCTGGCATTCTTTCCGTTTCTTTATTGGCCGGTCACGGCGGATCAGAAACTGCCCAGCCGCGCGGCCTATGCCAAGCTGAACCGGTATCTGCGGACCGGCGGCATGATCTTGTTCGACACCCGCGACGCGGACACCGCAGGGTTCGGATCAGGCAGCCCCGAGGGGCGCAAATTGCAGGCAATCGCGCGTAGTCTCGATATCCCGCAGATCGAACCGATCCCCGACGACCACGTGCTGACACGGGCGTTTTATTTGCTGCAGGTTTTTCCCGGACGCTACGCCAGTCGCGACATTTGGGTCGAGGCGGCCCCACTGGACGCGGCCCTTGCCGAAGGCATGCCATTCCGCAATCTCAACGACGGGGTCACGCCGGTGGTGATCGGTGGCAACGACTGGGCGCGGGCGTGGGCGATTGACGATCGCGGAGACAAAATGTTTCCCGTCGGGCGCGGTCAAGCGGGCGAACGTCAACGCGAATACGCGTTCCGGTTCGGGGTCAACCTGATCATGCATGTGCTGACCGGCAATTATAAATCCGATCAGGTCCACGTGCCTGCATTGCTGGACCGGCTGGGGCAATGACATGACCGACACGATTATCTTTGACCCGCTATTGGACTGGACGCTGATCTGGGCATTGGGCGCGCTTGCGGTGGCGGCAATTGGCATGGCGCTATGGCGCCGCCTGCCCGGCTGGTGGTTGCGCGGCTTGGGCGCGGGGGTGGTCCTGCTAGGGCTGGCGAACCCCGCGATCGAGCGCGAAGACCGCGCGCCCTTGTCCGATATCGTCATCGCATTGGTTGATGATAGCGCCAGCCAACGGATCGCCGACCGCGCCCAACAGACCAAGGCCGCGCTTGATAATCTACGCAACGAGCTGGCCCGCCACCCAAACACCGAATTGCGCGTGGTCACCGTGCCCGATGGCGATGGCGACAGCGGCACCCAAGCCATGCGCGCCCTATCCGAAGCGCTGGCGCAAGAACCCCAAGCGCGGATCGCAGGCATCGTGGCACTGACCGACGGGCGCATCCACGACATGCCCAACCTGCCCGACTTGCCCGCGCCGTTCCACGGTTTGTTGTCAGGCAAACCCGACGACTGGGACAGGCGGTTGATCGTGTCCAACGCCCCCGCCTTTGCCATTCTGGGCGAGACAGTGACAATGACGCTGCGGATCGAGGACCAAGGCGCGGCCCCGCAGATTGGCGGGTTGGTGCCCTTGTCGATCTCAATCGATGGCGGACCGCCATCCGTGTTCAGCCTGCCGGTTGGCGAAGACATCAAACTGCCTATGGACCTGCCGCATGGCGGCATGAACGTCGTGCAATTCAACACGCCTGTAGCCTCTGGCGAGCTGACCGACCGCAACAACTCGGCTGTGGTGCAGATCAACGGGGTGCGCGACCGTTTGCGCGTGCTGCTCGTGTCAGGCGAGCCACACCCGGGCGAGAGGACATGGCGCAACCTGCTCAAGTCCGACGCAGGGGTCGATCTGGTGCATTTCACCATTCTGCGCCCCCCCGAGAAACAAGACGGCGTGCCCGTGGACGAACTGTCCCTTATCGCCTTTCCCACGCGAGAGCTGTTCTTGGAAAAGATCACCGACTTTGATCTGATCATCTTTGACCGCTACCGCAGACGCGGTATTCTACCTGGTGAATACCTCGACAATATCCGCAACTACGTGGCCGAAGGCGGGGCTGTGCTGATTTCCAGCGGGCCGGAATACGGCAGTGCCGAAAGCATCTATCGGTCGCCGCTTGGGCAAATCCTGCCCGGTGCGCCAACCGCGCGGGTGTTTGAACAGGGGTTCACACCCCAGATCACCGATCTGGGTGCGCGGCATCCGGTGACGGCAGGTTTGGACAGGTTCGCACCCTTGTCCGAAGACGGCGGCGCGGGCTGGGGCCGTTGGTTCCGGCAGGTCGATGTGCTGGTGCCCGACACCGCGACGACGGTGATGTCGGGGCTGGATGACCGGCCCTTGCTAACGCTCGACCGGATCGGCGACGGGCGGGTGGCGCTGATCGCGTCAGATCATTCATGGCTCTGGGATCGCGGGTTCGAAGGCGGCGGGCCGCAACTGGAACTGCTGCGGCGGCTGGCGCATTGGATGATGAAAGAACCCGATCTGGAAGAAGAGGCCCTATGGGCCGAACCCGCAGGCCAAACCATGCGGATCATCCGGCGCAGCTTGGCGCCACAGGTCGGCGACGTGACCGTGACCCACCCTGACGGCAACACCAGCACATTGACGCTAGAGGAAACATCGCCCGGCAATTTTGAAACCCTCTGGGAAGCACCCGAGATCGGGCTGTATCGCCTGAGCGAAGGGGACAAGACCAGCGTGATCGCATTGGGGCCAGCGGCCCCGCGCGAATTCGAGCAAACCATCGCAAGCGGCGCAGTGATCAAACCGGCAACCGACAGCACACGGGGCGGGATTATCGCGATGTCCGACGGGCCGGTAACAGTGCGGAGCGTGCGCGCGGGGCGCCCCGCCGCGGGACGTGGCTGGATCGCGATAACCCCGCGCGGTGCCTACCGGACGGCGGATATCTCGATCACGGCACTGCTGCCGGCATGGGCCTATCTGCTGTTGGCCGGATTGTTGATCGTTGGTGCATGGCTGCGCGAAGGCCGCGAGGCGGCCTGACCTGCAGGGGGCATGGGCTAAAGCCCATGCGACTTGGTTATGACCTCAAACACCTGTTGCGACCAGCCGTCTGTGTTGCAGCGGCTGCGGATGAAAACCGATGTGGTGCCATTTGGCAAAACGACCCCTGACAGGGACCGCGTGAAGGGCTGTTCCGCCACATGCGGATGGCCCAGAACGCGCAGACCCAGAACCGCACCGCTGGCGTCCTCGACCCGCCAGCCGTCGGCGTAATGATCCCATCCGGTATCTGCGTGGGCGATGGTCACGTCAAATCGCCAACCGGCTTGCGATTTGGTCGCTGTGACGTCGCGCACCACCGGTGCGTCAGCCGCCGCAATCTGACCTGCAAGCAGCAATGGCACCCAAAACTGTTTCACATGTCTTCCATCAGGATTTCGCGCGGAAGGGACGCAAATTCGCGGCTGAACACGATCCAACCTGTTACAGCCGTAGCCGCGATCAGCGCCCATGGCCCCAGCAACCACGCCAAGGCCCCCAGCGCGAAATACATCGACCGCAACCCGCGGTTAAAGTTGATCGCCGCGCGGATGTTCAACTCGCCTGCGGCGCGGGCACGCGGATGGGTCAGGGGGTCGTCAGGATCATTGGGAACCGCCGCCATCATCACTGCGCAATAGCCAAACACCCGATTGGCCCAGACGAATTTCAAAAACGCATTGGTCAGGAACAACACCACCAACGCAAGTTTGAGCTGCAAAATCAACGCGGGCGTGGCCTGCGCGCTTAGGTCCGTCGCAACCCCCTGCAACGGGTCGGTGTTCTTGATCAACGCCAACACACCCCCGATCGCCAACAAACACGTCGACGCAAAGAATGACGTCCCCTGACGCAAAGACGCCAATATCTGACTGTCGAAAATGCGCGGATCCCTATGCACAAACACATGCATCCAGTCGCGTCTGCGCTGGGCCATTAACACAGTGACCGACGGGCGCGACGCTGGCGGGTGTTCGATCAACCAGCCCAACATTAGCCACAGCCCGATCGTCACAACAGCCGCCGCCCAATCCAGCATCGACAAAAGGGCCAAATGATCCGTCAATGTCATCGCATACACCCCTATGCTGCAAATTGTCCTCTCGCCTCGGGGCTGTGCCCCTGCTAGCCTGATACCATACCCAAACAGGAGCGCCCAATGCAGATGCCTGACCCTGACAGATTTGTCATCTCGCGCAAGGATTTGATCGTGGCGCGGCTGCAAGATGTGCTGCCAAAAGGGGCGGTTATCTCTGATCCGGCCGAGACCCACGCCTATGAATGCGACGGGTTGACCGCCTATCGCTGCCCGCCATTGGCCGCCGTCCTGCCATCCACCACCGATCAGGTCAGCGCAGTGCTGAAAATCTGCAACGACATGAACGTGCCCGTGGTGCCGCGCGGGGCGGGAACGTCGCTTGCGGGTGGGGCGCTGCCCACTGCCGACTGCGTGATCCTAGGCGTGGCGCGTATGAACGAGGTGATCGAAACCAACTATGCCGACCGCTATATCCGCGTTCAAAGCGGACGCACCAACCTGTCGGTCACCGGCGCGGTCGAGGCGAACGGGTTCTTTTACGCGCCCGACCCGTCCAGCCAACTGGCCTGCGCCATCGCGGGCAATATCGCAATGAATTCGGGCGGGGCGCATTGCCTCAAATACGGGGTGACCACCAACAACTTGTTGGGTGTGACCATGGTCATGATGGACGGCACCGTCGTCGATCTGGGCGGCCCCTATCTGGACGCAGGCGGCTTGGACCTGCTGGGGGTGATCTGCGGATCCGAAGGACAGCTGGGCGTCGTGACCGAAGCGACCTTGCGCATCTTGCCCAAACCCGAAGGCGCGCGGCCCGTCCTGATGGGTTTCGATAGCGCCGAGGCCGCAGGTGCATGTGTGTCCGACATCATCAAAGCCGGTGTCCTGCCTGTCGCCATCGAATACATGGACCGCCCCTGCATCGAAGTCTGCGAGGCCTTTGCCAAAGCCGGCTACCCGATGTGCGAGGCCCTGCTGATCGTCGAGGTCGAAGGCGCGGACCCTGAAATCGACGCGCAACTGGCGCTGATCACCCGGATCGCCAAGGCCCATGATCCGGTTGAAATCCGAGAAGCGCAAACCGCCGACGAGGCGGCGCGCATCTGGTTGGGACGCAAATCGGCGTTCGGGGCCATGGGACGGGTCAACGACTACATGTGTCTGGACGGCACGATCCCTGTGTCCGAACTGCCCTATGTCCTGCGCCGGATCGGCGAGATGTCCAAAGACTACGGTCTGGCAGTCGGCAATGTTTTTCATGCCGGCGACGGTAATATGCATCCGCTAATCTTGTTTAATGCAAACGAAGACGGGCAGTTGGAAAAATGCGAGGCATTGGGCGCGGAAATCCTGAAACTATGTGTCGAGGTCGGCGGCTGCCTGACCGGCGAACATGGGGTTGGCATCGAAAAACGGGACCTGATGGGTGTGCAATACGACCCCGCCGATATGAGTGCGCAAATGAACATCAAAGATGTCTTTGATCCGAAATGGCTGCTGAACGCGGCCAAAGTTTTTCCCCTAAAGACAAGCGCCGCACATCGGGGCAAGCCATGACAGCACCACCCCCCCGCGCGTCCCACACACTCCGCAATACAGTCAAACCAAAGAGGGCACATGTCGCCTGATACCGAACTGGAAATTGCTGACGCCATTCGGTCGGCCACGGGCCCGCTCAAGATCATTGGCGGCGGCACTCGCAGCTATACGCGCCATGTGCAGGGCGATGTATTGTCAACCGCAGCCCATAGCGGCATCACCCTATATGATCCGGGGGCGCTGACGCTTGTTGCCAAATCCGGCACCCCTGTCGCCGAAATAGAACAGGTGTTGGCAGCCCAAGGCCAGATGCTCGCGTTCGAGCCGATGGATCATCGCACGCTACTGGGAACCAAGGGCACGCCGACCATTGGTGGCGTTGTGGCCGCGAACGTGTCAGGACCACGCAGAATTTCATCCGTCGGGGCGTGTCGCGATAGCTTGCTTGGTGTGCGGTTCGTTGACGGAACTGGCACAGTGATCAAAAACGGTGGCCGCGTGATGAAGAACGTCACCGGTTACGATCTGGTGAAACTGATGGCGGGCAGCTTTGGCACTTTGGGCGTGCTGACCGAGGTATCTCTAAAAGTTCTGCCTCTGCCTGCCGCAGTTGCGACCGTTACACTGCCTGATCTGCCCCCCGATCAAGCCGTCGCCGCGATGTCGGCCGCCCTCGGCACACCATTCGAAGTTACAGGCACATGGTTCGGCCCTTATCACCATCAAACGCCGCGCAAACTGCATTTGCGACTAGAAGGGGCCGCAGCGTCGGTTGCCTATCGGGCGCAAGCATTGTCCAAAACTCTGGACCCGTTCGGGCCGTCTCAAATCGATACCGATACCGATGCAAATCGCGCATTGTGGCAAGGTATCCGCGATATGACACACCTCAAGGACCAGACCTTTGTGAGCCGTATTTCAGTGCCGCCAAGCAACGCCGCGCGCTTTGTCGAAGACATCGGCCAGACATTGAACAGCCGCATGGATCTGGATTGGTCGGGCGGTTTGATCTGGTGCAGTGCCCATGAAAACGACCTTGCCGACAACAGCCAAATGACCGCAAATCCGGCACATGTTGATCCGCAAATAAAAGGCGCGCAAATCCTGCTGGACCGTTTGCAAGACGCCGCAGGGCTGGACGGCGGGCACGCGACCTTGCTCAAGGCACCGGTCTCGATGCCCGCCTGTGCACTGTTTCAACCAAAAGACCCTGCACGGGCCAAACTCGAGGCCGCGATACGTGCGAAATTCGATCCGCGCGGGATCTTGAACCAAGGATTGATGGGCTGATGCAAACCAATTTTTCCGACACGCAACTGACCGACCCCGCGACCGCGCGGGCCAACGATATCCTACGGGCCTGCGTGCATTGCGGGTTTTGCACCGCGACCTGCCCCACCTACCAAATTTTGGGCGACGAATTGGACAGCCCGCGCGGCCGGATTTACCAGATCAAGGATATGCTGGAAAACGAACGGGTGCCCGACCCCAAAACCGTGCTGCATGTTGATCGTTGCCTGTCGTGTCTGGCCTGTATGACCACCTGCCCCTCTGGCGTGCATTATATGCATCTGGTCGACCATGCCCGCGCCTATATCGAAGACACCTACAAACGGCCCCTTGGCGACCGGTTCCTGCGCTGGGTGCTGGCCCGCATCCTGCCCTACCCCAACAGGTTCAGGCTGGCGCTGCTGGGGGCCAAGATCGGCAAACCCTTTGCACGGTTCATGCCCGATGCACGCCTGCGCGCGATGCTGGAAATGGCCCCCAGACAAGTCCCCCCCGTCAGCCGCAACGACGATCCGCAAACCTTTGGCGTTGAGGCCCCCAAGATGCGGGTGGCCCTGATGACAGGCTGCGCCCAGCGCGCCTTGAACACCGATATCAACGACGCGACGATCCGGCTGTTGACGCGATTTGGCGCCGAAGTCGTGATCCCCGAAGGCCAAGGCTGCTGCGGTGCGGTGACCCATCACATGGGCAAGTCTGGCGAAAGCCACGCAACCGCCGCCCGCAACATCCGCGCATGGGTGGCAGAAATGGACGCAGGACTGGACGCCATCGTGATCAACACCTCTGGCTGTGGCACCACGGTCAAAGACTACGGCCACATGTTCAAAGGCACTGATCTGGAACACGACGCCGCCCGCGTCGCCGCCATCGCCAAAGACATAAGCGAGGTTCTGCAACAGCTCGACCTGCCGGCTTGCAAGCCCAAAGGATTGCAGGTGGCCTACCACGCCGCCTGTTCGCTGCAACACGGACAACAGATCAAATCAGCGCCCAAACAGCTGCTTGCGCGGGCCGGTTTTACAGTGCTCGAACCCGCCGACAGCCACCTGTGCTGCGGATCGGCGGGGACATACAACCTGATGCAACCCGTCATCTCAGCGCAGTTAAAACAGCGCAAAATCAATACATTAGAAGCATTGAAACCCGATATCATCGCCGCAGGAAACATCGGCTGCATGATGCAGATCGGCAGCGGGACAGACGTGCCAATTGTGCACAGCGTCGAGCTGATCGACTGGGCGACTGGCGGGCCAAAACCACCTGCGCTTAGCGGGCAAAACACGCAATCGGGTCACGTGCCCATCTTGCGGTAATGCCATAACTTTGCCGTAACCTGACGATATCAAAGCCGCTCCAACCCGAGGACGCCATGCGATTTCTGCCCATTCTTTTCTTGTTGCTTGCCGGACCGCTGGCAGCCCAAGACAGCCCGCTGCGTGCGATGCAAACCGGCCATGCCAGCAAAGGCTGGGAAGGGGTCGGCAGGCTCGACATTTCAGGCAAAGGGTTTTGCACAGCCGCCTTGATCACCGACAGGCTGATCCTGACGGCGGCACATTGCCTGTATGACACCGACGGCACATTGATCGACACCAACCGTTTTGTGTTCGAAGCAGGGTTGCGCAACGGCAGATCAGAGGCCTCGCGCGGGATCACGAGGGCCATGGCGCACCCCGATTACAAACATCTGGGCAGCGACCGCGACATCACCGAAATCGCCAGCGATGTGGCGATCCTGTCGTTGGGCCAACCGGTGCGCAACGGGCGCGTCAAACCCTACCCAATCGCGACCGAACCCCAAGCAGGCGACGAAATCGGCATCGTGTCCTACGCACGCGAACGGTCCGAAGCCCCCAGCCTGCAAGAAGTCTGCAGCGTCATGGGGCAACAATCCGGCGTCCTGCTGATGAGCTGCTCGATCGATTTCGGGTCGTCCGGCGCCCCTGTGTTCAAAGTGCAAAACGGACGGGCACATATCGTCTCGGTGGTTAGTGCCATGGCCAATGTGGCCGGTAAAAAAATCGCGCTCGGGACCTCACTGACACAGCCGCTCAATGATCTCTTGGCTGCGTTCAACAGCGCCGCACCCGCGCAGGCTGGCATCATCCAAGGCGGGCAACAATCGGACACTGGCGCAAAATTCGTGCGTCCGTAACCCGCGCAATTGCGCCCAACGGCCCTAGCACATGCAGCAGGCCCAAGGGTCTTGAAACGACAAAACCCGACCCCCAAATAAATTATGCGGATGCCAGACACGGGTCCGTAAACACCGCCCTGCCCAATATCGGGAGGGCGCAACAGGTATCGCTTATCAAAAGGATGACCACCAATGCGTAGCTTTGATCTTACCCCTCTTTACCGCGCTACAGTCGGCTTTGACCAAATCGCCGACCTGATGGACCGGGCTCTGGCCTCGGACACCAGCAACCAGACCTATCCACCGTATAACATCGAAAAAACCGACGATGACAGCTGGCGGATATCCATCGCTGTTGCAGGGTTCAGCGACGATGACCTCGCGATCGAGGTCAAGGACCGCGCCCTGCACGTGACTGCGCGCAAGGCCGACGACGAACAGAAAAGGACCTATTTGCACCGTGGCATCGCCACCCGCGCATTTGATCGCCGTTTTCATCTGGCCGATCACGTCAAGGTCACAGGCGCCAGCCATGAACACGGTATGCTGCATATCGACCTTGCGCGCGAAGTGCCCGAGGCGCTGAAACCGCGCCGGATCGAGATTGCCAAAAGCGACGGATCCAAGGCCAACCTGATCGAAGAAAAGTCGGTCAACTAAGACATTGCATATAGACCTATGTCCTTGTGTTGCCATGGGCTTAAGCCCATGGTGACCCTGTTGCACCAATAGGCGCCCGTGACCTAGTTTACGGTGATGGTGCTAATGCGCCTCAGCCCAGCTGCCGCCGCGTCCTGCATCCACAGATAGGGTGACATCCAGTTTGACCGCCGGATCCGCCGCGCCTTCCATGACATTTCGGGCCACTTCGATCAGATCATCAGCGGCCTCTTCGGCCACCTCAAAAATCAATTCATCGTGGACCTGCAACAGCATCTTGGCAGGCATCCCCGAAATCGCATCCGGCATCTGCACCATCGCACGCCGGATCACATCCGCCGCAGTGCCCTGAATAGGCGCGTTGATCGCCGCCCGTTTGGCGAAACCCGCTTGCGGCCCCTTGGCATTGATCTCGGAGGTGTGGATCTTCCGACCGAACAGGGTCTGCACATACCCGTGGTCTTTGGCAAACTGCACAGTGTCATCCATATAGGTCCGGATCCCCGGGAACCGTTCGAAATAGCGGTCGATAAACCCTTGGGCCTCTTTGCGCGGAATACGCAGATTACGAGCCAGACCGAACCCGCTGATGCCGTAAATCACACCAAAGTTGATCGCCTTGGCTTGCCTGCGAATGTCCGGCGTCATCTGATCCAGCGGCACATCAAACATCTCGGACGCAGTCATCGCATGAATATCCTGCCCCTCGCGGAACGCCTGCTTTAGCGCGTCAATCCCGGCGATATGGGCCAGAATGCGCAGTTCGATCTGACTATAGTCGAGCGACACCAGCACATTGCCCTGATCGGCGACAAAGGCTTCGCGGATGCGACGGCCTTCTTCGGATCGAACTGGAATGTTCTGCAAATTCGGGTCGGTTGACGCCAGTCGGCCCGTGTTAGCCCCCGCAATCGAATACGACGTATGCACACGGCCAGTGTCAGGGTGGATGTGTTCCTGCAACGCGTCCGTATAGGTCGATTTCAGTTTGGACAATTGACGCCAATCCAGAATCCGGCGCGGCAAATCATGCAAGGTTGCGAGGTCTTCAAGCACATCGACGCCGGTTGAATAGGCCCCGTTTTTGCCCTTGGACGGCGACTTGCCCCCTGGCATTTCCAACCCCATTTCATCAAACAGGATTTCGCCTAATTGCTTGGGCGAGCCTACGTTGAATTTGCGGCCTGCCATCTCTTGAATCTCGTCCTCAAGACCGGCCATTTTTTGGGCAAACCCGTTGGACATCCGGCTTAGGGTGTCGCGGTTCACTTTGACGCCGTGCATTTCCATCTGGGCCAAGACAGGAACCAATGGACGTTCCAACGTCTCATAGACCGTCGTAACCTTGGACTGATGCAGTTTCGGTTTGAACATCTGCCACAGGCGCAGCGTGATATCGGCGTCCTCTGCCGCATATTTTACCGCATCTTCGACGGGCACACGGTCAAAGGTGATCGCCGATTTGCCAGACCCAAGCAGCGGTTTGATCGGGATCGGCGTGTGGTTCAGATAGCGGTCCGACAGCGTGTCCATACCGTGATTATGCATGCCCCCATGCATCGCATAAGACATCAACATCGTGTCGTCGATCGGGGCAACCGCAATTCCAAGACGGGAAAAAATCTTGGCGTCATATTTCATATTCTGACCGATTTTCAGGATGGTTTCATCCTGCAACACGGGCTTTAACGCGGCCAGACACGCTTTGAAATCCAGCTGGCCCTCGGCCATCGCGTCCGAGCCGAACAAATCGTCCTGCGCAGCGGCCTTGTGCGTCAATGGAATATAGCAGGCCTGCCCCGCCTCGACACATAACGAGATGCCGACTAGATCGGCGCGCATCTCGTTCAGGCCGGTTGTCTCGGTGTCGACGGCGACATAGCCGCGCTCGTAAATCCGGTCGATCCAGACCTGAAGCGCTGCCAGATCCGACACTTTTTCATAGGCATCCGCATCAAATGGCGCGGCCTCAGGGGCATCCGCCGCGGCCGCGGGGGCCGCATCAGGAATGGTCGGCGCCTCTAGCCCCAGCTTGTCCGCGATCCGTTTGCTAACTGTGCGAAATTCCATTTGTGCCAAAAAGCCCAGCAGCGCCTCTGCCTCAGGGTCGCGCACCTCTAGGCTATCCAGATCGAATGGCAATTCCATGTCGCAATCCAGCTGCACCAGCTTCCTCGACAGCTCGATCTGGGCACGGTTATCAATCAGGCTTTCGCGGCGTTTGGGCTGCTTGATCTCGCTCGCGCGGTCCAGCAGCGTGTCCAGATCACCATATTCGTTGATCAACAGGGCCGCCGTTTTGATCCCGATACCGGGGGCACCGGGGACGTTATCAACACTGTCGCCCGCAAGCGCCTGAACATCGACGACCCGTTCGGGACCGACGCCGAATTTTTCAACCACACCGTCGCTATCGATGCGTTTGTTTTTCATCGGGTCCAGCATCTCGACGCCGGCGCCGACCAACTGCATCAAGTCCTTGTCCGACGACACAATGGTGACGCGGCCACCGGCATCGCGCGCTTGATGGGCGAGGGTGGCGATGATGTCGTCGGCCTCGAAACCTTCGATTTCTTCACAAGCAATATTGAACGCACGGGTCGCATCGCGGGTCAGCGGGAACTGCGGGCGCAGGTCCTCGGGCGCGGGGGGGCGGTTGGCCTTGTATTTGTCATACAACTCATTGCGAAATGTCTGACCCGAATGGTCAAAAATCACCGCCACATGGGTTGCGGCATCGGGGCCGGTGTTTCCATCCACATAACGCTGCAACATGTTCACAAAGCCGCTGACAGCGCCCACAGGCAAACCGTCGGACTTGCGCGTCAGTGGCGGCAACGCGTGATAGGCGCGGAAAATAAAGGCAGAGCCGTCAATCAGGTGCAGATGGCACCCTTTTCCGAATTGCTGTGTCATGACGGCCCCCGTTTCAAATCAGGACCAACTTGCCAGAAACACGGGGCCGCTGCCAGTGCCGAAACTAGCCTTCGATCATATCGACGCGGGTTGCGTGACGGCCGCCTTCGAACTGGGTGGTCAGAAACGCGTCAACGATGTCCAACGCCAGACCCTTGCCGATCACGCGCGCACCCATCGACAACATATTGGCGTTGTTGTGGGCGCGGATCATACGGGCCGAAAACGTGTCCGAACACACACCGCAGCGGATGCCTGCCACCTTGTTGGCGGCCATCATGATGCCTTGGCCGGTGCCGCAAATGATGATGCCCAGATCCGCCTGACCCGAGGTGATCATCTCGGCCGCGGCCTGTCCGTGCTTGGGGTAATCGGTGCTGGCGTTTGTGGCTGGACCAATGTCGGTCACATCATGGCCCGCCGCCGCGACATGGGCTGCGATCTCTTGGCGCAGGGGGATGTCGGCGTGATCGGATGAAATAACAATACGCATCAGACTTTGTCCTCAAAATCCTTGTGGATCAGTTTGGCATCGCAATAGGGGCATTCAACCCACCCCTGCTCGGCCGGGATTTGCAGCCAGACGCGCGGATGGCCCAAAGCCCCCTCGCCGCCATCACAGGCCACGCGGTAATCATTTACAATTTTGGTTTCTGGGGCCGGTGTGGTCATATCACGTCCTGTCTGCTTGCCGCGGGACCCTGCCCGCCTTAAGTCTTCCCTAGCACAGGCCGGTAAGGCGGGGAAAGACCATCAGATGACACAAAATGCGATCGAAATAGCCGGCCTGACAAAAACCTACGCAGCAACCGGCAAAGCGCCCGCCAAAACCGCCCTGCATGGAATCGATCTGAATATCCCGCGCGGGCAGATTTTCGGACTTTTGGGGCCGAACGGCGCAGGTAAATCAACGCTGATCAATATTCTGGCCGGATTGGTTCGCAAAACCCAAGGGTCAGTGAAAATCTGGGGCTTTGACCAAGACACCAACCCCCGCCAATCACGCGCAGCCATCGGAATCATGCCGCAAGAGCCGCACCTCGACCCGTTCTTTACCCCCGCAGGGTCGCTGGACGTGCAAGCAGGACTATACGGCGTGCCCAAATCACACCGGAAAACCGCTGAAATTCTGGACCTGATCGGACTGACCGACAAGGCAGACGCCTATGCGCGGTCCCTATCGGGGGGGATGCGCAGACGGCTATTGCTGGGCAAAGCACTTGTGCACAGCCCGCAAATCCTTGTGCTAGACGAACCGACCGCAGGGGTCGACATCGAACTGCGCAACCTTTTGTGGCAAAACGTGCGCGACCTGAACGACCGCGGCGTGACGATCATCCTGACGACGCACTATCTGGAAGAAGCCCAAGAGATGTGCGACGAAATCGCAATCATCAACCAAGGGCGGCAAATCGTGCGCGATAGCACCGCCAACCTGCTGGGACGGCTGGACCATAAAACCATCGTCGTCACCCCCGCGCAGGACAGCGCGATACCCTCACTTCCCGACGGTATTGCGGGACAAAAGCGCGACAATGGCCAGCTTGCGTTCAGCTATCAAAGCAGCACAACCAGCGCCGATGCGGTTCTGGATGCGATCCGAAACGCGCGTATCGAAATCAGAGATATCACAACCGAACAATCGGACCTCGAGGACGTTTTCCTCGCGCTTACCCGCGACCGCGCGACGGGCTAAAGCCCGTCGTAACCCAGTTGCGCAAATGTTGACTGATGCGACAAGTCACTTCCAACAGCACCCCTGAAACACCGCTTGCGTTCAACGGCGCCTCTCATCCGGTCAATATTGAAAATGCGCGGTAGCGCTCATTTTGGTAACATCCGGCCCAGCTGTTGGCCGCCGATGATGTGCATATGGAAATGCGGCACATCCTGCACCCCGTGGGCGCGCGTATTGGCAATCGCACGGAACCCCGCCTCGACGCCGGTCTTCTCGCAAACCGCGGCCACCGCAGCAAAAAAGCCCGCCTGTTCATCTGCGCTGGCATTCGCTGCGAAATCGTCAAGGCTGACATAGGCGCCTTTGGGGATCACCAGCACATGAACCGCCGCTTGCGGTTCGATGTCGTTGAACGCCAGCGCGTGATCGTTCTCAAACACGGTCTGGTTTGGGATCTCGCCGCGCAAAATCTTGGCAAAGATATTCTGGTCATCATAGTCAAACGTCATCTCGTGGCACCTTAGTCTACAAACAGATGTGGGGTCTGTGCCAACTGTCTGGCGATATCTTCGTCAACATTCAAGAACCGCGCGATCGCCTGGGCATTATCATCTGCCGACGCGGTCTGGCGAATGCGGTCACAATGGCTGAAACCGGCGTCCCTGATCTGGTCGCTCTCGAAATGCACATCATTGCGAATGGTCGGCAGCAACTGCGCCAATGTCTCTTCGGACGTCTGGTCACCGGCCAACCCGACCCGCCGCGCATGGCCTGCCAAATAATCATCATCGAACGAACATTCGATTTCCAGCAACTTGGTGTTCGACCGGTCCGAAAAGAAATCCTGCATCAGGTCAAGGCTGGCCGTATCAAGGCAGATCACCATCCGGTCCGTGTTGTGATATTCAAACAGCATCCGCATCAACGCCCGCCTGTGGCGCGTGCGTTTATCAATGTTGGTCTGGATCCCGCCAAGATCAGGCAGCGGCGTGTCGCCTTCGTTGAACAGGTAATCAATCGTCGTGACATCCGTCAGCGCGCGGATGTTCTCGGTCAACCGCTTGGCAACGTGCCATTTCTTGCATGCAATGATCAACAACTCGCGTTCGCGCCCCAGCGAACTTTCTATCTCCCAGAAACGGGGGGCAAAGCGGCGTCCGATCCGGCCCCGACCCGTAAGGAACTTGAACAGGCTACGGCCCTCATTCGAGATTTTGAAATCGTCGCGACCCGACGCATATAGCTTGCCCAATCGGGTCTTTAGCTCTTTGGCGTCAGGGCTGATCTTGCGGGCAAAAAGACTGTCTTGGGACAACAGTAAATCATAATGATCGTTATAAAACGTAACCGGCATCCCGTAGTCGGTGAACATCAAAAACGTCATCGTGCGGGTGCGGATTTCATTTCCGGGAACCAAATGGCGCACTAGAGTCTGGAAAAACGTCTCGTCAGGAATCCAGGTTGTGCGGAAAAACCGCATCACATCGCGGCGTGACTTGGTGAACTCCAATATCCATTCCACTGTGCGACGGCGCAGCACCCACCATTGCGATCCGATCATGATTTGCAAATCTTCGGGAATGTCGCGTGTGATTCCAAACCGGCGCTGAAACCAGAACGACCAATAGAACCGGCGTTTCTGGGTCCGCTCGTTAAAGAAATGACGGTAAATCAGGCGTTCCTCTTTGAACCCCGTCTTGATCCAGTCGCTGTCAAAATAATCAAAGCTTTCGACGTAATCGACATCATGTTCGTCCAGAAAATTATGGGCATGGGTCGCGGATTTGATCGCCATGCAATCGCCCGAAACCATGTAAAAATGCGTGGCTCTGGGAAATGCCTCAACCGCCGCCTCGACCGCATATAGCGTCGCCTGAACCAGCGACCATTCCCCCCATCCGCATTTGATCCGCTTGGACGCAAAGGTCACGTTCGGATTGTCGGCCAATTTGGCCTGAATCAGGTCAAAATACGCCTGCGGGGCGCTCGCGTCGAAATGGATCGAAATAAAGTCACCAACAGCCGTCAGCTGCTTGGCCTGCTGCACAATTGCCTCGGGGTCTTTGTGGCACAACAAAATGAATGCGATTTTCGCCATATCAGAAACAGTTTACCCTAAACGTGGTTTATTGTTTACGTTACATATATTGAAGAGGCGTTGAATATACAGGGTTTCTTTGCAACATCGGGTATTCTATGACCTATGGGCAGTAGTAGGCGCATATTTCGGCGCTAGAGAAGGGTAGAGAATGGGTTTTCCGGGCACTTGGATGACCGAAAGCGAGAGCGTGGTATATCGGGTTGTTCCGAAATGTGCCTGCTCGACCATCGGTCAGATCATGTATTATTCCGATCACGGCGAATTTTTCGACGGTGATATCCATGACGCCAAAGGCGGCATGCACAAATGGGCGATGGATGACAGCCAGCCGCTGATCACCGCAAATGTGAAAGCCCATGACAGTTTTTCTTTTACCTGCGTGCGCAATCCCTATACCCGCATCCTGTCGTCATTCTTTGACAAAATCTGCGGCATCCAGCGTAACGGCAAACGCTATCGCGGTAACCTTGTGCCGCTGTTGATCCAGAAATACGGGATCGAAGTGGGCGATCCGGACACCGGTTTTGAATTCGACCAAATCAAATCTTTCCGGCGCTTCTTGCTGTTTGCCCGCGACACCATCCGCTGGCGGCGCCCGATGGACCCCGACATCCACTGGTCCGCCATGTCCGGCCACATCAGCACGTTTATCGTGAACGGTGGCCGCTATGACAAAATCTTTTGGACCGAACAGTTCAACGACGGCATGCAGCAGGTTCTGGACAAGATCGAGACCCCGCAACCCATCGACCTAAGCGCCATCCCGCGTTTCAACGAAAGCGAAGGCCACGGCCCCAAGCGTCTGCATCCGGTCGAGGATTACTTTGACGATCTGTCGATGCATTTGATGTGGGAAATCTACAAAAAGGATTTCCAACTGTTCAAATACGATTTCAACGACCCATCCAATAAGATGCCGATCGGTGAAATCGACCTGCACGAGGTCCACGCCAAGCTGGGCGAATAAAAGGGCTGGACGAAGCCCGCCATGCGGGCTTCGTGACCATTGCAAGGTAGACGATCTATCTTGCGAATTGGGTTAGGGTCTGTGGATGGGCAATGAAATTACATCCACAATCTGGTGTCCAAAGGCCCCAACCGGCCATTTGCCCATCATCCATTTTCCGCAGCAGCCCCGCGCCACAGGATGAATAGCCCAGACACCACGATCAGGGCAGATCCAATCCACATCGCGGCATCCATTCCTTCGCCAAAGACCACGACGCCCAGCACCACGCCGAATATCAGGCGGGTATAGCGGAACGGGGTCACGGCAGACACATCGCCTGTCCGCATCGCCTTCATCAGGCAAGTATAGGCAAACACCCCCGCGCCAATCGCCGTGATCAGGCTGGCGCCGGTGGGCCCGTCTGGCAAGGCATAGGCGTGCCCGTCCCAGATCGAAAACAGCAGCCCAGCTGCGACGACTGACAAGAACCCGTAAAAGCCAAGGATCGTGGCGCTTAGGGACGCAGGCGCCGCCCTACTGGCTAGGTCACGGCCCGCAAACCCTAACATCCCGATCACGGCTAGGATCGACAGCGCCGAAAACCCTTCTGCTCCGGGGCGTAGGATCACCAAAACACCTGCAAGCCCGATGAAAACCGCCGTCCATCTACGCCACCCGACCCGTTCGCCGAACACCAAGGCCGCGCTTGCGACGACGACCAGCGGGGTTGCTTGCAAGATGACCGTGGCCGTCGACAGCGGGATCAGGGCCACCGCCAAGAAATAGAACAGCCGCCCCGTGATCTCGAACCCGACGCGAATACGCATTGGTGGGGACAACACATCAGGGGTGAACAACGGCTCGTGCCGCAACCGCGCGATACAGGCGAAAACAATCGCGCCGCCCAATCCGAACGCGACCAGAATTTGCCCGACGGGCAATGTCAGCGCCGCGAATTTGATCAACGCATCCTCAACCGCGAACACCCCCATCGCGAGGGTCATCCAGACCGCCCCGACCAGATCGTCGCGCGCAGGCGGCGTGTGCATCTACATCAGCCCTTCGGCCTTCATCAGGGCCGCGATATTCGCTTTGGGGCGTGGGCCGATGTGGCCGATGACTTCAGACGCCATCAGCACACCCATGCGGGCGCAAGTTTCCAGATCACGCCCCGAAGCCAGTCCGAACAAGAAGCCCGCTGCAAACTGATCGCCCGCCCCTGTGGCGTCGACCGGGGTGACAGCCACCACGGGCGCCTCGACGCGGGTGCCGCCTTGATAGGCCCAAACCGGATCGCCGGAACGGGTGCAGGCGACGATGTCGCAGACTTCAGCGGCCTGTCGCATCGCCGCCTCTAGGTCGTCAGTTTCATACAGGGTCATCCACTCGTCTGCGTTGCCGATGGCGATATCCATATCCTCGGCGATCAGGCGTTTGAAATCCGCGCGGTGGCGTTCGGCGCAGAACGGGTCGGAAATGGTAATCGCGGCACGACCGCCCGCCGCGTGCATTTTCGCCGCGGCTTCGGAAAATGCGGTTTTGCCCTCGTCTTTGTCGAACAAATACCCTTCAAGGAACAAGATGCCCCCACCCTCGAACACGTCAGGCACGTCACCTGACGACAGGTCCGCGCCCGCGCCCAGATATGTGTTCATCGACCGCTCACCATCGGGCGAGACAAAGATCATCGACCGCGATGTCGGCGCTTGTGCCGCGGCGGGCGGGTTCGGGAATGCCGTGCCTGCATCCTGCATCCCCTTGGCGTAAAACCGACCCAGCGCGTCATCCTTGACCTTGCCGATAAACGCGGTCGACAGGCCCAAGCCGCCGATGCCCGCAATCGTATTGGCCACCGACCCGCCCGGGGTCTCGGTGCGGTCTTTCATCGCGGCATACAGAACCTCGGCGCGGTCCTTTTCGATCAGCTGCATGATACCCTTATCAATCCCCATCAGATCAAGGAACGTATCCTCGGCGGGGGCGATGACGTCCACAATCGCGTTGCCAATTCCGATGACGTTATAGCCGCTCATAGGTTTTTATCCTCATACATGCATAGATCGCGGATCAAACAGGCCGCGCATTTTGGTTTTCTCGCGACGCAGGTATAGCGTCCGTGCAGGATTAGCCAGTGGTGCGCGTGCAATTGGAAATCGGCAGGGATGTGATCCTCAATCGCGCGTTCGACCACGTCGACATTCTTGCCCACGGCAATGCCGCTGCGGTTCCCGACGCGGTAAATATGGGTATCCACCGCTTGCGCAGGCTGGCCCCACCACATGTTCAACACAACATTGGCCGTCTTGCGACCGACACCGGGTAATGACTGTAACGCGGCGCGGGAATTGGGGACTTCGCCGCCAAATTCGTCGACCAATAGCTGGCTCATCTTGATGACGTTCTTGGCCTTTTGGCGAAACAGGCCGATGGTCTTGATATGATCGGTCACACCTTCCAGCCCCAGATCGAGCATTTTCTGCGGCGTGTCGGCGATTTTGAACAAGGCGCGGGTGGCCTTGTTGACGCCAGCGTCGGTGGCCTGCGCCGATAGGGCGACCGCCACGACCAACGTGTAAACGTTCACATGTTCCAGCTCACCTTTGGGTTCGGCCTCGGCCTCGTGGAACCGTTCAAATATCTCGCGGATGGTGTTGTAATCTAATTGCTTGGGCATAGGGCAAGGTATGCGCAATTTTCGGGTCGCGGGCAACGGGTTTGCGGCGCTAAGGTGGGGTATGGATACAGATGATACATACCACTATCAGGTGATGCGGCGGGCCATTGACTGCATTGACGCGGCAGATCAGGCGCTGACACTGCCCGACCTCGCGCAGCAGATGGCCATGAGCCCCGCGCATTTTCAACGCCTGTTCACCAAATGGGTCGGTGTGTCGCCGAAACGGTATCAGCAATACCTGACGCTGGACCATGCCAAGACCCTGCTGGCAGACCGGTTCACAACACTGGCCACAGCCGACGCCGTCGGGCTGTCGGGCAGCGGGCGGTTGCACGATCTGTTCGTGAAATGGGAGGCCATGAGCCCCGGCGACTTTGCCCGCGCAGGCGACGGGTTGACGATCCGCTATGGTTGGTTCGACAGCCCCTTTGGGCCCGCTCTGTCGATGGGCACGGATCGGGGGATTTGCGGGCTGGCCTTTAGCGCAGAGACCGGACCCGACCATGCCATGGCAGACCTGACCGCGCGCTGGCCAAACGCCATCTATGTCAAAGACCCCGCCGCGATTGCGGACTGGACCCACGCCGCGCTGCGGCTGTCGGGGGACACCGCCCTGCACATGATCGGCGCCCCGTTCCAGTTGCAAGTCTGGGAGGCGTTGCTGCGCATACCGTCGGGGCACGTGACGACCTATTCCGAAATCGCGCAGTCCATTGGCCGGCCCCGCGCGGTGCGGGCCGTGGGCACCGCCGTCGGGCGCAATCCCGTCAGCCTGCTGATCCCCTGCCACCGCGCCTTGCGCAAATCAGGGGCTTTGGGCGGGTATCACTGGGGACTGCCTGTCAAACGAACCCTGCTTGCGTGGGAATCGGCACGGGCGGACAGCGCGGCCTAAGGCCTTGGGCTTAGGCGAAATATCGCCTGACATTTCGCCGATATTGGATAGCAAGGCCAAACAGGTCCATATTGGGGACATCCACAAGGCGCCTGTGTGGCGTCACGCAATCAATGGAAATGAACGGTATGAAATTTTCGAAACTTCCTCTCGCGGTGTCTGCGGCGACACTGACATTCGTAGCGGCCTGCACCACGGACGGCCCGAACGGCAACCAACAGCTGCAGAACGGCGCGGCCATCGGCGCGGGTGTCGGTGCCTTGGCGGGTATCATCTCGGGCGACAACCGCGACGAGCGGCGCAATAACGCGGTCAAGGGGGCGCTGATCGGCGGCCTGATCGGTGGCGGCATCGGCACAGCGCTCGACCGCCAAGAAGAAGAGCTACGCGCACAAATGGGCGGCAATGTAGGCATCGTGAACAACGGCGACAATCTGGTCGTGACCCTGCCCCAAGACATCTTGTTCGCGACCAATTCAAGCAACGTCTCGGGCGCATCACGGGCGGACCTGAACACGTTGGCCAGCTCTATCAACCGCTATCCGAACACAACCGTCAACGTGATCGGGCACACCGACAACGTAGGTTCTGCTGCGTTCAACTTTGATCTCAGCCAGCGGCGCGCGCAGTCGGTGACATCCGTCTTGATCAACTCGGGCGTGACCCCATCGCGAATCCGGTCCATCGGCCGCGGAGAAGACGCGCCGGTTGCCACCAACCTGACCGCCGAAGGGCGCCAGCAAAACCGCAGGGTCGAGATCGTGATTACCCCGAACTAGGCAATTGGCGGAATAGACCACAGATAGGGGTCGCCTGCGGGCGGCCCCTTTTGTTTTGTAGGGGTGGCACAAACGAAAAAGCGCCCCACATCTGTGGGGCGCTCTTCAAAGTAACCATGGGCTTAAGCCCATGGCGACAAAGTTAGTGTAGCTTGGCAGACACCTGAGCAATAGCATCATCAATCAATGCATTGGCGCTTTTGGCGTCCATCTGCTTGGCGATGACGTCTTGGGCGGCACCAACGGCAACCAGAACCGCTTGATCGCGGACTTCCTTGATCGCTGAGGCTTGGGCAGACTGGATCTGCTCTTCTGCGGCGGCGAGACGACGGGTGATCGACGTTGCGATGTCGTCCTTGGCCGAAACCGCAGCCTCTTGGGCTTCGTCACGGGCCGCGGCCACAATGCGATCAGCCTGCTCTTGCACTTCCTTTTGCTTGCGCTCGTATGACGCTAGCAAAGACTGCGCTTCGTCGCGCAATGCGCGGGCCTCGTCCAGCTCGGACTTGATCGATGCAGACCGTGCATCCAGCATCTCGCCGATCTTCGACGGGATTTTGAAATACAAGATAATGCCAATGAACAGCAAGAACGCCAGCAGCACGACAAAATCGGTGTTGCGCAACGAGATGAACGGACCAGAGGCCGCCAGTGCAGGCGATCCGGCCAGAATAAGAAGTGTGGTTAGAACACGCATGATCTTATCCTTTCATCCGGGCGTTAACAGCCGTCGTAATTGTTTTCGCGTCAACTTTGCCGCCCATGGCCGCAACCACGTCTTTGGCAACGTCCTTGGCAACAGCGGCAACACTCTTTGTTGCGCCATCACGGATTTCGGCAATGGCTGTTTCGCTCTCGGCGGCTTTGGCCGCGATCTTGGCGTCGGCCTTGGCCAGTTCAGCGTCCAGATCAGCCTGAATACCAGCTTTGGTTTCAGCCACAATCTTGGCAGCCTCCGACCGTGCATTCGCCAATGCCTGCTCATAGGCAGCTTCGGCTTCAACGGCCTTTTGCTTCAGCTCTTCGGCTGCGGCAATATCATTCGTGATCGTGCCCGAACGCTCGGCCAACACAGACCCGATACGGGGCAATGCGACGCGGCTTAGCACGAGGTAAATCACCACTAGGG
>CAXIAS010000015.1:0-38248 GCA_964022195.1 uncultured Roseobacteraceae bacterium
CGTGTGGAAGAACGTTCAGTTGGGTGGGTATTCTTTTTTAGACAAGCTACGGATGCCGGTCAGTTCCATCGAATGGATGCGTTCGTACGGCAACAACTTTCCATATATGGCCTTAAAGACTACGGACCACAGGTTAAGCGTTTTGCCAAAGCCTACCATGAGACACGGTACAATCGCGACAAGACATCCTATATCCCTGATTTCGATAATTTTTCATTGGCGGACATGATGAAGGCCATCCATTTGGTCAAGGGCACGTCGCTCGAAAAGCTTGGTGCAATGCCGAGGATCGAAGTTGAAGAGATTTACTGGAAAATGGTTAAACGGGAGGTTGCCAAACTCGAACGGGAAACAGTCGAGTTTGCGTCCTATTTCTCATGATAGACGTTTATCGGTCTCGAAGCATCGCGCTGATAATTCCGAGATGCCTAGTTGGATCAAAATGAGCCGATGCATCGTTTATAATGCGCGAAATTTCCAACCGATAGACTTCACTAACAGCCATAGCCATCTTTTCTGGTGACGGATGTGCCTGCTGATCATTCACGACCTGTTGGACGGTCTGCACAACAAGCTTCAGTCTTTCGATGTCGATTGTTGAGGGTTTAGTCACGATGCTGCCTTCCACCAGCGCAGAGGCCGAGACTTTGTACAGAGAAGCAAGCACTTCCAGCCTTTCTGTTGTGACCCGAGACAACCCATTCTCCATGCGTGAAAAACTGGCACCACTGATGCCAATGCGTTCGGCTGCCTGCTCCAGTGTGAACTCGGCCTGCTCTCTCGCCTGTTTGAGAATGATGTGGATCGCCACGATGATTGTCTCGTCTTCAAGGTAAATCCCAGTCTTACATTTTTTGTAACAGGCGTGAAGTGATTTACCCAAAGAAACTCATAGGGGTAGCGAATCACTTACGAAAAACGTAAGTTAAAATTTATGAAACTCAATGATTTCCTACGCTCTGAAAATATGTCGATGGGCTCGTTCGCGAAAACAGTTCGCACAACGACGGCGACTATCAGTCGCGTGGCCGATGGCACGGTAGTTCCAAGAAGAGCCCTCATGGAGCGAATCTATAGGGCCACTGCGGGATTGGTCACTCCCAACGACCTCGTAGGAATCTCGGCGGATGATCCTTGCGCACATTGTGCAAACGGAAACTGCCAACAACACAAGTTGAACGAAGGAGACACTTTATGAAGAAGTTATGGATCATGTTGTTATGCTTTGCCGCCCCAGCAATTGCTGATGACAGCAGCATGTATGAGAGCACAGACACCTTCTTGGCCGATCTGGAACAAATGTCAGTTCGTTGTGGCACTATGGCCGAGGGCCAAGTCGATGACGAAATCTTCGGCATCCAGTTTGCCCGGGGTGCGGATGGCCGCTGTACCATGGGTTCCGGAGAGATCGATCCGCTGGTTGCCGAGTTCTTTTCCGAAAACAGTCTTTCCTGGGCGGGTTTGATCAACGGGAACAGCATTTGGGTCACCGCACAATAAGCATTGCTGGCCATTCAGCCCACCCTATTGAGCACCAATGCGAGGCTCCCATCGAAGCAACATCTGAACAACGACAGCGGCTCCTTGAGTCCATCTTTCGTCGGAACGCATTCCGGCTGCGGCATGGGAAACCTAGCTATGATCTATCGCGTGTTTATGCTGATGGCCTTGTAAAAATCAGGGCGTCAAAAACATGCAATTTCGAGCAAAGTGGCGCATCGAAGTGGTCCTCCAGACCAACCGACAGCAATGTGTTGCCCTTTCGTGATCGTCGATAAGGGCCCTCACGGTTCTCTTGTGAAGCACTGGAGATCATTTTTTTCTTCACGAAAAAATATATTTTGAACAATCGGTTACGAGAATATTGAAGTTTTTAGTCGGGCTTCCTACGTCAGGTGAACAACAATTGTTGAGAGAGGTCGATTCCTCTCGAACCTGCTAACGTAAAGGAGGTTTCGTAATGAGACACGCAGAAACAGTGGTGCCGGGCCACTTTAACACACCGGCAAACCAAGTGGCTTTGGCCATCAGAAAGCAGCAAGACATTCAAGAGCTTCAACGTCGTGCAAGTGATGCAGGCTATGATGCCGATGCGGGATTTGATCTTGCTTTCGAACCTTGGCTTCGTGACGACAACTTCGTGTTCGACGACAATTGCAACGACTGGGGCTTGATCGGCCTTGATCCTGAAAAAGTATATCCAACGCTGCTACAAGTGCCCTTTTCGAACAGTGTTCAGCTTTTGATCTTTGCGGTAAACGTCCAGCATTTGCCACGGGACAACTGGAAGGCCAAGCTTTCGATTTACCATATTGCAGACCTTGGATATCCTGACGAGGACTACCCCATTTTTGAATACTCGAACCATTGCGATACACCGCTGACCATCCAGGTAGATATGGCTCGGTGTGGCGACGAACTTACGTTTGCAGATGGTCTTGGGGTCGAATGCCTGGATGCGAAGATAAGCAGTGCCGTACGGGCACTTTCGTCACTTCTTCAGGGGCGAGCCAACTCGATTGCTGATGCAGGCAACGTTGAATACCTGACGTAATCTCACGTCAGCCGCCTTAGCTTTCTGAACCTTCTGCGACCGTCGTTTCTTCCCAACCAAGTTGGTCGGCCAGATAGAATTCTAAGGCGGCGGTAACAACTTCACCTAACGATTGATCTGACTGCAAAGCGAGCACCCGTGCTTCCAGCAGGAGTGCCTGATCGATGTTTCGGATTGTATTGCGGACATGTGCCATGGTGACGGGTCTCCCTTTGTCTCCATGTATTTAGGTGTCTGTATCGACCGAGGAGGCAGGTTCGGCGATGCGAACTGACGTGCCCTCTCGTGAAGTCCACTAAATAGCCATGCAACCTGTCTGACACGTGGTCAATCAGCGCACAAACCTCACAGGCACGATACGCTGTCGTCAATATAATTAAGGGCAGTCAGGTCAATTTTGCCCCTCAGTATAGTCAAGCCTTTACATGGAGAAATCCAATGACTGCAAATAGGTTGGAGCGTTTGTATCGCTCAGGTCCCTCTGTCGTCTATCTGCGTGTCAGCACACCAAAACAAAAGAAGAGCGACTATAAGAACCAGATCACCGCAATTAGAAAGGCGATACCGAAGCTACGGTTGACCACACCCGACACGACCCAACGAAAAGAAGTCATGTCAGGCAAAGCCGATATCGGGAAACGCATCGGCGGCCAGTTGGGCTCAGCAATTCGGCAGATGAAGCGCGATACAGATATGGTCATGTTTGTGTCTGAGTTTGATCGGATTGGCCGGGTCACAGCAGTATTTGAGATGCTCCAAGTCCAGGGGTTGGGCCATCGCATTTACGCAACAAGCTGTGGGAAAAGCCTGACTGAAATGATGGCAGATGGTGATCACCACCGGATTGCTGAGCGGACGCAAACGAAAGACATACGCCGTCAGCAAGGGACAGATCGGTTCTTGGCCAACGGTGGCATTCTGGGAAACCCCGATATTGTTAGAATCTCTCCCAAGGGTACGAACACACAGAAGAACAAAGCAAAAGACAGGTTCGAATTCGCTCTAAGCATTCTGAAGGAAAACGTAATTCAAAACCGAGGCAGACAGCCAGCATATCAATTTTTGTGTGACGAGTTAAATGAACGCGGCGTCCGAACTGGACAAGGAAGGCTGTTCACGCCAGGCAGCCTTTCTCAACTCGTGAAAGGGAAAAAGAAGCTTTGGGACCATGCGAAAGACAGCTTTCACCGCCCAAGGCGTCGCATCAGAAAATTGGTCAAACTAGCTATTCAGCAAACCAGATATCGGTACATCCGAAAAAAGCAGAAAGCTACGATATCTCCACTCGCTTTGGTCAAGCCAATTGCGCTCTACATCCAGACACTTCCCCGTGCACCTCGCCCTCCCGTGGGTCTCGTCCGCCATAAGGCCACCTATGACCACGATGGTATAGGACGGTGCAGAGGGCCGCCTAAGGTTCTATGAGGCGTGTACAGTCAACGCTGTGCCCCAGGGAGCCATCTGTAGAGGGTAGGTACGGACACCCCAACAGCCGCAGCCGCATCTCTGACCGCCGTACCGTTTGCCAAGAGTTCTCTAACCGCCGCCACTTTGTCTTCGGTCATCTTCTTTGGGCGTCCGCCAACTCGTCCCTTTGCCCTTGCTGCCCGGAGACCAGCCTGAGTGCGTTCAACAATAAGATCACGCTCGAACGCAGATATAGCACCCATGACGTGGAACAAGAGCCTGCCACCGGGTGTCTTGGTGTCGATGGCCTCTGACAAGCTCTGAAACTCGATGCCGTCACGGTTCAATTGATCCATGATCTCAATCAAGTGTGGTAGACTGCGGGCAACGCGATCAAGCTTATACACCACCAGTTTGTCGTCGGAATGGGGACGAAGATACGCCAATGTGTCAGCCAACACAGGACGATCTTTCTTCGCACCTGAAGCCGTCTCAGTGAATATCTTCTCACACCCCGCAGCCTTCAGTGCTGCTAGCTGCGCGTCATGTGTTTGGGTGTCAGTGCTGATCCGTGCGTAACCTATGTTCATTCACTCTCCTTCTCGAAACTCATCATGATCATAACAGGATGATCGATTCGAATCGATAGGGGTTTTTGATAAGATCAAACTCAGAAATACATAGGCCAAATGCAAATTGCTCGAGCAAGTATCGAGAACTCCGTAAACGACCGTTTGCGAGAAACGAAGCGGTTAGTGCGGAGACTGCCCCATCGCGATCATGAGATGGTGCTGTTGGTGATGCGCACCGATTGTCATCAACCCAAAGAATCCCAGTCCCAGCACTTGGTTCAACTCTTCCTCCGAATCTGTCTGAACCAACATTGATGCGCCGCCTCCCACTTCTTCCGCGATGACTGTCCAATCCGATGATCGCTGCAACATTGGGCTATGTGCCAACACCATACGCCTGATGGATTCCCCGACTACTTCATCCCCCATGACTATGAACGTCACTCCCAAGCCATCGACCCTTCGTTCAACCAACGCTTTAGTCGTCACGTTGTCCATATCCACGAGATGATCACGCAAAGCTTTGATATCGACCTGCGCCCAATCCGTGTCTGGGTCATCACGCAGCAGGGTGACGATCTCAGCAATCGCTGCGAACTGTGACTGACCCGTTTCATTAGGTGACCCCGACGTATGCGCATGTTGTGCCATAGCACCCGATGCGACGAACATCATGGCTGTTGATAAAAGTCCTAGCTTCATTGAATCTTCCTTTTTCTTGATAACCCTATCCAACTTCACTTTGGTCGCTTATGATCTCGATCATATGATTGCTGATCCTTTCTCCCATCTACCCAAGACTGCGTGTCGCGCAATTGACATGCAAAAAGGTGACGTGCTGTTTCGCCAGGATCAGACAGCATCGGGACTTTACCGTGTCGTTTCTGGCTGCGTGACGCTGCAACGCACTGGGCTGGGTGGCGACACCTTGACCCTTCACAGAGCGGTGTCGGGCGGGCTGTTTGCGGAGGCATCAATCTTCTCAGAGAACTACCATTGCGATGCGATTTGCACTGCGGCTGGCAGCGTCACAAAGATCGCAAAGGCGGATGTCATTGCTACGATGCAATCCAATCCTGCGTTCTCCGAAGGCTTCACAAGGTTGCTGGCTGTTCAGGTCCAACAGTACCGCGCGCATATCGAGTTGCTGGCAATCCCGTCAGCCAAAGAACGCATACTGGCGGCTGTTCAGGCAGGCTACCTCGATGCAACGGTCACCGAGTTGGCGACCCGCATCAATCTTAGCCATGAAGCTTGTTATCGCGCACTGCGGGAATTGTGTGATGACGGTCGTGTGGTTCAAACGGGACGTGGACAGTACAGCCTAGCGTAATCATTCAGATCAATTGGCTGATAGTCAGCTAAACTGGCACCGTCGGAGCTTCACTCATCAAGCTGTCCAGCATCGGGCATGAAGATGTTCCCTCATCACAACTCGCAGACAGGCTCTGTAAGGCCGCACGAAGTCGTTCAAGACTATCAATCTTGGCATTGATCGCAACAAGTTGGTCTTCGGCCATGCTCTTCACTTCCTTACAAGAACGGCCTTGCTCGTCGTTCAGTGAAAGCAACGTTTGGATGATCGACATCGGAAACCCAAGATCACGGCAACGCTTTACGAAACGCAATTTTGCGATTTCATCAGCGGTATACAGGCGTCGCCCCGCCGCCGAGCGATCAGGTTTCGGAACAAGCCCTTCACGTTCGTAATAACGGATCGTCTCAATGTGGACGCCGCTCTTCTGCGAAGCTTTCCCGATGGTAAACATTTCTCTTGCTCCTGTAGTCGCTACAGGAGCTATGACTGGATGGCGGGTGCCAATGCAAATCAAACTTTGGCGATAACCGCACAGTCGGGACGACGAGGGATAGCAATATGAAAAATAAACTACTGGCATTTGGCATTGGGGGAACGCTGCTTGCTGCGCTGTGTTGCTTTACGCCGTTGCTACCAATCGTTTTGACCGCACTCGGTCTTACTGGGTTATTGGGTGTGCTGTATAACGACGCAGTTTTGCTGCCAATTCTGGCTGGGTTTCTTATTCTTACGGGGTACGCGGTATGGCAACGACGGAAACAGTAGTTGTTCTTGAGTCCAAACTGACCTGTCCCGACTGTGGGCATGTTGAAACTGAAATGATGCCAACAGATGCGTGTCAGTGGTTTTACGAATGCAAGTCATGCCAAACTGTACTCAAGCCACTGAGCGGTGACTGCTGCGTTTACTGTTCGTATGCAACGGTTCCTTGCCCGCCGATACAAGAGGGCAAGTCCTGTTGTGGATGAAACGACTCCACTGAAATGTTAGTGTGGAGGGTTCCTGCTGGCTTGGACTTCGCGTTCTCGCTCAGACCAAGTTGATCTAATGTAGGCGAGGATATCCCATATCTCGTCATCGGTGAGTGTTTCGCCGAAACCTGGCATGCCGCTATTGAACCCAGTTTCACCCCTGATCTCCAATGCAGCCGCGCCGCCGAGCTTGGTGTATTCGAGCAGCAGTTCATCATCATGGTGCCACGTGTGACCTGTCCCGTCATGAGGCGGTGCTGGAAGCACACCATCGGCGTTCGGGGTTCGCCAATTCGGCTGTCCCTCAAGGTTGGCACCGTGGCAGGATGCGCAGTTGTCTGCGTACAGGCTTTGACCTGCAACGATGTCGCGATGCTCCCAGTTGTGATCAGCAGCGACTGGGGATGCCAAAGACAGCAAGATCGGGATCAAACACCTCATGCAACGTTCACCCATGTGCGCATTCCGCCAACGGCGTGGCTGAGCATGTGGCAATGGATCAACCAGCGACCAGGGTTGTCGAAGAGACAAATGACATCACGGCTTTCACCTGCGTTTACCAGAGTTGTGTCACGCAGGTCGCCTAAGACCCCACTCTCATCAACCTCGTAGAAGTGGTGACCATGTAGGTGGATGCCGTGCGGGAACGAGGTGTCATTTACAAATGTGATCCGCACAGTCTCGCCATTTTGGAATGATCCGAAAGGGTCGCCTTGTAGGTCCGAGACGTTGTTGAAGGCCCAGATGTTGTCACCATTGTGGCGACCGCCCATTGCACCACCCATCATCGTCAACGTCAGATGTTGCGTGGGATCAGCAGGTGTTGGCAAGTTTGGCGGTGACAGAGCCATGATCGGCCCAACCACCCTATCCGTATTTGTGCCACTCACAGCCAGATCAGCCAATCTATATGGCCCCTGACGGGTCAACATATCAAGTTCAACGGGACCAGTGATGTCTACGATCAGGTCGGCCCGTTGTGCGGGTGCGAGGGTAAGCTCGGCCATAGGGCGTGGCTCCGATAGAGCCATGCCATCCAAGGCCACGACAGAACCGCTGACGCCGCTGATCGCGACGGGAAAGATTCGGTTAGTGGCGGCGTTGATCAGTCGAAACCTGACCCGATCTCCAATCTTCACCTGATCTTGGGACAGGAACGCACGGGCGAAATTTCCCATGTAACCACCGTGCGCGACACTGTGCATGTCGGTGAACTCATCGGATAGGCTGCCATCTTCTTGCATCTGCCAATCCTCCATCAGGACGGTGATGTCGTGATCGCTATCTGGGGGTGTTTCATCCTCAACTATCAACGGTCCCATCATGCCACGTGCGACTTGTTCATGAGAAATGTAATGCGAATGATACCAATAGGTGCCTTCGTCAGGTGGGACAAAGCTGTAGGTTTTGGTGTCGTAAGGTTCAATCAACTCTTGCGTCAACATCGGGACGCCATCCATCTGGTTTTCCAGCCTGATGCCGTGCCAATGCACAGCGGTGCCTTCTTCAAGACCGTTCTCAACATCGATGCTCACACGCTCACCACGACGCACCCGCAGTTCGGGACCTGGCATTGATCCGTTGAAGCCCAGCATGGATGTCGCACCATCTCCATCAGGTAGGATTTGTTGCGTTACCGCTTCTGCCCTCAATCGCACTGTTTCTTGGGCTGCAAAGCTCGGGAGGGGCATGACCGCTGTGGCTGAGGCGGAAGCCAAGAAGTGTCGTCTGTTCATGTGGTGCCTCATGTTGGCAAAGTCAGAGTTGTTGTGAGAACAGCGGTCGTTCCCAGTACCGCGAGGATGACCAACCATTCGACTGATATAGATTTGGAGAGATGGCTTGCAGCGGCTGGATCACCTGCTCGAAGCGCAGGAATGAACCGAAGTTTATTGGCCGCAGCTAACCCAAGAAGCAAACCGACCAGCAACACCTTGATGATCAATGCCTGCCCGTATCCTGTATCCAAAAGCGCAGGGAGCGAACCGACAAGCTGGTAGCCCATGTAACCACCAACGATGATAAGCGCGGGGACTGCGACAGTCGCAACAACGCCAAATCGATGTCCCACATCCGCCGCCGAAGCGAATGTGACAGTTGATGTTGCCAAGCGTTTCAACGGCGTTAGAACTCCGATCCACAGGGCAACAGCTAACAAGTGCAACGTCAATGCTATGTCGAGCAGCGTCGTGTCTCGGCTAGAGATGTGTCCGACGTGATCGAATGACCAGATCGCCACGACTCCACCCAGAGCCGAGACCCAAGCTCCAACACGCCCCATAAACAAGCCAGCGATCAACAGGCCGAGACCCACCAAACGCAATAGCAATGCCGTACCGACAGGCGTCGTCCATAGCAGGCCCAGCATCTCTGGATCAGTCATACCGCTGAGATCACCCGTCAGGTTGGCTCCGCGTAATGAGAAGGCAAGGATGGTCGCCGCCAACCCTAGAACAGCGAATGCTGCGGCCAAACCACGTGTGCGATCTAGCCGAAACATCAGCGTCGCCATGACAGTGCCAGCCGCAGTCATCACGCCAAGGTAGAGGGCAAATTTTGTGACGATGGCCGCCAGATCGAACGCATCAGGCATCGTTATTCGACTGTGAAGCTAAAGGTGCCGTTCAGGGCATGGCCATCTACACCCAGCCCACGCCATTCGATCACATAGGTTCCTGCTCCCATATCGTGCATTGGCAAGGCAAACTCCTGTGTGAACGCCGTTTGTTCGCCAAGGTCCATGTCCATGCTGTGTGTGTCGGCATGTGTGATAGCAACCCGTGTCAGACGGATGTCACCTTTGAAGTCCATCAAGACTTCAGTCGGCATCTCAGTGACAGTGGCCTCATTGGTAGGTGTCGTCGCATCGAGGGGCGAGTGTGCCATCGCACCCGTTGCCCAAATCCCGATCATGCCTGCAAATAGAATAGCTTTCATTGTTGTTTCCAGTCTCGTTGTCGGAGATCAATTGATCCCGTTGGCACGTTGCAGTTCCCGAATGAAGGCGATGATCATCGTAACATCGCCCCGTGTTACCCCCTCAACAGGGGGCATGTCGCCAAACGTCCAATGGTGTCCCCGAACGCCCACAGCAGCGGCCCGTTGGAACGCCTCATCGCCGTGATGGCTTGGTTCATAGATAACGTGGACCAGCGGCGGTGCGACGCCATCTTGACCTGCCGCATTCACCCCGTGGCAAGCCGCGCATTTGGCTTCATAGGCGAGTTGCCCGATCTGGGCATTCTGGGACAGCGTGTCAGGCAGCAGGACATTTGCAAGAACTCCGCCTTCCATGACGATAGCAGCGTCTGTCGTTGTGGTGTGCGGTACTGTGGGCCACATCGCGTAGCCCACACCACCTGCAACCAAAATAGCAGCAATAGCGATAGTCGATTTCATTGAAGGCACTGCTCCCTATGTCTTTCTTGGTGTTGCTACGCTTTCCAGTAGGTGGAGGGTCAAACGCTTTCTGATCACAGCTTCGAGAGCATCCAGATCGCCATGCCGATCATCATCAGGTTCTCTGTAAGTGACACAAAGCCCAGTGGAACTTTGCTGTCCCCGCCCACGCAAGCGCATTTGAGTTCGCGTTTGTCGATATAGACCGCCTTGAACACACTGATCGCGCCGATGCTTGCAACTAACAACGCGGCTGGTGCAGACAACCATGTGAGAACGCCCGCCATCATGAGCAGCCCCGCACCCGTCTCAGCAAACGGATAGATATATCCGTATCGAACCCAACGCTGAGCAAGCAGGTCGTAGTTCAGGAACATGGTGGCGAACCGTTCAATATCTTGCAGTTTCTGTAGGCCCAACAAGACCATTGAAATCGAGATAAACAACTCAACCGTCCGCCCTGTGAACATGGTGCCAAGGATGAGCCAGGTGACTGCAACAGCCATCAAAGCAGCAACCGTGAACAAGGCAACCACCGGCTTGTAGGTCGTGGCATCTTCAGCCTTGGTGGTTTTCCCAAAGTATACATTCAGATCATCGAAGCCACCAATGCGGGTTTCGCCAATGAATGTCTGTGGCGTCGTCTTTACATCATGCTTGGCTTTGAACGCATCAACCTCGTCACGGCTGGTGAGGTGGCGATCATCGACTTGATAGCCCTGACGTTCCAGCAAGTCTTTCGACTTCAATCCGTACGGACACATGTGATCGGTCATCACCATCCGATAGAGGGTCGCAGTTTTGTTGGCGGTATCCTTGGGCATGGTCATACTTTCCTTACGCAGGTACGGGCATCCATCCGAACGGCACCCTTGAAACTCATTCACCAGCAACCTAATCTCTCCAGTAACTGGAAGGTCAAGGGGTGAGTTCTGTGAACATTTCTGCTGCATCGAAGGCTGCGGGCCTCCCCGTCAAAACCGTGCGTTACTACGCTGACATCGGCCTTGTTCAGGCTCCGTCGCGTTCTGATGCAGGGTATCGCACCTATGACGATGCTTCTGTGCGAAAGCTCGTGTTCATCCGAAGATCACGCGAGTTTGGTTTCACCATCGAAGAGTGCCGTGAACTTCTCGGACTATACCAGGATCAAGACCGCACCAGTGCAGAAGTGAAACGCATAGCGTCTAAGCGACTGGAAGAGATCGAAGAGAAGCAACGGGAGCTACAATCCCTGCATGACGAGTTGGCGCATCTGGTGACATCATGCCGTGGTGACCATCGCCCCGATTGTCCAATCATCGATTATCTCGGTTAACCTTTGATCTGAGCCAAAGCCTTAGGGGCTTGGCTGAGCGCACAATGGTCAACTAGTCCCTTTCGCGTCATAGGAACCTCCTGACCTTGGAAGCGTAATCGTCATATTGCTCACCGTAGGTCCGTCTCAACCAAGGCTCTTCCGCAAATGGGGCTACGATAAGAACCAATACTGACACCAACCCGGTCACGAACACCGAAGGCGATGCTGACATCATGACCCACCCCACAACGATCATCATATCCGATACATATTGCGGGTTACGGGAATACCGATACAGCCCTCCAGTCCGTAGCAACCCAGAAGCACCGCCCGTTTGATCGACGCCAAACTTCACGACTTCAGACCACACACCCAGATTGCCAAGGACTATCAACGTCCCTCCCAAACCGTATCTGATCGCAGCGGGAATTGTCCAAGACCCCCACTCAATCACACCAACGGCGATCATGGTGCCAAACAGGGTGAAGGTTTGCACCCACACCAAGATCGGTGTCAGTGTGGTATATTGTTTCGGAGGCCAAAGTCGGCGTTCGGGATGAGCGATGGACCAGACAATCGCAGCCAAGGTCCCGAACGCAATAACGATCCCTATGGATGTAAACAGAACGACCATCATGTTGCCCCATGGATGTGCTGCATTGCATCTCGTCGTTCCCGCAAAGCTTGACGCACGATCTGGATTGCCGACGACAGGAACAACGTTGCCATGATCCCCGCAACGATCAGGTCTGGCCAACCCGTTGCGGTCTCCCAGACGCCGAAGGCGGCCAAGACGACTGCTACGTTGCCGATTGCGTCGTTGCGTGAACACAGCCAGACCGATCTGACGTTGGCATCTCCGTCTTTGTATCGAACCAGCAGCAGAACGCTGGCCAGGTTTGTTGCCAGTGCCATAACACCAACGACGCCCATAATACCCGCTTCAGGCACTCCAACGTAGAATACGCGGTAAAGGGTCGATCCGAAGACCCAGAGGCCCATCAAGAGGAGGCTCAACCCTTTTGCCAATGCAGCGTTCGTGCGCACCTGAATGGACGCACCGATGACCGCCAGTGAAATACCGTAGGTCAGGGCATCGCCTAAGAAGTCCAATGCATCGGCCTGAAGGGCTTGAGACTGGGCATAGTGCCCCGCCGACATCTCGACCACAAACATCGTGGCGTTCAGGGCGATAACGATCCAAAGGCGGCGTTTGTAGTCAGCCGAGACGCCTTCGAACTTCGCATCATATCCACAGCAACCCGACACTACACAGCCTCCTTCACATTGGGCTGTTGAGGGGGCAATGTTGTTGCTGGACCGTTTGGGATGGTCGGCACAACGCCACGACGGAGGCGTTCCAATCGTGCATTCATCCAGTGGCGGATCACGAGTCTATACAACAACCCCTTGACGCCCCGCAGTTGCCGATGTTCCGCGTAAAAAGCATCTGGTGATGCGAATATTCCAAAGTCAGAGTTGATCCCAGTTCTTTGGATGTATGTATCATGCCCAGACCATCCGACATCAGGTGCGTGGAGGTTGTCCGTGCCAGCACCATAGGCACAGATGCTATCCTGATCAGGGAAAGCTGTTTGCAGGGCAGCCAGCACCGCATCATCAAGGATGAAACCCTCAAGGGTGACCCACCTCCCGTCCAACAGAACTTCCACCCAAGAGTGTAGGATGTTGGTAGGTGCAAGGGGGTAGACGATTTCGGGAACGATACCACGTTGCAGGGACTTGTGGATCGTGAAGCCGTGGAAGCGGCACGGCAAATCCAAGGCCCGCAGCAATGCCATCAGTAGCGTGGTCTTTGTATTGCACTGACCGTAACCATCTCGCAGCACGTCAGTGGCTGTCAGCGTGTCGTCGCTGTTATAGCCAAATGCGATTTCGTTCCTGACAAACTCATAGGCGGCTTCTGCCCGTTCAGCGGGTTCAAGTTTGGACCACCCTCGATCCGCAATCAGTGACTGGATCGGGCCTGCTGAGTAATTGAGGAGTGGGGTCTGTCGGGTCATTGAATCAGAGGACATACGAATCGCCTTTTCTTTGTGTCCCACCCTATCTACAACCTCTAGTGACTAGAGCTTCAAGAGGTAAATCGTATGTTTTCTATCGGGCAACTGTCAAAGCAGACGGGTGTGAAAGTTCCGACCATTCGGTACTATGAACAGGTTGGATTGCTGGTATCCGCAGGTCGCACCGAAGGAAATCAACGTCGATATGACAAAGATGGTCTGGAACGGCTGGGATTCATCAGACATGCCCGTGACCTTGGATTCTCCATCGAAGCCATCAGCGCGTTGATCGATCTCCAGCAGCATCCTGACCGCTCTTGCCAAGAGGCCACCGAGATAGCACAGGACCAACTAGCCGATGTCCGTGAGAAGCTGCGGCGGCTAACAGCCCTAGAAACTGAACTGGTGCGCATCTCCGAAGGATGCGATGGTGATGGGAGTTCGAATGACTGCTATGTGCTGACCTCGTTGGCGGATCACAGGCACTGTCGGACGGAGCATTATTGCTGAACCCCAAAAGGGTAATTTGGCACCGTGAAACCAACCGAAGTTGATCGATTTGCTACAATATCTTGCTACGACATTATCTTACGTGTTGCATAATATGCTGTTTTATATATAAAATTAAACACAGACGTAACTTCCCTTCGTCTCCGCCACCTAACCCTCTGTTTTTATTGAATGGAATGGTTTATAAATATTTCGGCGATTTTGTTGTATCGCAGGGGCGAAAACATCGATTGCCCAATAATTGCCTAAAATCCTTAATGAAGTAAGGGCGTATGTTTGTGAAACGAATTTTGGTCGATAGTTTCTTCTGCGAGGACGAGGGCGGCAATCGATATGAAATTTCTGTCTATCAGCGCATGCATGAGCACAGCTATCTATCCGACTCTCCGCAAGTCTCTGGCGGAGTAAGGACGCTGGAATGCGCTGGACAACCGGTCAAACCGATTGACGAGAAAACCTTCAAAATTTTGAATTTGCATGGCCCCGACGACATCACGGTAACAAAGCGCGATTAGCAAAGTTGGCGAGTGATGCATTTTGGTGTCGGTGAGGCAGGGCTCAATTTCTGCCGGAGTCCCGTCGCATCCGTCGGATGCATCGGTTCATGGTCTTTGTCCGTCGCGCCTTCAGCTCTTTGACGCGGCGTTCAGCTCGATCGATCCGGCCTTGGTCCATGGCGAGCTGTAGCAGCTCATCATCGGTCGCGTAGCCGGTCCACGGTGCCCCGCATTGAAACGGTTCGATCACCGTGAAATTGCGAGGGCCGACAAGGGTAAACATCTGCTCGATGGTCAGCTCTGGCCCACCGTTGTGTCCTATTCCGACATCGTCTTGTGCAGTGGGTGCCGCTTTACAGTAGCGGTCGTGTTTAGCCATCGCCGACGACACGCAGCTTGCTTCGCCTGTCTTCTGGCATTTCTGGCCGGAAGTCCCAGCCGTGCTTGAGCAGGCGCACGGAGAGGTCATCGGGCGTCAATTTCCGATATCGGTTCGCCATGTCGGCTTTTGACCAGCCGCCCTGGTCCATGAGGCCCCCGAAGTCGCGGGTCTGCGCATAGAACCATGTCGCCCAGGTGTGACGCAGGACGTGGGGTGTGACATCGTCTCCGAGGCCTGCGAGGTCTCGCGCTTTGTTGAACGCCGCCTGCATCTGCCCGCCACCGCCTTCGATCAGCTTGATCTCTTTGCCATAGGGAGTCCGAAACATGCGGCCTTTGATCGGCAGATCGCCCAAGAGCTCGACCGAGCGTTCGGGCAGCTTCACCCACCGCGCCGAGCCGCGCGTCTTGCCTGCACCCACTTCGGTCGCGGGGGTCCAATGCTACGACGAGCCTTCATTCCAATAGGCGACGTTGGCGGCGAAGCATTCACCGGTCCGGCAAACGTTAGCAATCCGGTTGCTCAACGACACTGCAATATGCAGACACGTCCGGTGCAAGCCGTTCAAGTTTTTCGATACCCCCAAGGAACAAGGGTTTGGATGCAACTTGAAGCTGCCCCGACCTGAGTTGCTCTTCTAAAGATAAGTAATAATCTAGTGTAAATGACGGTTGGAAATCGCAAGCCTAAAGCCCTGAGACCTATGCTAACACGGAAGCCAAGTACCAGTAGATATTTGACGCCTTAACCTTGAGAATAGGGTCCACGCTACAAATGGGCCGATGCTGCCGACCCTCGTATTTGGCGGTCTAGGGGGCGTTTTGCTCGGAGGGCAGAAATGTGCTGGCATGTAGGATGACGTCGAAATGATGCATACCGCGCTTTTGTTCAAATGCAACGTTGGCGCCGCTCTTGCGCAAGGCTTCGGCAAAATCACGGCTTTGGCGGTTGAATTCTGCTGTGTCGTTCTGGGCGACTAGAACTGTGACTTTTTTGGCGGCCGTTGGCAGGTCTGTCATCGGGGACAGATCCTGTATCTCGGTTGATGTCAGCCCCAGCGCGCTGTTGATCGATGTTTGGGCTATAGGTTCCAGATCATAGATGCCGCTGATCAGGATCAGGTTCTCGATCTCAATTCCCGCCGCGTTCAGCTGTGTGCCGAACCGGCTGACCACTAAACTGGCCAGATGTGCGCCCGCGCTATGACCCGAAATCGTCACACGCGTCGCGTCAAACCCAAGCTCGGCCCTTTGACTGGCCAACCAAACCAGAGCGTCGCTGCATTCCTTGGCCATCTGACCCAGTCGCGCGTCGGGTGCCAGCGTATAGTTCAGCGTCGCAAACGCACTGCCGGTCTGAGTGATGAACCCTGCCATCGACGATGATTCACGGTGGCTAAGCGCCTGCCAATACCCGCCGTGAATGAACACATGAAGCGGAGCATCGCCCCCAATTGCAGGAAAGAAATCAAGTAGATTCCCATCCTCGGGGCCGAATTGCAGGTTCTCACGGACAGGCAACAAGTCACGTTGCACAGCACTTAGTGTCCGGTAGGCGGTCAAATAAGGGGTAATGTCCCCGCCAACCATCGAGCTGGGCGAATATTCTGTTTCTAATTCTTGTGCAGTGAAACCACGATAGTTCATGCGTCATTGCCCCCGTGTAGCATGTCGGACCTCATGTCATAGAGGTCATGAAAGAACCGCAGTTCAAGCGCTTTTTTCAAAAACGCCACACCGCTGGAGCCTCCCGTGCCCTTGCGCATGCCGATGACCCGCTCGACAGTGGTGGCATGGTCAAAGCGCCAACGCTGAAACAGGGTTTCCACATCCATCAGCTTTTCAGCAAGGGCGTATAGGTCCCAATGCTTGTTTGGGTTACGGTAAACCTCGATCCAGATTTTCACAATCCGTGGGTCACCTGCGTAAATCTTCGAGAAGTCCCGGTCCAACAGATCGGCAGGCACATCGAACCCTTGTCGTGACAACAGTTTCAGAACCTCGTCATATAGCGACGGTTTGACCAGCGCATTGTTCAGCTGTTCCATCACCTCTGGGTCATGGGCGTGGACCTTTAGGGTTGCGGGGTCCTTGTTGCCCAAGATGAATTCGATCTGACGATAGCCATAGCTTTGGAAACCCGACGACGCCCCAAGTGCATCACGGAATTTCATGTAATCGACAGGCGTCATCGTCGAGAGCGTTTCCCATGCGGTGATCAACTGACGCTGGATCGCTTTGATCCGGTCGATCGTCTTGAGGGCCTCCCCGATATTGCCCTCTTGGACGTGGCGGCGCACTTCGCACAATTCGTGGTGCATCAACTTGAGCCATAATTCGCAAACTTGATGAATGATCACGAACAGCATCTCGTCGGGGGCGGCGGGATCCTGAAACGTTTGCTGGATATTCAGCAATGTTTTCAGCTGCAGGAAATCACCATAGCTGTTGCGGTGTTTTTCTGCGAAATCCGTAACCAGACTGTCTTCGATACCCCTTTGCAGCAGGCGCTCTTGCTTATCGGTCATCGTGTCACTTTCTTTAGATTTGGTTCTGTTTCTAGGGGGGTGGGGAATAGGACCTGAATGGCGGTAAAGACGTCCGAGGTCATGCGGATATGATCGCGCAACAGTCGCGCAGCGGTGTTTTGGTCCCTTGCGAGCGCGGCCTTCATCAATGGGACATGGACGTCCCGTCCCATTGAGCCTGCGAGAAGTGTATTTATCTTTGGTTCCAGACTAGGCTGTTCCTGAACCAGGCTGCGCGCCCGCGACAAAATGTTGCTGTGATAGCGCGTCAGCTGCACATCTACCTGCCCGAACATCCTATTCATCCAGATGGATGTGCATCCCGATGTCAGCGCGCCATGGAAATAGCGGTGGCGTGTTTCCCACCTGTCAAATGTATCGCGATCCCACGAAATTTTGGGCGCGCTCCATTTGCTGAACTGATAATGCGCGGCCACGATCCGGCTTTCCCATTCTTCACCGCCGTGGCTTAGGGATTGCATTAACATGTCGACTTCGATCAACAATCGGATCTGTCCCAGATCCTCTAGCTCGCGCAATGAAATCGGCGCCACGCTGAACCCTTGATTAAAGGCGTTCACGACTAGGTTTTCGGCGCATAGCCTGTTGAGCGCCTCACGCAATGGCGTGGCGCTAAAACCGAACTGCTTGTGCAGTGTTGCCACTTTCAGGCTTTGACCGGCCAGCAAATCGCCCGACAGGATAAGTTGCTTTAGCTTGGCATAGATTTCGCCGGCGGCGGATTGACTGGCTTGGTTCATTACGACCCTCCTGTGTGAAATATTATCTTGCATATAATATATTATTTCGCAATACGTGCCGTGAAGTATACTCATTTTATCAAGGAGCGCCCAATGCTGACGCGAGAAGACTGTATTGAAATGGATCGCAAGGATGCGTTGGCTTGCTTGCGTTCCGAATTTCATTTGCCCGAGGATATTATTTATCTTGATGGCAACTCGCTTGGTGCGATGCCAAAAAAGGCGGTTGAAAAACTATCCCATACGATTGAACACGAATGGGCCAACGGCCTGATCAAAAGCTGGTCGGACGCCGATTGGTATACACTGCCGGGGCGGTTGGGTGATCGACTGGGGCGGTTGATCGGTGCCGGAGCAGGGCAAACGGTTGTCTGCGACGGCACATCGATCAATATCTACAAAGCCTTGCGCGCGGCAATGGCGCTGCGGCCGGACCGTTCCGTAATCGTGTCCGAAAAGGGTAGTTTTCCAACCGATCTGTATATCTGCGAGGGTGCGATGTCGGCCCGCTCAGATATGACGCGGCGACTGTTGGGCGAGGACTCGGACGCGCTAGAGGACCTGATCGACGATCAGGTTGCCGTGGTGTTGCTGTCGAATGTCGATTACCGCACGGGTCGTTTGTTCGATATGGCCAAAGTAACAAAGATGGCCCATGACGCGGGGGCCTTGGTGATCTGGGATCTGTGTCACACTGCCGGAATTCTGCCGATGGAACTGGACGCAATCGAGGCGGATTTCGCTGTTGGGTGCACCTATAAATACCTGTCAGGAGGGCCGGGTTCGCCTGCGTTTATCTATGTGGCGGAACGCCATCAGGACGCAGCGGTGCAGCCCTTGTCGGGTTGGTGGGGACATGCTGAACCGTTCGCGTTTGATCACAAGTATCGGCCTGTTTCTGGTATCGGGCGTTTTTTGGTTGGCACCCAAAGTGTTCTGGGGCTGCGCGGGGTCGATGCAGCACTGGATTTCTTTGATCAGGTCGACCTGTCCAGCGTCCGCCGCAAGAGCATGGCGATGGGCGAATTGTTTATCAAACTGGTGTCGCAGAACCCCGACCTGTCTGCGCTGGAATTGGTATCGCCCACGAACCCAGAAGAACGGGGCAGCCATGTATCGCTGTATTTCGAGGACGGGTATCCGGTGGTGCGGGCGATGATCGACCAAGGTGTAATCGGCGATTTCCGCGAGCCGGGGATCATGCGCTTTGGCTTGTCTCCGTTTTATCTACGTTTTGTTGATCTATTCGATTCCGTCGAGGTTATGGCCGATTGCATGCGTCGCAAGGTCTGGACGGATGCCAAGTATCAGGTTCGTGAGGCTGTGACATAAATCGACCACGGTGGATGGTTCGGCGCAGGGTAACTGCTTTAAGGTTATAAGTTTTAAACTTGAAGTTAGTTGTCAGGCAGATTAATCTGACACCGGCATTCTGCCCAAGATATCGGAGACAGGCCCATGTCACCCGCCAACGCACATTTTGAGGTGCAGCAAAAAGTCCTCTTTCGCCATTGCGACCCAGCAGGGATCGCTTTTTACCCGCGCCTGTTTGAAATGGTGAACGACGCTATAGAACAGATGTTCAGCGATCTTATCGGCTGGCCTTGGCAGGACATGCACAAGACCCACGGTGGTCCGACCGTGTCCCTTGAGGCAGGCTTTGTCGGAAAATGTGACCACGGGGACGTTCTGGACCTATGTATAACGATACAAAAAATCGGAACCAGCAGCCTGCAGCTGGAAACCCGCGCCCTGAACGATGGTGCGTTGCGGTTTTGGGTTAAGAACACGATGGTATGTGTAAATAACTTAGGCCACCCGACAGCGTGGCCTAACCCGATTGTTGATAAATTGAACAAAGCGATAGAGGCGACCCAATGACCGCAACGATCATTCATCCCGAAGGTTGGGCACCAGCGCTCGGCTATTCCAACGGCCTGTTAATGCAGGACGGAACGCTGCATATCGGCGGACAGATCGGGTGGAACGCCCAGAAACAATTCGTCTCCAAAGATTTCATCGGACAGCTGGAACAGGTGTTGATCAACATTGTTGAAATCGTTCGCGCGGCTGGCGGCGACGTGCACGATATCGGTCGCCTGACTTGGTATGTCGTCGACAAATCCGAATACCTCGCCAAGCAGCGTGAGGTCGGGCAGGTCTATCGCAGCGTTCTGGGCAAGCACTTTCCTGCAATGTCGATGTTAGTGGTCCGTGAGCTGGTCGAAGACGATGCCCTGCTCGAGATCGAGGCGACGGCCTATATCGCACCTGCGACACGGTCGGATACATGACTATCGACGCCTATATCTGCGACGCGGTGCGCACGCCGATTGGCAGGTATGGCGGGCAGTTGGCGGCTCTGCGTCCCGATGATATGGCGGCGCATGTTATCCGCGCGCTCATCCAGCGTAACCCGCGTGTCGATTGGTCCAAACTGGACGAGGTCGTGCTAGGTTGCGCCAATCAAGCGGGCGAAGACAACCGCAACGTGGCTCGGATGGCCAGTCTGTTGGCGGGTTTGCCTGTCGAGGTGCCGGGTTTGACGGTGAACAGATTATGCGCCTCGGGGATGGACGCGGTGACAATGGCCGCGCGCGGAATCAAGGTGGGCGAATATGATATCGCAATCGCAGGCGGTGTCGAAAGCATGACGCGCGCGCCGTTTGTGATGCCCAAGGCAGCCGCGCCCTTCGCCCGTGCGCCCGAAATTTACGACACTACAATCGGTTGGCGGTTCGTCAATCCTGCCATGGAACAGACTTATGGCACTGATAGCATGCCTCAGACGGCCGATACCGTGGCGCAGGAATGGGGTGTTACACGCGCCGATCAAGACGCATTTGCATTGCGATCCCAACAGCGCTGGCATGCGGCGCATGCCGCGGGGGTTTTCGAAGACCAGATTGCACCTGTGCAAATCCCGCAACGTCGTGGTGATCCGGTTGTGGTCGACACCGACGAACATCCCCGCCCCGCGACCAAGCCCGAAGGGCTGGCGAAACTGTCCCCGATCAACGGCGGCCAAAACACTGTGACGGCGGGCAATGCGTCCGGCGTCAACGACGGGGCCGCTGCGTTGTTGATCGCGTCAAAACGCGCGGTCGATGCCTACGGCCTGACCCCGTTGGCGCGCATCGTTGGCAGTGCTTCGGCAGGGGTCGCGCCGCGCGTGATGGGCATCGGTCCAGTTCCGGCTGTGCAAAAACTATTGGCACGCCACGGGCTGACGATCTCGGATATGGATGTGATCGAATTGAACGAAGCCTTTGCCAGTCAGGGGTTGGCGTGCATCAGATCATTGGGCGTGGCGGATGATGCGGATCACGTCAACCCGAATGGCGGCGCAATTGCGCTTGGCCATCCGTTGGGTATGACGGGCGCGCGGCTGATGTTGCAGGCGGCCTATCAGTTGAAACGCGGCGGCGGACGCTATGCGCTGGGCACCATGTGTGTCGGCGTCGGGCAGGGGACTGCTTGCTTGCTGGAACGGGCCTGATCTGCTGCTGCCCGCTGACTTAAACCCCTAGGTAGGTTTCGGCGACGGCGCCGTGAACGTCGGCCATTGGCCCGTGCCAAACTGATTTACCCCTGCTCAAAATCACGGCCTCGTCGGCAACTTGACCCAGTTCCGACAAGGTCTTGTCAATGACCAGAATGGCCATGCCTGTTTCGCGCTTTAATGTGCCAATCGCCGACCAGATTTCCTGACGCACGATCGGGGCCAGCCCCTCGGTCGCCTCGTCCAGCACCAGCAAACGCGGGTTGGTCATCAGCGCACGCCCGATCGCCAGCATTTGCTGTTCACCGCCCGACAAAGACAGGGCAGTTTGCGTGCGCCGTTCGTGCAATCGGGGGAACAGGCCCGCTACGCGGCGCATGTCCCAATGTCCTGCCCTTGCAGCGGCGGTCAGGTTCTCCTCGACCGTCAGTGGGCCGAAACATCGACGCCCTTCGGGCACCAACCCCATGCCCAATTTGGCCGCCCTATGCGACGGTATCTGACGCAGATCATGCCCATCAAAGCTGACTTTTCCGCTGGCGGTGGGGATCATGCGAAAGATGGCCTTGACTGTCGTCGATTTGCCCATGCCGTTGCGCCCCATCAGCGCCACAACTTGCCCTGCGTCAACCCTGAGGCTGACATCAAACAAGGCTTGGCTGCTGCCATAAAACGCCGAGATTTCAGAAATTTCCAACAGGCTCATGCGTCGTCTCCTAGATATGCGCGGCGCACGTCTGGGTCGGCGCGAATGTCATCCACCGTGCCTGTGGCTATGACGCAGCCATAGTCCAGAACGGTCACCCGATCCGCCAGCGCAAATACCGCATCCATGTCGTGTTCCACCAACAAGATTGGCGCCTCTTGGCGTAAACCGTCTAGAAAACTGGTCAATCGTTTTGATCCTCCGGCGCCCAATCCTGCCATCGGCTCGTCCATTATAAACGCGCGTGGTGCCATCGTCAGGGCCACCGCGACCTCCAGCTGGCGACGTTGACCGTGAGACAGTTCCGACGTGCGCATTTGCGCGTGGTCCTGCAGCCCGACCCGTTCCAGCGCTGCACTGGCGATGTCGTGCAGTTCGACGTCTTTCAGGACCGGTGAAAAGAACCGGAACGGTTTGCCGCGCGCGCCCAATGCGCCCAGTGTGACGTTTTGCATCACCGTGTCTTCCATTGCCAAGGCCGAGATTTGAAACGTACGGCCCAATCCCATTTTGGCCCGTTGCACGACGCTAAGGTCGGTCACGTCTTGGCCGAGGAAATGGATGTCGCCCGCGTCCGGTTTCAACGCCCCTGCGATTTGTTTGATCAAGGTGGATTTACCGGCACCGTTGGGGCCAATCAACGCGTGGATTTCCCCTGCGCGAAGGTCAAGCGACACATTTTGCGATGCCGCCAAGGCGCCAAAGTTCTTGGAGATGTTTGCGAGGGACAGTATCCGATCAGCCATGTTTTTGTGCCTCTCCGGTTAGGATGCCAATGATCCCGCCGCGCGCGAACAAGACGACCGCCAGCAGCAATAGGCCAAGGTAGATATGCCAGAATTCGGACAAGCCGCCCAACACATGTTCCAGCAAGATAAACACCACGGCCCCTGCGACAGGGCCAAACAGACGCGCAACACCGCCAAGAATGACAAAAATCATTATCTCGCCCGAGAACTGCCAACTGAACATCGACGGGCTGACGAACCGGTTCAGATCCGCCAGCAACGCGCCCGCAAGACCGGTGATCATGCCCGACAGCACAAAGGCCGTCAGCCGCAGGCGGAACACACCAATGCCGACGGTTTCTACCCGTTCGGCGGTTTGTCGGGCGGCGTTCAACGCCAACCCGAAACGCGACTGTGATAGCCGCCAGACGAACACCAACACCACAGCCAGAACCACCGCGCAGACAATGTAAAACTGGATGGGGTCCAGCGTATTCATCCCCGGAAAACTGTTGCGCACATAGATTGGCAGGCCGTCCTCGCCGCCATAAGCGGGCCAGCTGATCGCGAAGTAAAACAGCATTTGACCGAATGCGAGGGTGATCATAATGAAATAAACCCCCGACGTCCTAAGCGACAGCACACCGATTATCAGGGCGGCCAACGCTGAAACGGTCATCGCGACCAGCCAAATGACCGGCATCGACTTGGTGCCTTGGATCACGAATGGCCAATCCATCAGCGGGTTATAGCTTTGGGCGTGGCTGGCAAGAATGCCCATCGCATAGCCGCCAATCCCCAAAAACGCGGCATGGCCAAAGCTGACCAAACCGCCCAACCCCAGCGCAAGATTCAGCCCGACGCCCGCAAGTGCAAGGATCACCACGCGGGTTGCCAGCGTAATCAGGAACGGCTCTTCTGCTGACCACGCCCATAGCGGAAACGCAATCAGCCCTAGTACGACGGCCGCATTGAATAGGGTCTCTTTGGTCATGCGCGTGCTCCGAATAGTCCGGTTGGTTTCCAAATCAGGACGCAAGCCATCAGGATGTAAATCAACATCGATGCCAGCGATGACCCGACGCTGCTGGCGGATGCATTGTCCATGAACAGTCGGAATAGGGCGGGCAGTAGGATGCTGCCCATTGTGTCAGTGATCCCCACTAGGATGGATCCAACCAACGCGCCTTTGACAGACCCGATGCCGCCGATCACGATCACCACAAAGGCGAGGATCAGCACGGGTTCGCCCATGCCGACCTGCACGGACTGGATTGCGCCTACCAGCGCACCGGCGAGCCCCGCAAGACCGGCACCCAGTGCAAAGACAAGCGTATATAGGACCGAAATGTTGACCCCTAGCGCCGCGATCATTTCGCGGTCGCTTTCGCCAGCTCGGATTTGGATGCCTAGACGGGTTTTTGTGATCAGCAGATACAGGCCGCCAGCTACAATCAGCCCGACTGCGATGATCGTCAAACGGTAAAGAGGGTAGTCAATGCCGCCAGGCAGGGTGACCGGACCGGCAAGGTAATCAGGGATATTCAAGTATAACGGAAACGACCCGAACAGCCAGCGCGTGGCCTCTGAAAACACGAGGATCAGGGCAAATGTTGCAAGCACCTGATCCAGATGGTCGCGTTTGTATAGCCTGCGGATCACAGTGACTTCGACCAATGCGCCCATTACGACGGCGGCGGCTACGCTGGCGATTGCGGCCAGCACGAAACTGCCCGTAGCGACAGACGTTGCAGCCGCGGCAAAGGCGCCAATCATAAACAACGAACCATGGGCGAGGTTGATCAACCCCATCACGCCGAACACCAGCGTCAGCCCTGCGGCTGTCAAAAACAACATAACCCCCAGCTGCAGGCCGTTTAGCAATTGTTCAACTAATAGAAGAAAAGACATCGCGCACCTCGATTTTGCGGCCCGAACGTTTGATCATACGGGCCGCAGAATGGTTACATTTTGCACTCAGAGGCGTAGGCATCCGAATGGTTGTCCAGTGCCAGTCCTACCAGCTTGTTTGTATAAACGTCGCCTTCCTTGACCACTTCACGGACGTAGATGTCCTGCACAGGGTGTTGGTTCGGGCCAAAGGAAAATTCGCCACGCACCGAGGCAAAATCTGCCTCTCTTAGCGCCGCAAGGAACGCGTCTTTGTCGTTGATGTCCGCCTTGTCGATCGCGCTTAGCAGCAGATTTGCGGTGTCGTATCCTTGGCTGGCGATCAGCGATGGCAGGCGCCCGTATTCGGCCTCGAACGCGGTGACAAAGGCCTTGTTTTCGGGGTTGTCGATGTCTTTGTTCCACTGGCTAGTGTTATGCACGCCTAGCGCGGCATCACCGACCGCTTGCAGAATGTCTTGATCAAAGCTGAAGGCAGGACCGATCAACGGAATATCGACGCCGCTGTCTGCATACTGCTTGAGAAATGAAATCCCCATCCCGCCAGGCAAGAAAAAGAAGACACTATCCGCGCCGCTGGCCCGTATCTGCGCAATTTCCGATGCATAGTCGGTCTGGCCCAGTTTGGTGAACAGTTCGCCTGCCAACTCGCCTTCAAACTGGCGTTTGTATCCGCTTAGCGCGTCTTGGCCTGCCGGATAGTTCGGCGCCATGATAAAGCTGTTGGTATATCCGGCGGTGTTGGCATAAGCGCCAGCCGCCTCATGCAGGTTATCGTTCTGCCATGCCACATTGAAATAGTTCGGGTGGCATCCTTTGCCCGCAAGCGCCGAAGGGCCCGCGTTTGGCGACAGATAGATTTTGCCCTGCGCCGTGGCCGACGGAATAACGGCCATGGCCAGATTGGACCAAACAATGCCCGTCAGGATGTCCACATTTTCCGACTGGATCATCTTGTCCGCGAGTTGCACAGCGATTTCCGGCTTGCGTTGATCGTCTTCGATGATCAGTTCAATGTCCGTGCTGCCCGATTGTTTGACAGCCAACATAAAACCGTCGCGGATGGCAAGGCCAAGGCTGGCCCCGCCGCCCGACAATGTAGTGATCATTCCGACCTTGACCGGTTCTGCGGCGGCCATTCCGGCGCATAGTGCGGCTGCGGATGCAAGCGATAGTAAACTTCCAGTTCTCATCTTAATTTCTCCAAGTTGGGTTTGATGGCGCATTTTTGCGCTCTTTTTGAAATTGTTGAATTGGGCAAGTAGTTTAGCTGCGGGTATCGTGTCGGTCAGCCCCCCTTGAGCCGGAAACGCTGGATCTTGCCGGTTTCTGTTTTCGGAAGCGCTGCGGTGAATTTGATCGAGCGTGGGTATTTATACGGGGCTATGGCTGCTTTGACGTGGTCTTGCAGCGATTTGATCATTTCATCCGTCTCCGGCTGATCTTCGATCAGGACCACATGGGCTTGGACGATCTGGCCGCGCGCGTCGTCGGGGGCGCCAACAACGGCGCATTCCGACACCGCGGGGTGCGCCAATAGCGCGGCCTCGACCTCGGGGCCTGCGATGTTGTAGCCGGCAGATACGATCATATCGTCGTTGCGCGCGCCAAAGTGGAAATACCCGTCAGCGTCCATCGAAAAACTGTCGCCGGTGATGTTCCAGCCGTCTTGCACATATTCCGCCTGCCGCGGGTCGGCCAGATAACGGCAACCGGTGGGGCCGCGCACCGCAAGCCGTCCGATCTCGCCGGTTGGTACGGTTTTGCCTGTGGCATCAATGATTTTCGCCTCATACCCGGCAACAGGTTTACCAGTGCAGGCCGGTCGATGATCGTCGAACCTGTTGGTCAAAAAGATGTGCAGCATCTCGGTCGCGCCGATGCCGTCAAGCATTGGTTTGCCTGTCATCTCAATCCATTTGTCATAGATCGGTGCGGGCAATGTTTCGCCTGCTGAAACCGCGACCCGCAACGAGCTAAGGTCGGCGCCCTCATCCATGGCGGCCAGCATCGCGCGATAAGCCGTAGGCGCTGTGAAACAGATTGTTGCGCGGTATTTTTCGATGATCTCGATCAGATTGGGGGGGGACGCATTTTCCAGCAACGTCGCCGCTGCGCCAAATCGCAACGGGAATACAGCCAGCCCACCCAGCCCAAAGGTAAATGCCAACGGGGGCGACCCCACGAAAACATCGTCAGGTGTGACCTGCAGCACATCGGCGGCGTAGCCATCGGCGATGATCATCAAATCACGATGAAAATGCATTGTGGCCTTGGGTTGCCCCGTGGTGCCAGACGTAAAACCTAGCAGCGCGACATCCTCCGAACCGGTCTGCACGGCGTCAAAGCGAACGGATTTTTCAAGTGCCAGCCGGTCCAGTTCGGCGTCGTGGTTCGAGGTGCCGTCAAAGGCAGTGACCGAGGTCAGAAAATTCGACCCCTTGGCGCAGGTTTCCAACTCGTCCGTCAGGCGGCTGTCGCACAATGCATGGCTGATCTCGGCCTTGTCGATGATTGCAGCCAGCTCGGCTGCGCGCAACATTGGCATGGTGTTCACCACGACCGCGCCGACTTTGGTCGCGGCCAGCCAGCAGGCGACCATTGCCGGATTGTTGGCCGACCGTATCAATACACGGTTGCCCGGTTTGATGCCTAAGTCATCCACCAGCACATGGGCCAGCCTATTGGTCCAATCCGACAATTCCTTGTAGGTCCGGCGGCGACCGTTTCCGATCAGCGCCGTGTTGTCACCATAGCCTTTGTCGACCATCGTATCGGTCAACTCGACGCCGACATTCATGTGGTCGGGATAGTCAAACCCGTCGAGCAGGAAATCGGGCCACTGTGAAGACGGCGGCAGGTTGTTGCGTGCAAAACTATCGATGTGTCCGCTTGGTCCCAACATCATTGGCCCCCTGTCTGAAACGCCATCATGGCCTGTCGCGCAATCACCACGCGCTGAACATCCGATGCACCTTCGTAAATGCGCAATGCACGGATATCGCGGTATAGCTGTTCGACCGCCTGACCGTGTTTGACCCCGTCGCCACCATGCAGTTGCACGGCTTTGTCGATGACTTTTTGGGCCTGATCGGTTGAAAACAACTTGGCCATTGCGGCCTCGCGCGTGACGCGCGCGGCACCTGTGTCCTTGGTCCACGCGGCGCGGTATATCAGCAATGCGGCTGCATCCACATCCAGCGCCATGTCGGCGATATGCCCCTGAACCATCTGTAATTCGAACAACGGCGCACCTTGAACCTGACGGGTGTTGACCCTGTGCAGGGCCTCGTCCAGCGCGCGGCGCGCAAAGCCAAGGGCCGCTGCCGCAACCGTGGTGCGAAACACGTCCAGCGTGGCCATCGCCACCTTGAACCCTGATCCCGCAGCGCCCAATAGCGCCGATTTCGGGATGCGGACATCGGTAAACCGCAAGGTCGCAAGCGGGTGGGGGGCTATGACCTCAAGCCGTTCGACAACCTCCAGCCCTGCCAGATCCGCGGGCACGATAAAGGCGCTAAGCCCGCGTGCGCCGGGGGCCTCGCCTGTGCGGGCGAACAGCGTATAGACATCGGCAATCCCGCCGTTCGATATCCATGTCTTTTCGCCGTTCAGAACATAGTCGTCACCGTCCGCAACGGCAGTCATAGTCGAATTTGCCACATCGGATCCCGATTGTGGTTCGGTTAGCGCAAAGGCTGAAATCGCCTTGCCGGTACGGGTTAGGGGTAGCCATTTGTCTTTTTGCGCGTCAGTGCCGAACAAGGAGATGGCGCCGGTCCCAAGGCCCTGCATCGCAAATGCAAAATCCGCCAGACCGTCATATCGGGCTAGCGTTTCGCGGATGATGGCCAAGCTGCGCACATCCAGCGCGTCACCGCCCGAATGTTGCAACCATCCAGCAACACCTAGGTCGGCCACCAGCTTGCGGCAGGCAGCATCTGTATCGGTGTGATCCACATCCAGATACGCGGCACACCATGTGTCCAGTTGTGCGGCCAAGTCCCGATGCCGGTCCTCAAAGAACGGCCAGTTCAGAAAACTGCGATCCGGCATGGTTAGTCCCCCTCAAAGACGGGACGTTGTTTTGCAACGAACGCATTGTAGGCGCGCTCAAAGTCCCCGGTTTGCATGCAGATGGCTTGGGCTTGTGCCTCGGCCTCGATGGCCTGCTCGATAGACATTGACCATTCTTGGGCCAGCATCGTCTTGGTCATCATATGGGCGAAATTGGGGCCCGTCGCGATTTGCCGAGCCAGTTTATCGGCGCTTGCGGTCAGGTCACTGGCGGGAACGACGCGATTGTGAAATCCCCAATCTGCGCCTTCTTGCGCGCTCATCGTGCGGCCGGTGTAGAGCAATTCGGCAGTGCGCCCTTGGCCGATGATGCGCGGCAGGATCGCACATGCGCCCATATCGCAGCCCGCCAGACCGACGCGGGTGAACAGAAACGCTACCTTGGATTCCGGCGTGGCGATCCGCAGGTCCGAACACATGGCGATAATCGCGCCCGCGCCAACACAAATGCCGTCAATCGCCGCGATCACCGGTTTTCCACAGTTGATGATCGCCTTGACCAGATCCCCTGTCATGCGCGTGAAACGCAGCAGGTCTTTCATGTTCATTTTGGTCAAAGGCCCGATGATATCATGCACATCCCCGCCCGAGCTGAAATTCCCGCCGTTTGACGCGAATACCACGGCCTTGACGCTGTCATCATAGTGAAGATCACGGAACCAATCGCGCAATTCGGCGTAGCTGTCGAACGTCAGCGGGTTTTTGCGATCGGGGCGATCCAACGAAACAGTGGCGATACCGTTCTCGAGCGTTAGCAGGAAGTGCTTGGGTGTCTTGGTCATTCTGTCTCGTCCTTAAATGCCTTGTCCAGCAGTGCGAACAGCGTCGTTACCTCTGCGTCGTCCATCCGGCCCAACAGGTCATTGACCCAATCCTTGTGGGCATTGGCATAAGTTGAAAATTCCTGTTGCCCTTTGGGGGTTAAATGCACGCGGCTGGCACGGCGGTCGTTGGGAACAGTGCGTCGTTGCGCGAAACCGTCGTCCACCAGCCGGTCCACGATGCCTGTGACGTTGCCGTTGGACACTTGAAGCAAGCGAGAAATTTCGCTCATTTTTAGTCCGTCGGGATTGCGATCCAGCGCAGACATGACATCAAAACGGGGCAGTGTGCTGTCGAATTCGTTGCGCAACCGACGGCGTAGTTCGTCTTCGATCAGGTTGGTTGTCTTGAGCAAACGTAGCCAAAGCCGCAGCCGGTTCTTAGACGCATTCTGTCCCAAACTCATATTTCACCCCCCGATATGGCTAGCGCATGGCCGTTGACCGATTGCGCCGCGTCCGAACATAGCCATAGGGCGGTGCCCGCGACCTCATGTGTTTGCACAAACCGGTTTTGCGGGCTTGTCTTGGCCAGCGCCTTGGCCGCCTCGTCGCGGGTCATGCCGGTCTTGCCGATGATGTTCTGGATCGACCGTTCCAGCAGCGGGGTTTCCACAAAGCCCGGGCAGATGGCGTTGACTGTTATGCCGGATGTCGCCAGCTCCAGCGCTAGGCTTTTGGTCAATCCATTGACGCCATGTTTGGCCGCCGCATAACCGGACACATAGGGATACCCCTTTAGTCCCGCAGTGGACGACACAGCGATCATGCGCCCCCATCCGGTGTCTTTCATCTGCCCAAGACAGGCCTGCCACAGGTGGAAAACACCCATCAGGTTGACGTTCAAGATGCTATCAAAGTCGTCGGCGGACATGCGTGAAAACGGCATGCTGGGCGCAGCACCCGCGTTTGCAATTGCGATTTGAACGGGCCCATGGCGTGCGATGCATTGCGCAATCGCTGCATCCACCGAGGCGCGATCCGTCACGTCGCATTGCGCGGCAAACGCATTGGTCTGCGACGCAACCTCATCTAAAGTGGCCTGCGTCCGCCCAAGGATCGATACCTTCGCGCCAGCCTGCGCGAATTGCTTGGCGATCTCGGCGCCGACACCGCTGCCGCCGCCACTGATAATGGCATGTTTGCCCTGAACGCTCATTTCGCATTCCCCCTTGATCCAAGAATACTAGGCGCAGTCACGAAACAATTTCAAGTAAAAATATTTTAAACAAGAAGCTTTATCGGTTGGCAAGTCAGACGACCAATAAAATGGGCGCGGTTCAGCCGTTTGCGCGCGCGGCGGCTTGCAAGTGGTCGAGGTCGTTGGATCCGCTTGGGTCCATATTGCGCTGCAGAACAAGCAAAGTGTTCAGGAACTGTGTAATCTCTCGCTGCGACAGGCCGGCAAACAGACGCGCGCGGGCCTCTTTGATCCGGGTGTCGCACGCGTCCAGTTTCTGTCGCCCCGCATCCTGCAAACATACGCGAGAGATTCTCCGGTCGCTGGGCGCCTGTTCTTTGGACACAAACCCGCGCGCGACCATCCTGTCGACGAGCCGCCCCGTAGCGGTGCGTTCAACAACGACGCGGTTGGACAGATCGCACACCGACAGAGCGCCTTCGTCGGCCAAACATTGCATGGTGCGCCACTCCACCAGCTTCAGGTCATGGCTCTTGAGCGCCGCATTCATCATGTCGCGGATTTGCTGGGTCACCAATGACAAGTGGTATTCGGGCGGATCCTGATCCTGAATTTTCTGTGTCATGCTATTGCTCATAAACGCCGCCTGCTTTGCTGGAAACAAGTTTTTCTATTTACTTTAAGCTTAAAGGACTGCATAACGTGTGCAATTGCACATATATAGCCGACCGTGAAAGCGGTCAAAGGAGTGGATTTTGAAACTCAGTATTATCGGTGGCGGCCCTGGTGGATTGTATACGGCTCTTTTGACAAAAAAGGCGCGGCCGAACTGGGATGTCGAAGTGTTCGAGCGCAATCAGGCGGATGATACCTTTGGTTTTGGTGTCGTGTTTTCGGATGAAACTCTGGATGAATTCCTGAGCCGCGACCTGCCAGTATTCGAGCGCATCCGCGATGAATTTGCATATTGGGACGATGTCGCTGTGCATTTTAAAGGGCAAGAAATGCGCTGCGCCGGCAACGGGTTTTGTGGCACGTCACGCCAGACACTATTGACGATCCTGCAAGAGCGCTGCGCAGAATTGGGCGTCAAGATGGAGTTCGGCGTTGATATCCAGCCCGCGGACATCAAAACGCGTTTTGCAGACAGCGATGTGATCGTGGCTGGCGATGGGGTCAATTCGGCCATTCGCGAGTATTACAAAGACGCGTTCCAGCCTAGCACGGTTTGGAAATCCAACCGGTTCTGCTGGATGGGGTCGACTCGCCGGATGGACGAATTCAATTATTTCTTTCGCGAAACAGACCACGGCCACATGGTCGCCCATTGCTATCAATACGAAAAGGACCATTCGACTTGGGTCTTTGAAATGGACGAAGCGACGTGGCAGGCGCATGGGTTCGAAGAGTTCGACGAAGAAGGCTCCAAGTCCAAGCTCGAAGAGGTGTTTGCAGAGGAATTGCAGGGCCACCCTTTGCTCTTGAACCGGTCCAACTGGCGCAATTTTCCACGGGTGTTTTGTGAAAACTGGTATCACGAAAACATCGTGATCTTGGGTGATGCCAAGGCCAGCGCGCATTTTTCTATCGGATCGGGGACAAAGCTGGCGATGGAGTGCGCGATTGCGCTGGCGGATTCCTTATTGGAACACGGCGACACTGACGTGCAAAAGGCATTTCAGGCCTATGACGACGCGCGCCGCACGCCCTGCCAGATCACTCAGCACAACGCCGATGTGTCGTTGTCATGGTTCGAGCATATGGGCCGGTCTTGGGATATGGAGCCGCACCAATTTGCGATGGTGGTGATGTGTCGCGCGAAATCCATCACCTATGACAATCTGATTGTGCGAGACCCAAAATTCATCGAGGCAGTCGATAACGAATGGTATGCACGCCACTTGCGCGAAACTGGCGAAGACCTGACTAAATCCCGACCGACGCCGATGTTCTCGCGCTTTCAACTGCGCAACATGACGTTGGAAAACCGTGTCGTGATGTCGCCCATGGCGCAATACAGTTGCGACGGCGACGGCGTGCCCAACGATTGGCACAAGGTGCATTACGTAGGCCACGCCCATGGCGGCATGGGGATGATTTACACCGAAATGACCTGTCCCTCGGCGGATGCCCGCATCACCGAAGGTTGCCCCGGTTTGTGGACCGACGAACAAGAGGCCGCATGGAAAGGTATCGTGGACATGATCCACGACACGTCTGCGGCCAAAGTCACCCTGCAAATCGGTCACGCCGGACGCAAAGGATCAACCCAGCTGGGTTGGCAGGAAATGGATGTCCCGATCAAGGACCCCGCGGCAAACTGGCCGCTGCTTTCGGCGTCTGCCTTGCCTTGGGTCGAGGGCGTGAATGCCACGCCAAAGGCGATGGACCGCACCGACATGGACCGGATCAAAGCAGAGTTCGTGGCCAGCACAGAACGCGCCGCGCGCGCCGGATTTGACATGATCGAATTGCATTGCGCCCACGGATACCTGCTTGCGTCCTTCCTGTCGCCTTTGACCAATATCCGGACAGACGAATACGGCGGCGATCTGGAAAACCGGCTCCGTTATCCGTTAGAAGTCTTCACGGCGATGCGCGCCGTTTGGCCCGACGACCGCCCCATGGCAATTCGTGTGTCTGGTACAGATTGGAAAGCCGGAGGCCTGACCGAGGCTGACCTGATCGCCATTTCCGAAGCGTTCCACACCCAAGGCTGCGATCTGATCGACGTCTCGGCGGGGCAAACGGTGTCGGATCAGGAGCCGGTCTATGGGCGTATGTTCCAATCGCATTTGGCCGAAGCAGTGCGCAACGTGCCGCATATCGCGACCATGGCTGTGGGCGCGATCACCGAGGCGGCGCAGATCAACACGATCCTGCACACCCGTCGCGCCGATCTGGTGGCCATCGGCCGCCCGCATATGTGGAACCCGTTTTTCACCCATCAGGCTGCCGCTTGGTATGGGGCGGTGAACAAGAAAACTTGGGCCAAGCAATATGAAAGCGGCGCGATGCAAGTATTCCGCGAGGCTGAGAAGAACCGTGAGAAAATGCTGGATCTGCAACGCAAGGCCGCTCCGGGCCGGCATGCCAAGCAGTCCTGATCACACGACAAACGGGGAAGACGCAAAATGAAACCGCAGAAAGACCAGACATTGCAGATGTGGTTGCGTGCGCAAGTCAGCCAACAACCGGACGCACCCGCAATTGTAGATACCGAAGGGGCGCTGAGCTATGCGCAGCTGTCTGATCAGGTGGCGGCGCTTTGTTCGGGATTGACACAACTGGGGATCGGCAAAGGCGATGTCGTCGGTGTGCAGCTGCCAAATCTGCGGGCTTTTGTCATAGCATTTCTGGCCGTGTCTGCCCGCGGCGGAATTTTTCAGACGCTGCATATGCCCTACCGCAGCAAAGAATTGCGGGGGTTATTGGCGGATTCGCAGGCCAAGGCGGTCATTGCAACCAACATGCAAAAGGACAGCCGCACCACCGACATTTTGTCCATCCGCAGCACGTTGCCGGATCTGGACCATGTGATCGTTGCAGGCGATGCACCCGATGGATGCGTGTCCCTAGAGGCGCTGCTTGCAACACGGGCGGACCCGTCCGATCAGATCGCAACGGATACGGATGATCGGTATTTGTTGTTGTATACGTCGGGCACGACCGCAGCCCCCAAGGGCGTGCCGCATTCCTATCGCGGGTTCTTGAACAACGCTTTGGCTGCCGCCGCTGAGATGCAGATCGGGACGGACGGACGGATCTTGTCGCTTGCCCCCATGAGCCACCTTTACGGGTTGTTCACGATGCACCTGTCGCTGGCCAGCGGTGCGGCTATGGTTCTATTGCCAGCCTTTAATCCTGCTACATTGCTGGATGATCTGACCACGGCCAAAGCCACACATATTTATGCGGCGCCAGCGCATTTTGCGCCGTTTGTCGCCAATGGTGCGCTGACATCGGATCATTTGTCAGATGCCAAGCTTTTGTGCTTGTCTGGCGCCGCGGTGCCGCGTGCCTTGGCCCAATCGGTTGACGGGATCATGCCGGGCGGTTCGGTGGTTCAGCTATGGGGCATGAGCGAGCTTCAGGCGGGCACGTTCGGTCGCCCTGATGATCCGGCAGAAAAACGGTTCTCGACCGCTGGGGCTTGTGTGCCAAATACAGAACTACGCATTTTGGACGAAGATGGCGCGGTGCTTGATGCGGGACAACAAGGGGCGTTGCACGTGCGCGGCCCTTCGGTTTTTGCGGGCTATCTGAACCGCCCAGATGAAACGACGCGGGCCTTCGATGCGGACGGCTGGTTTGCCACCGGTGATCTGGCAACGCTGGATGCGGACGGGTTTCTGACCATTACGGGCCGGACAAAAGAAATCATCAATCGTGGGGGCGTCAAATTCAACCCCATCGAAGTAGAAGAAGTCCTGCTGTCGCTTGCGCAAATCCGGCAATGCGCCATCGTGCCAATCGCCGATCCCGATTTGGGCGAACGCGGGTGCCTGTGCGTGGAATTGGCCCCAGGCGCTGAAATTGACCTCGAAGACGTCACCGCAGCATTGTCGCTGGCTGGCATGGCCAAATACAAATGGCCCGAACGATTGGCCGTTTTCGAAACACTTCCCACAACACCCACGCGCAAGATTATGCGTGGAAAACTCTCTCAAATGATTGAAAATCAGAAAGGTTGATCATGCCCATTGAACTATATAACGCTGATAACGCACCCGAAGGCGCAGGCGAGCTGCTGCAAGGCGTCCAAGACAAGATGGGGGGCATGTTGCCTAATCTGTATCGCCAGATGGCAGCCGCGCCTATTGTTCTGGAGGCTTACCTGAGCCTGTCCGACCTGATCGCCAGAACCAGCTTTAGCCCCGCCGAGCAGCAAATGATCCTGCTGACCGCAAGTGCACATAACGGATGCAAATACTGCGTGGCGGCACATTCGTCCGGCGCGCGTATGGCCAAGCTGGATAAGGCTGCAATTGAATCAATCCGCACCGGTGATGTGATCGAAGACGCGCGTCTGCAGGCGCTGCGTACATTCGTCGAAGAGGTTCTGGAAACGCGTGGCGCAATCAGCGTCGAAACCAAAACCGACTTTCTTGCCGCAGGTTTTACCCCGGCCCAAGCAATGGAAGCCTTGTTGGGTGTTTCCATGAAAGCCCTGTCCAACAATTTCGCACGCATGTTTGAAACGCCGCTGGATGATTTTCTGGCGCGGATGGAATGGGCCGGAAACGACCGCGTTTAGCGTGGTCCTCTGACACACAAAGGCAGATTGAAAAATGACACATGCAAACACGCCACAAACCGCGCGGGCCAAACCGCAGGCTGTGACCTGGGATGATCCGTTTTTGATGGATCGGATGTTGACCGAAGACGAGCGGATGATCCGTGACACTGCGCATGCTTATTGTCAGGACAAGCTGAAGCCGCGCGCCATTCTGGCCAACCGGACCGAATGTTTCGACCGCGAGATCATGACTGAACTGGGCGATCTGGGCATGCTGGGTGCCACCTTGCCCGAAGCCTACGGCGGGGTTGGCGCCAACTATGTGTCATATGGCCTGATCGCCCGCGAGGTCGAACGCGTCGACAGCGGGTATCGGTCCGCGATGTCGGTGCAAAGCTCGTTGGTGATGCATCCGATTTTTGCCTATGGCTCGGAAGAGCAGCGACTGAAATACCTGCCGAAACTTGCGACCGGCGAATGGGTCGGTTGCTTTGGACTGACCGAGCCTGACCACGGCTCGGATCCGGGTTCGATGATCACCCGCGCCAAAAAGGTCGATGGCGGGTTTCTTTTGTCGGGCGCAAAGAACTGGATCACCAACAGTCCGATCGCAGATGTGTTCATCATCTGGGCGAAATCGGATGCGCATGATGGAAAAATCCGCGGGTTTATCCTTGAAAAAGGCATGCAGGGTCTGAGTGCCCCCAAAATCGACGGCAAGTTCAGCTTGCGCGCTTCGATCACTGGAATGATCCAGATGTCCGAAGTCATGGTGCCGGACGAAAACCTGTTGCCCGATGCGCAGGGTCTGGCGGGGCCGTTCGGGTGTTTGAACCGTGCCCGCTTTGGCATCGGCTGGGGCGCTATGGGGGCCGCCGAAGCCTGCTGGCACGCGGCACGCAGCTATACGATGGACCGCAAACAATTTGGCAAACCGCTGGCGCAGACCCAACTGATCCAAAAGAAACTGGCGGACATGCAGACCGAGATTTCATTGGGTCTGCTGGGCGCGCTGCAGTTGGGGCGCCTGATGGACAGCCACGATTATTCCGCGGAACTGATCAGCCTCGTTAAACGCAACAATTGTGGCAAGGCGCTGGCCATCGCGCGCGAAGCCCGCGACATGCACGGCGGCAATGGTGTCAGCGACGAATATGGCATCATCCAGCACGTGATGAACCTAGAGGCGGTCAACACATATGAGGGCACTCATGACGTTCATGCGTTGATCTTGGGACGTGGACAAACGGGGCTGCAAGCGTTTCAATAAGCGGCCGCAAAGCAAGGAAAACCATGTCTGTTCAACTGATCAAAGACGGCCCAATTGCTATCGTAACAATAGACAATCCACCGGTGAACGCGGCCTCGCATGCAGTGCGCCAAGGGCTGATGGATTGTCTGGTTGCCTGCGAGGCGGATGATACGGTCACGGCCGTCGTGTTGAATTGCACGGGGCGCAGTTTCGTCGCGGGCGCCGATATCCGCGAGTTCGGCAAGCCGCCCATAGCGCCGATCCTGCCCGATGTTTTGCGTGATATGGAAGCAGCTCGAAAACCGTGGGTTGCGGCCATTCACGGCATGGCGCTTGGGGGCGGTTTGGAACTGGCGATGGCGTGCCGCTGCCGCGTTGCGACAGCTGACGCAGGCTTTGGATTGCCCGAGGTGGGGTTGGGCCTGATCCCGGGGGCAGGGGGCACCGTGCAGTTGCCCCGTCTTGTCCCCGCGGACCTCGCGCTGGACATGGTCACCAGCGGCAAACCGATCGGCGCGGAAAAGGCACTGTCAACGGGTTTAATCGATGCGGTGACGGACGACGATCTGCTTGCATTTGCCGTAGGCTTTGCCGGTCAGTTGGCCAATCGCCCGTTGCCTGAAGTTCCGATCCGGCGCTCGGTGATCGG